>QENA01000007.1 GCA_003331045.1 Candidatus Tokpelaia sp. JSC189
GACTGCCAGATGATGCGCGGTATATTTCTGGGGTTCTTGGTTGTACCGTCAAGAAATGGCTGTTGTTACGTCGTCAGCTTGTTTTAGCGGGAAAGATTAATGTCAATGGAGATACGTTAAGCAATTCGCGTACAGATATTGAGCTTGGAAGATCTGCGGAGATCTTGGAGAAGTTACGCCGAAATGGTTCGAAAGGCGGTTTAAGCCGCGCGGAAAATTTATTGGAAGTTGGCGAAAACTCACGGGAAACTTTTGGGAAACTATCGGCAAATTCATCTAAAGATGAACATGAATTGAATAAAAACAATGTGTTAGATTTAGCAAATGCTACCATAACGCGCGTTAATACAGATACAGATACATATATAAATAGAAAAAGGAATACTACCGTATTCCCAAAAAGAGTCCCCAAAAGAGGGTGTCGATTACCCGATGATTTTAAGCCTGATTTTTCTATAGCCTCATTTGAAGGTTTCACAGGTTCACAGGCGCAAAAGCTGTTTTCCAGTTTCAAGGATTACTGGACAGCTAAAGCCGGCAAGGATGCAACAAAACTTGATTGGCAAGCCACATGGCGGAATTGGGTTCGTAGTCCATACAATCAAAAAATCAAGGAGGAGAAGAGCCATGGAGGCAGTGTCCATACCGGAAGCCGAAACAGACAGCCAAGCTTTACCGAAGCTCTGTTTGAAATCGATGCAAGACTCGATGCCGCAAGATCTCAAACAGAGAATGGAGTCGAGTTATCCGATGGTATTTCGGGCAAAATGTGGACTGACGAAGAGGGAAAAGGAAAGATTGATGCAGATGATCGATGCAACGAGTACCCACCTTTCCTTAGTAGCCAATCAAGGGCAAATTTCTCAAATGCTGGCTATCTTGTTTAACGCGCTCAAGGCAAACGCGAGTGGAAATGATATGAAAGTGATGGCTTCGGTTTACAAGATGGTGATGAATGGCTTTCCTTATGAGATTTTACGCATAGCGATTGAAGATATTATTTTTGGACGGGCAGATGGCTTGTCAAAAACCTTCATTCCCTCGACTGCTGAATTGCGCCAATATTGTGAAAATCTGGAACAGCAGGTTCGTGCCAGTGTTTCCTACGCAAAAAAGCTGCTCACCACGCCGGAAGAACCGGATCGCTCCCAGGTGAAACTTGTATCAACTGAGCGCATGGCTGAGCTTTTGGAAAGTTTAAAACAGCCTATTGCGGGCCAGGAGGTATTTTGATGTTGAAGCTTGATCTTCCATTTCCGCCATCAGTGAATGGTCTTTATAGGAATGGTGGTATGAAGAAGGGCCGACATAGAACAGCCCGTTACAAGGCTTGGGTTCGAGAGGCCTCGCTTTGTGTTGGAGAGGTTCACCGCAAAGCTATGTCTGCTTACAGCCTATTGATTGTCTTAAAGCGTCCGGACAGACGGATGCGTGATCTTGGCAATTATGAAAAGGCGATTTCTGATCTTCTGGTTTCCCATGGGGTTGTCAGGGATGATAGCGATTGCTGCTCCTTAATGATGAAATGGCATGATGCAATGGATGGGGCCGGTATGGTGAGCTCCCCTACAGGAGCTTCGTGTGTCGTCTCGGAGTGTTTGGTGATTGTGCAGCAGGAACCCACTGACAGGAGTTCGCTCTCATGAGGGATGGTGCATATTTGAGGGCGAAGGCAGGAAGGCATGCAACCCATAGAGGAGATAGGAAAGTGGGATTATAAGAGTAATTACTATGTATATAGCTATATCTCTTTAAGATAAAAGATCCTGTATAATGAAAATCCACCGGAGCAAAGTGAAAACGACACAAATTTAATTATGGCTGGAACTATCTAACCGCCCAAAAAGGATTTAATAGCCATTCCCATAATGCCAACTATAATGAGATCCAAAATTATCGAATTGGCACCGAATCCCCTTTCATTTATCGCAACTTTAGATTCTAATCTGAATAAACCCTTTAGATAAATTCAAATACATTAAATGCCACGGTAGCTATTATTTTTTCTCCTTAACAAACAAAAACGCTCTCTACATAATCAATTACAGTGCGCTTAGAGACGATCGCTATAGATCCTAATCTGTCTCTAAAATTTTGGAGATGCTATTTTCTGGTATAAATTCGCTTGGGATTGTGAATTTCCCTTCGGCCTATATTAACATTTATAGGCATTTACTACTGTTTGATCTATAATAGAAAAACAAGTATTTGGGACGAGATCAATTTCACATAATTTTGATAAAAACACCGGCGGGCTGACCTTATTGATTGACAAAACATCAACGTGCAAGAAAAGTCAATCTCTTTTGGGAAGATCGTAGCCAACAATAATAGGAAAATCTGAAAACCTCTGCAATTCCCTTGTGCCCTAACATCCGACCCTGTACTCACCCAACTGATAAGGGAAACGTATTTTCTTTCAGCATCAGAATCATCACTCTATTCTGAATCTGTTCCCTCCATCAACCAAAAAATAGTAGTTTTTAGAACCGAAGCAAAAGCAATAGACGTCCTTGTTGATACCCTTTATCAAAATTTCCGATTTTAACACTTCTTCGTATACCCAAAATAGAAAAATTCGAGAGGATAACCATCACTGATGCTCTGCTCTCAAACAATCCCAAAGCTTCTAATATTATGATCTTATTACATTCCAAAATTTTATCAAGCATTTGATTTCAAAACGATTTTTCCCTGCCATTAAAGTCGATATTATTTTTGTTTTTATCCTGAATTATTTAAAATAATTACCTAATAACGAATGCATGATTGAGATTTCATACCTACTGAAAGTCATTGATGTCTATAGATCTGCTATGGGGTTGACGGATAGCAATATTAACACATACGCTCTCAACGAAAGCAAAAAAATAAACAGTATGCGATAGCAGAAATATCAAGGTGAACCGATTTAACTGTGCATTAAATTCGGATTTTGTTTTGGAGGTGAATAGGAGATTACCAGCATCACCTATGATTTCGCTGACAAAGTATTGAAAATCGGGCAGAGCGGGCTGCTGTTCTGATTGATATCCGCAAGGCCAGATCATTCTGGCGCAATTATCCGCTTATCGATGAATTGACACAAGCACACCACATCCCCAAAGAGCAAGAGGGATAGGCTCTGAGGCCTTTGCCGAACATATCGTTAAGCAGAACTCTCACAAATCAAGAACAGGATACCTGCCTAGAAGCTTTCTTTATTGGAGAAAAAGGCAATGCGCAAAAAAACGAATGAATATGGCTTGGAAAAGCTCAAGGAATGGGAAGGATGCCACCTTGGAGCTTATCAGGATAAATCTTGTATCTGGACAATTGGCTACGGTTTGACCGGGGGTTCTGGCGTTATCAAACCTGTAAGAGGTATGAAAATGATTCACAAGCAGCCTAACGATTTACTTATTAACCGTCAGGCATCCGAGATAGGCCGTTGGGCCAAGAGCGAGTTTGTGTTATCCGGATACGCAAAATCGCTATTAGATAACGAAAACGTTTTTATCAAGCCCGAAACACTTGGGCCTATTCCCGAGGCCACAGCAGGACTTACAAGTCTTGCAATGCTAATAGTTTGTCTTATTAGCACTTTGTATTTCATTCGCCAAATACGAAGGAAAACAGCGTGATGCTTTTTCTGTATCGTGCGGGGTTGATTATCTCATGTCTTGCAGTCGGCTTTGCAAGCGGCTTCTTCCATGGACAGAGAATTGGTCGCAAGGTCGCATTGAAAGGTGCAGTCATTGCCTATCAAAAGCGGGAGAGAATCAATGGGGATGTATCGAAGCTTAACGATATTGATCTGTGTATTGCCCTTGGTGGGTTACCAGATGAATGCGCCTCCCTCGTGCTCGGGATGGCAGAATCCCTTGAAGACAAAAAATCCGGCAAGAATGATCAAAAATGAGCCTGACTTGTCCTGCTGGATTATTGCAACAGGTCATTTTGATCAAAAATAAAAAATGGAAAAATAAAATGCCGGAAAAGAACTTGCACCATGAATGGATAATGACTCTATGGGCTATCCTTTCAACAGCCCTGGCAGGTGCGCTCGGGGCTCTGGTCAGACAAATCAATGAACCTAAGCGAAAATGGACAAAACGCGTCATTGAATGGATCGCTGGAGCATGTTGCGCTATCTACGGCGCTGAGCTGGTTGCACTGACACTTTATCACAGCCTCGAAAAACTTGATCTTATCAACCAAGGTCATGTGATCCCGGAAAAAATAACAGGCCTTGCAGGGTTCCTCTGTGGAGCTTTAGGCGTGGAAGCAATCAACGGTCTTATCATTCTCATTAAAGGAAAAACAAAATAACCGCTATTTACATAGAAGATACCTTCAATTCTATTAGATTAAGCTACCTTAAATTTGAAATCAGGTATACTGACTGAAATTGGAGACCCCACAGTCTTAAATGCAGATTCAACCTGGCTCACGATGTCATCCAAGACGGCGTATTAATTGCGCCAAGGAATGAATATTTTTGTAATCTTTATCTTTACAGACATGGTATAAGAAAACATTTCAGTATTATCATTATAGGCTGTTCAATACAGCGCCCTTTACCGTTGGTTTCTTTCAAGGTTAAAGGGATATGTTTGTTTATGACATAATGTGCTGCTATAGCTTCTTCAATGGCTTTCCGAACATTAACAGCAACCTCTTTTTGATTATCACAAAATGTTATTATTTCTAGAAATGATGGAACCGTAACCATCCAATTGATTTGACTGCCTTCTGTTTCATCTCAGAAGAATTGCAGAATACCTGCTTCTAGTCTAAGAGAAATCTTCTTATGGTTTTTGACACGCAGGCTTGATTCGATTCTGGTCGTTGCCATCAGTGTATTTCCAGCTACCGTGAAGCTGGTATAATATCAGAAGAAAAATAAAAACAGATTCTTAAAGTGGATAAATAAGCCATAGAACCTATTAAGAAACTCCATTCCTAGAGAAAGAAATTTAAAAAATCAAGACGCTATACAAAAATAACTTTATGCCGTCTCCAGCAACAATCAAGCATACGCCATTAAAATCTTCCCTACAAAAACTAATTTCAGTGCATTAACTCACGAATAGTGGTTGAGAAATGTTCTAATTTGCTATAATTGATGGGTGCACAATCGACTTTACATCACGCTCATTCTCAAGAGAATTTATAATGCATCATCGTCGTCGTATTTATGAAGGCAAAGCTAAAATAATTTTTGAAGGACCTGAGCCAGGTACCTACATCCAGTTTTTTAAAGATAACGCAACAGCCTTCAATGCAAAGAAGCATGAGGTTATTGACGGCAAAGGGGTGCTTAACAACCGGATTTCTGAATATATCTTCACTCAACTCAATCGGCTTGGCATTCCTACTCATTTTATCAGACGGCTTAATATGCGTGAGCAAATTATCCGTTCTGTTGAAATCATACCGCTCGAAGTTGTTCTACGTAATGTAGCTGCAGGCTCCCTTGCCAAACGTCTTGGAATCCAGGAAGGGACTCCTCTGCCGTGTTCGGTGATTGAGTTTTATTACAAGAAAGATGAGCTTGATGATCCCATGGTTTCTGAGGAGCATATCGCTGCTTTTGGTTGGGCAAGTCCGCAAGAGCTAGAGGAGATCAAGGCGCTTTCCGTTCGTATCAATGATTTTCTTTCGGGCCTTTTTCTCGCTGTTGGTATTCAGCTTATAGACTTTAAAATAGAATTTGGTCGCCTTTGGGAAGGTGATATGATGAGTGTAGTTCTGGCTGATGAAATCTCGCCGGACTCAGCTCGTCTCTGGGATATAGCGACCGATGAGAGGTTGGATAAAGATCGCTTTCGCCGCAACATGGGTGGATTGATTGAAGCTTACCAGGAAGTGGCCCGCAGACTCGGCATTATGAATGAGAATGAGCTCCCTCGCCCTAAAGGACCTGTTCTCGTGAATAACGTATCCGTTCTATAGAACAGGAAATAGATAATGAAAGCTCGTGTTACCGTTACCCTGAAAACTGGTGTTCTTGACCCTCAGGGAAAGGCTATTCTTAGTGCGCTGGGTAACCTTGCATTCAATAATGTACAATCCGTGCGCCAAGGTAAGGTTTTTGATATCATTTTGAATGAAAATGATATTGAAACAGCTCGAAAGCAATTAGAAACTATGTGCGAAAAACTTTTAGTAAATACGGTTATTGAAAATTATTATATCGAGTTTTTTCTCTGATTCGGAAACGGTAGCATTCCATGAAAACTGCAATTATCCAGTTTCCTGGTCTTAATCGCGATCATGATATGGTTGCAGCGCTGAAAAAGATTACCGGCTATCTTCCTTATAAAATCTGGCAGACAGAGACAGCTTTGCCAAATGTTGACATGATCATTATCCCTGGCGGTTTTTCCTATGGAGATTATCTGCGCTGCGGAGCAATTGCCGCACGCCAGCCTGTCATACAGGCTATTCGTGAAAAAGCCGAAAAAGGTGTTATGGTTCTTGGTGTTTGCAATGGTTTTCAGATTTTGCTAGAAGCCGGTCTGCTCGAAGGAACACTGATGCGTAATGCTTCGCTTAAATTTATCTGTCGGGAAGTTAGACTTGAAGTGGCAAATGCAGAGACTACTTTCTCATGCGGTTACAGTTTAGGGCAGATTATCCGCTGTCCTGTTGCCCATCATGATGGTAACTATTTTGCTGATAAAAAAACCCTGAAGCGGCTTGAGGATAATGACCAGGTAGTTTTCCGATATGCCCAGAAAGATAATCCGAATGGTTCGATTCACGATATTGCTGGTATTATCAACAAGCAGGGCAATGTGCTCGGTATGATGCCTCATCCTGAAAATTTCATTGAACCCGCCCATGGTGGCACGGATGGACGAGTTCTCTTTACTTCTGCATTGGGAATTACTTCATGAAAATTTTTTCGTTATTGTTTCTGTTGTATTTTTGGGCATTCTTTTCTGGCCTGTAAAAGAATAGTTGAGGAATCCACTTCGAAGACAGGTAAAACTGTCGACGATAGGCATTCGCATTATAGTAGGGACTTGGAGCAATATACGGATGACTGTTTGCAATCATGCCATTATTAATGAAGAACTTGTCCGTATTCATGGCTTGCAGTCAGATGAGTACCAGCGTATTATTAGTCTGATAGGACGAGAACCTACATTAACCGAACTTGGTATTTTTTCGGCAATGTGGAATGAGCACTGCTCCTATAAATCTTCTAAAAAATGGTTGAAGACTCTGCCAACTGAAGGAAAATACGTTATTCAGGGTCCGGGTGAAAATGCTGGTGTTGTTGATATCGGCAATGGCAATTGCATTGTTTTCAAAATGGAAAGCCATAATCACCCCTCCTGTATTGAACCTTATCAAGGAGCAGCAACAGGCATGGGTGGCATTTTGCGGGATATATTTACCATGGGTGCGCGTCCTGTTGCAGCTATGAATGCGCTGCGTTTAGGTATGCCTGACCATCCGCGCACCCGTCATCTGATTGGTGGTATTGTCGCCGGCATTTCTGATTATGGTAATGCCTTTGGAGTGCCAACAGTAGGTGGAGAGGTAAATTTTGATAGGCGATATAATGGCAATATTCTGGTTAATACCTTTGCAGCTGGCATTGCCCGCACTGATGGTATTTTCTACTCAAAAGCTGAAGGCGTAGGTCTTCCTATTGTTTATCTAGGTGCCCGGACTGGGCGTGATGGAATCGGCGGAGCAACAATGGCTTCGGCAGAATTTGATAATGAAAATGAGAAAAAACGTCCGGCTGTACAGATTGGTGATCCATTTACAGAAAAATGCCTGTTTGAAGCATGCCTTGAGCTGATGGATAGCGGTGCTGTTATTGCTATTCAGGATATGGGTGCAGCTGGCCTCACCTGTTCCGCTGTGGAAATGGGCGCAAAGGGTAACCTCGGCGTTGAACTCGATCTCAACCGGGTGCCGGTGCGCGAAACCAACATGACTGCCTATGAAATAATGCTCTCTGAAAGTCAAGAGCGAATGCTCATGATTCTACAGCCAGAAAAAGAAAAGCAAGCCGAGACAATCTTTTGTAAGTGGGGTCTAGATTTTTCTATTATCGGTAAAACTACGGACGACTTGCGATTCCGGATCCTGCATCAGAGAGAAGAAGTTGCCAACTTGCCGATCAAGGAACTAGGTGATCAGGCACCGGAGTATGACCGCCCATGGATAGAGCCCATAAAACCAGCATTAATTGATCTCATACATGTCGATAAAGTGAATGATCTAGGTGGGTCTCTGTTGAAGATCCTCAATTCTGCTGACCATTCATCGCGCCGCTGGGTATATGAACAGTATGATACGATTATCCAAGGCAATACTCTTATATGCCCTGGCAGCAATGCCGGAATTATTCGTATTGAAGGGGATGAAAAACGAGCTCTTGCCTTTTCTTCCGATGTAACGCCCCGTTATTGCCAAGCAGACCCTTATGAAGGAGGAAAACAAGCTGTTGCAGAATGCTGGCGTAATATTACGGCAAGTGGAGCTACACCTATTGCTGCGACTGACAATCTCAATTTCGGAAACCCGGAAAAGCCAGAAATCATGGGGCAACTTGTTCTTGCGATCAAAGGTATCGGTGATGCCTGTCGGGCCCTGGATTTTCCCATCGTTTCGGGAAATGTTTCACTTTATAATGAAACAAACGGCGAATCTATCCCTCCAACGCCAACAATAGCTGGTGTTGGCCTTATTGCTGACTGGAAAAATATAGCTACAATCGGTAATATAAAAGAAGGTGATTACCTTCTTCTGATCGGC
This sequence comes from Candidatus Tokpelaia sp. JSC189, assembly GCA_003331045.1. Classification (GTDB taxonomy): domain Bacteria; phylum Pseudomonadota; class Alphaproteobacteria; order Rhizobiales; family Rhizobiaceae; genus JSC188. The sequence goes on from QENA01000007.1 coordinate 8,767, forward strand.
GGAGATGGAACACACCTGGGCCAATCGATTTATCTACGTGATATTCTGGGCAGAAGTGAAGGAATACCACCACCGGTAGATCTCGCTATCGAAAAGCGTAATGGTGATTTTATCCGGGAACATATTGAATATGGCTACATCCATGCCTGCAATGATATTTCTGACGGCGGCTTGGCACTTGCTCTTGCTGAAATGATCATAAAATCCGGCCACGGTGCCACAATTGAACTTTCTGATGGGCCATCCCATGCCATACTTTTTGGAGAGGATCAGAGCCGCTATATTATAGCAGTTGATCAAAACCGAGTTGATACTATCATAAAAAAGGCAAAAAATCTCGCTATTTCCGCACGTCTTCTGGGATTAATTGGTGGCAAAGCCCTTTCCGTCAAAGATTGTTTTACATTGCCGGTCTTGGAAATGCTCCATGCCTATGAAAGCTGGTTTCCTGATTATATGGAACAAAATAATTCTGGTTGATTGTTTTAGTCGCAGACTATAATAAAAAGCACTAACTTATTAGGAGAAAGTCCAATGGTAATGGACGTGGATGCAATTGAGAGGCTCATTCGCGAGGGCATACCCGATGCCAAGGTGATCATTCGTGATCTTGCCGGTGATGGGAACCATTATGCAGCAGAAGTTGTAGCAGAAAGTTTTCGTGGTAAAAGCCGTATTCAACAACATCAGATGGTTTATAAAGCTCTTAAGGGTAATATTGGGAATGCTTTGCATGCATTGGTGCTGCAAACTGATATACCCGATTGAGCTCACTAAACAAAGTTCATCGGAAATGACTATTCTGTTTTATCACCATATACTTCCTGTGCTGTTATGCAGAAGCTATGTCTTTGTAAATGCACGATAGAATAAATATGCTCAAATAATCTTCCTTCCCATTTATAATCGGTAACTGTTAAAACCGGCTGACAATTAAGGAAACAAAATGATTTCTATACATGGTTTTATCGATACTGAAGTGAAGTCTAGCAATGTAGTGCTTTTTATGAAAGGCACACCGGATTTTCCTCAATGTGGTTTTTCTGGACAGGTAGTACAGATTCTTGATTATCTGGGTGTTGATTACAAAGGCATCAATATTTTTTCATATGATGGGTTACGTCAGGGTATCAAGGATTATTCCAACTGGCCGACAATTCCGCAACTTTATGTCAAAGGTGAATTTATCGGGGGCTGTGATATCGTGCGTGAAATGTTTCAGCAAGGTGAACTTCAAACCATTTTTAAAAAAAATGATATTTCTATTAAAGTTGTTTGACAACTTTATCTCATATTAAAAGCATATTAATATGTTTTTATATTATCTGATAAAGGCAGGCATGTTGATTGAGTTTTGATGTGTTGTTTTGGTATTTTTTGGAGTTTTGTGATAGCGAGCGGGCGAATGGTTAGAGAATTGGCATAATTTTAAGATTGTGTGTGGTTTATGCCTATTGTGTTGAGTTTTTATGAAAGATGGGGCAAGGACACCGATGTCATGGTCTGGCCTGGACAATGCGTCTGGTTCTGGCCACCAAGGCAGATGAGTTTTCAACAAGAGAACCGGGCTTAAGGCGATGCCTGCACTCTTTGCTGCCCGAAGGTAACCAGCGCACGCTGTATGAAAGGCGATCCCTACCATAGTCCCCTCAAAATACGCACTAAACTCTACAGGCAGCTAGAAATAAACCCGCATGCACTCCTTACAAGAAATAACCTTCATCCCTAATCCTTCATCAGAAAACAATATGGATTAATAATAAATATTAGATGATTATGCCTTGTCATAAGACATAGTCCGGCTTAAAAACGATATTTAGATCAGGTTGCTTGTGCGCTTAGGATTAGTTACTCACTAAGAAGGTTTTTCTTCAGATTTTATCAGAAATTTCTGATCCTCAGAAATGCATAACTACATGTCAAGAAACTGTTGGTTTAAGTACAGATTATAATTGGCGTGTTTCTTGATCTAAAAAATTCATCGATCCGTTTTCGGATTTTTGTACAAAATATTTTACTTAGAGCCTTGTTTCTATGGTGCGTTTAGAACGACCAGCAATGGATGAAAATAAGCATACCTGCCACCAAGCAGATGCATCTTGCTTATGGATATTCAGGACAGGCAAGATTTTTTATTATTGGCAGACACCATTTACAAGCAGCTACCCTTTCAGAGGTCGCAGTATGATCCATATGGCCTGTCGCCGTCAGGACTTCCCAAAATGTCAAATAAAATACTTATCGATGCCTCCCATAAAGAGGAAACACGCGTTGTTGTTACACGCGGTAATCGTATTGAAGAAATCGATTTTGAATCGGAGCATAAAAAACAGTTAAAGGGTAATATCTATCTTGCTAGAATCACGCGGGTAGAACCTTCATTGCAAGCTGCTTTTGTTGAGTATGGCGGAAATCGGCATGGATTTCTCGCCTTTTCTGAAATTCATCCGGATTATTACCAGATCCCTGTTACTGATCGCCTTGCGCTTCTGGAAGCAGAGGAACAGGCCACAAAGCTAGATAATGAAAATAGTGATTTTATTATTTCCGAGATAGAACAGAAAAAGCTCGGCAAAGAGAAGTCTAGAACAAGGACAGTAGTTTCTGATGTTGTATCTGAATATCCTAATAGTGATCGTAATGATACCTTGGCTGTGGATAATACCAATAGTGAAGATACAGTTGAATTTATTGGCGCTGAAGATGCATTGGAAGAAGTACCAACACAACGAGTCCAGCGCCGTAATTACAGGATTCAGGAAGTAATCAAGCGCCGCCAGATTCTGCTTGTCCAAATTATGAAAGAGGAACGTGGCAACAAGGGAGCTGCTCTTACCACATATCTCTCACTTGCCGGACGCTATTCTGTTCTGATGCCGAATACGGCTCGCGGAGGTGGCATTTCGCGCAAGATTACGAGTATAGCTGATAGGAAGCGTCTTCGGGAGATTCTCAAAGATCTCTCCGTGCCCAAAGGCATGGGTATCATTTTGCGTACGGCAGGTGCGAACCGGACCAAGGCAGAGGTCAAACGTGATTATGAATATCTCATGCGACTTTGGGAAAATGTGCGTAATCTGACACTTAATTCTATTGCTCCGTCGCTTGTTTATGAAGAAAGCAGCCTTATCAAGCGTTCGATCCGTGATCTTTACAACAAGGATATTGATGAAATTCTGGTAGCCGGTGAAAAAGGATATCGTGAAGCTAAGGACTTCATGCGCATGCTAATGCCCAGCCAAGCAAAAGTTGTGCAGCCTTACCGCGATAAACTGCCTATTTTTGCGCGCAATGGTATTGAAAGCCGGCTTGACCATATGCTGCAACCGGAAGTTAGCCTAAAATCAGGCGGCTATCTTGTGATTAACCAGACAGAGGCACTTGTTGCTATTGATGTTAACTCAGGCCGATCAATCAAGGAACATTCGGTTGAGGAAATGGCCGTGCAAACCAATCTCGAGGCGGCCGAAGAAATAGCGCGACAGCTAAAATTGCGTGATCTTGCTGGACTTATTGTTATTGATTTCATTGACATGTTAGAAAAATGCAATATCCGCGCAGTGGAAAAAAAATTAAAGGATTGTTTGAAAGAAGATCGGGCACGTATTCAGGTCGGACGCATATCACATTTTGGCCTGATGGAGATGAGCAGGCAGCGTATCCGTACTTCTGTGTTTGAAAATACAACACAGCCCTGTCCACATTGTGTTGGCTCGGGCTATATCCGTTCGAAATCATCTATTGCCATTCATATTATCCGTTCCATTGAAGAATATCTTCTGCGGAACGATAGCAATAATATTATAGTGCGCACTCCTGTCAGCACAGCGCTTTATGTGCTTAATCATAAACGCAAAGTGCTGACTGATCTTGAAGAATACTTCGGCCTGACTATTAATATAGAAGCAGATGACACAATTGGCAGCCAGCACCTTGCAATTTACAAAGGCTCAATTGCAGAGCAAACAATTAGTGTCAAAACTGAATCCCCGGCAGAGAGCGGGCTAGCCACTGAAACTAAAATACCTACTGATGAAAAAACAGACTCTGAAAGTATCCAAGATGACGATTATCAGCCCGGGCATAAACGTCCTACTAAACGTGCTTATGAGGACACTGAAAAACCAGCAGAAGCAAAAATAGAAAGATTCCCCTCTCCCGCAAATAGTGGAGACGATCGCAAGCGCAAGCGCCGCCGAGGCAGACGTGGCGGCAGGCATAATCGTGAATATGATCTTGATTGCCGTGTGCAATCGGCAGAGCCGATAGGCTCATTTGCTAAAGCGTTTCTTGCCGAATTTGAAAGCGAGCATAGCCCCTACGCTACTACTGCAGCAGAACTTGTCGGTCCATTTTCTGCAGATTTCAAACAGAAATCTATGGCAATAGAAACTCTTCAACAGGAGAAGAAAGCAACTAACAGAATAAAAATAAAAAAGCTGCCTGTTGAAAAAGAAGAAAATCTTAGCCAGCATAAGGGAAAAAGAACTGAAATTTCTGAGCAGAAAGCTAAGGAAAAGACACGCCCCACCCACAAGCGACAGAAAAAAACTGCTAAAAAAGAAAATATCCCGATAGCAGCAGATACGGGATTTATAGAGAAATCAGGTTCGTTAAGTGGGAAGAAGGCCAAAACAGCCGAAATTTTTTCTAGTATTGCTGAAATAAAAACAGACGAGAGAAAAGAGCTGCTCAAGCCTAAAAAGACCGGTTGGTGGCAGCGCAAAGGCAGCTTTTTCTAAACTTCCTATACCAACTGATAATAGCTTTTTATCTTGCCCAGACCTCATCAAGATTAAATTCATTCTGTTAATGGATTGTATAAAAATTCATTTCTGATCATTTGTTATTTTTTGGAAAAGCTAACGCCGCAAATAAAAATAAAACAGGCTAAGATGCATCGTGTATTTAACTTATCAAAGTTGATTATTCCCACTGATTAGCTAACGGGGATTGCTCATATGTCTGTTAATCTTGAACAAGCAGCACATGCATTCAACAATATATTTGCAGAGCTTAGCCCTGTCTGTCGGCTTTTAAAGGTTGCGGAATATTTTTCTTCTGAAGTTGTTTTTACAACAAGCTTTGGCATCGAAGATCAGATGATTACACATCTGATTGCGACTGAAAAGTTGCCCTTTAGAATTGTAACCCTAGATACAGGTCGCTTTTTCCCAGAAACCTACACGCTATGGCAGCATACAGAGGAAAAATACAGCCTGCGTATAAAAGCATATTATCCGAATGAACAAGCATTGGAGACACTTATTGCTGATCAGGGTATCAATGGTTTCTATTATTCTCCTCAGATGCGCAAAAACTGCTGTGCAGTACGCAAAGTTGAACCATTAAACCGCGCACTTAAAAATGCGGCGGCATGGATTACAGGTTTACGCCGTGGTCAATCAGAAAAACGGAAAAACCTTGATTCTATAATCCTAGATAAAAAATGCGCACTTTTAAAAATCAATCCGCTTTATGATTTTACCCGCGATCAGATCATTACCTTTACTGGCACACATGGCGTCCCTGTCAATATACTGCATGCAGCAGGCTTTTTATCTATTGGCTGTGCTCCCTGTACCCGTTCTATCCGTCCCGGTGAAGATGAACGCGCAGGCCGTTGGTGGTGGGAAACAGGGAGTGCAAAAGAATGCGGTTTGCATATCAGAGCCGACAAAAATTCCGATACAGCTGTATTACAGCATCGGATAGCAGACGCTTAAAGCATATCAGAGGTTTTTCGTAATGCAACAGAAAACTCGTCTGCAATACCTGGAAGCAGAATCAATCTTTATTATCAGAGAAATCGTGGCAACGACAGAAAAGCCGGTTATGCTTTATTCCATAGGTAAGGATTCTGCGGTGATGCTGCATCTAGCCATGAAGGCTTTCTACCCAGGAAAGCCACCTTTCCCGCTTCTGCATGTAGATACAACATGGAAATTCAGGGAAATGATAAAATTTCGTGATAGGACAGCAAAAAAACTCGGGCTTGATCTCATTGTTCATGTTAACCAAGAAGGTATCGAGGCAGGCATAAATCCTTTTGTATCAGGGTCCCGACTATATACAGATATTATGAAAACAGCAGCATTGAAACAGGCGTTGGATAAATATGGCTTTGATGCTGCTTTTGGCGGGGCGCGCCGTGATGAAGAGAAAAGCCGTGCAAAGGAACGAATTCTTTCACTGCGCTCTCCGGAGCACCGCTGGGAGCCCAAAAACCAGCGACCTGAGCCATGGAATCTTTTCAATACCCGTAAGAACCTTGGGGAAAGTTTCCGTATTTTCCCACTGTCAAATTGGACTGAAAATGATATCTGGGATTATATCGCACTTGAAAAAATTCCTGTCGTTTCGCTTTATTTTTCGCAGAAACGCCCTGTAGTGCGACGTGATGGGATTCTTATCGTGCGTGATGATGAACGTATGGAATTAAGACCCGGTGAAAAAATTGAAAAGCTTGATGTGCGTTTCCGCACATTGGGATGTTATCCTCTTACCGGAGCAGTTTTATCAAATGCATCCGATCTTTCCGCCATTCGTCAGGAAATGCGCCAATCACACACCTCAGAACGTGAGGGACGCGTAATCGATAAAGACGGTAGCGCATCCATGGAAGAAAAAAAACAGGAAGGATATTTTTGATGTCTGCTGCAACTGATTGGTCAGATCATATAAATACAACATCACAAATAGCGCATAACAATGCTTCATTATTGCGTTTTATAACCTGCGGTTCAGTAGATGATGGAAAATCTACTCTTATCGGCCGTCTTCTACATGATACAGGGTCCATTTTTCAAGATCAGATGGAATCTTTTCAGCAGGATTCCAAGAAATTCAATGTCGAAGATAATGATCTTAATTTTGCTCTCCTTGTTGATGGCTTGTCCGCCGAGCGCGAACAAGGTATAACAATTGATGTTGCTTACCGGTATTTTTCAACACCGAAACGCCTTTTCATCATTGCCGATACGCCAGGACATGAACAATATATCAGAAATATGGCTACTGGTGCTTCTCAAGCAGATCTTGCCATTATTCTCATTGATGCACGCAAAGGTGTTCTGCCACAAACACGACGCCATTCCTTTATTACATCCATGGTTGGTATCCGGTCTATTGTGGTAGCTATTAATAAAATGGATATGGTCAATTTTGATTACAATGTTTTTGATCGTATAGTGCGTGAATATAAATCTCTGCTGCCCAAACTTGATTTTCGTGAAATCAAATTCATTCCTCTGAGTGCCAAGCTTGGTGTTAATGTCGTCAACCGCACCGACCACATACCATGGTATAATGGTCCTACCCTATTTGAATATCTTGAAACTGTTGAACCTGCAAATACAGACAGTTCGAATGGCCAATTTTACTTTCCCGTGCAATGGATCAATAGGCCTAATCCTGATTTTCGTGGATTTTGTGGTACAGTTGTAAGCGGCTCTATCAGAACAGGCGATATGGTGCGCTCTTTGCCAAGCGGTAAAAGAAGCCGTATCAGACAAATATATAACCCTGCCGGAGAAACAGGTGATACAACAGCCGGAGAAGCTACTATACTGACCCTAGAAGATGAAATTGACACATCACGTGGCGATGTTCTTGTATCAGAAGATAACCCGATTGTACCATCGAAAACACTCAGAAGCCAACTTCTCTGGATGTCATCGCATCCGATGATTACGGGTAAGCGATATTTCATAAAACTTGCGACATCACTTGTTCCTGTAAATATCGTCCGCGTAGAAGAAAAAATTGATATTCATTCTTATTGTAGTGAACCTTCCAGAAATCTTGGCCCGAATGAAATCGGACATGTATTTCTCAATCTTGAAAAACCATTGGTTGCAATACCATACAGCGACAGCCGCGTTCTTGGTGCATTCATACTTATTGATCCTCTTACTAACGAAACTGTTGCCCTTGGAATTGTGCGCAATGCATTTTCATTCTCTGCAGTGCAGTACTCGGTACAGAAGAACGGGGTTCTAGAACTGTCTCGCCTAGAGAAAATTTGGGCAGACGACACACATAATCTGTCCAAAAGCCGGTTTGTTGCGCTGCGTTTTATCACAGCCATGCTTCTTTCTATCCTTGCTATTATATTCGGGGTATCGTTTGTCGGCGCATTCTGTATCTTTATATTTGATTTTCTATTACGCCCATTCTTGAAGGTTCTTGCAGCTCCGTCTAAGTAGCCGATAAAATATGAGAGGAACATATAAGCCATAACTTTTAAATATAAAGTATAAAATAAAACATCTGCTCTTTATCACAGTGCAGTGATCGGCATCTTGTGATAAAGGAGGGATTTTAAAAATCTACTTTTAGGCTTTTATTAAAACTATTGCAGAACAATAATAAAACATATAAAATACATTCTGTATTTATTTTGTATGATAGAGGAATTCTCTCCAAATTCTTACTCTTACAACAACACGAACTTCTGTTATTTATTTATGACCGCATAAAAGAAACAGGCATTCATCCTTCCTTTGACAAAATGAAAGAAGCGCTTGATCATAGCCTTAGAAGGATATGGGTTCATCCATCGTTTACCTAACCGGGCGCGGATACTGGAAGTGATCCATCTTCCAGATTCGATAGTTTTGAGCCTTATTGCCCCTGGCAGGTTTACTACCAGTATGATTGGAAGCATCGATAAAAAATGCACAATAGGCATAATTTCATTGAGACAAAACAGCCTGCAAACACAAAAGAAATTGTCAATATTAATATTCTGGTTATGGGACGTATTGCCGCTGATGTTCTGATTTCTGCAATCCAGAAACAGACCGGAGGACTACATATTGTTCAATATCTTGCAGATTTATATACCAAAAAGGGCTGATGCCAAAATGCTACACTTTTGAATGGATATAGGTACCGGCTGCATAAAAACTTCACCCCCCTCTTATCTCTCTGCAACAAAAACAGACAGCAAAAGAAAAAGGCGTCTAAGTTTCCTAAAATAATCAGTCTTCCCGATACACTTTTTCCCGACGCTCATGGCGTTCCTGTGCCTCGAGCGATAGAGTAGCTATCGGGCGAGCATCCAGACGCTTGAGACCGATGGGTTCTCCCGTTTCCTCACAATAACCATAAGTCCCATCCTTAAGCCGTTGGAGGGCAGAATCAATCTTGGTGATCAGTTTGCGCTGCCGGTCCCGGGCGCGCAATTCAATCGACCTGTCTGTTTCAGAAGATGCCCGATCTGCAAAATCAGGATGGTTTGCATTCTCCTCCTGCAAATTCTCAAGTGTTTCCCGTGCTTCTCGTAAAATATCATTTTTCCAAGAAATCAATTTGAAACGAAAATAGGCCTTCTGACGTTCGTTCATAAAAGGTTCATCCTCAGACAGAGAATAATTATTTAGATCAATTGTTTCGCTCATCACTAGAAAGCCTCCATACTGATCACGGGGCGTGATATATATTGCGAACAATTTTTATACACAACAAAAAAGCTCGAAAAATCATATCTTATTAGATGTAATGATTTTTTATTTATAGCATTTCAGTATCTTGCCGACTGTCACTGTTATTTATAAATGACCACGAACATGCGCTTTCCTGTATCAAGTAGATGAGCAGATCTACTTTTTGTTGAAAGAGCTAAACGAACATAGTACTCGATGAATCCTACCACATAGGAACTCTTTCACAATCGATAGAAAATAAAACTCCCACATAATACTGATGATTAATTACGGCAGCATCAATAACGACTCAATAACTTAAGAAGTTCATATTTATATTAAGCCAGATCAACTGAAATTATATGGTTTTCAATCTTAATCACAAACTGCTTAATAGCAGTCAGAACATGTCGCCCTACCTCTCCAACAAAAAATCCACCAATATCACTCTTTTAATCAGAAAAAACGTTGTAATTCCGATTGTCGATATAAATCAGGAGACTTTTCTCATTCAGAATGAAAAACACCGACAAGCTTACCAAACATAAAGCATAAAAATACAAGTGGGTTGCGTATTCATATCAGCCGCGACAAGACAACAATCAAAGGCAGAAAACGCAATCTTCTTTCAGGCACAGATAATTTGTATATTGTTTAGGGCAAAAGGCCTATTGTGGCTGAGTCCGGGGGAGCCTTGCAAACATACTTGATATAGAGATCGCCATCACCAAAAAAATATCTGATTATCTTCACTTTATTTCATTTTATTATAATCGGATGTGAATTAGCTTTATTTTTTCATTCTTCCGAACTATAAGTTTCAGGGATTGAGTTAAAATTGGTTTGCTTTTGCACAAGAGACAGTAGGAAAAAGTTGCTTCCAATTATCCTTGCCAGTAATAAAATTACTATCTTGAATTTTCTCTCTCAACTGTAGATGTAAAAAATTGTTTCAAAGTGCGCGATGTTATTATTGGAAATTTTTCTTAAACATCATGCGTGAGATACTTCATAAGTACGATTCTGGTCAAAAAACCAAATCAGATTTTAAGTACTCTCTTATAGGATCATCAATATGACACATCCCCTAATTATCGCCTCATCAATTTTGGCATCGGATTTTTCCAAGCTCGGACAAGAAGTGACAGATGTGCTCAAAGCCGGGGCAGATTGGATTCATATTGATATCATGGATGGACATTTTGTGCCTAATATCACTTTTGGGCCAGATGTCATCAAAGCGATTCGTCCTTTGACAGATGCCATCTTTGATGCGCATCTCATGATTGCTCCCTGTGATCTCTATATTGAGGCCTTTTCTAAAGCGGGCTGCGACATCATCACCGTTCATGCTGAAGCAGGCCCGCACCTGCACCGTTCGCTCCAACTTATCCGTGCAGTTGGCAAAAAGGCAGGAGTCTCGCTCAACCCGGCAACACCTGAGCATATCCTTGAATATATGCTTGATGATATTGATCTTATTCTTGTCATGAGTGTTAATCCTGGTTTTGGAGGGCACGACTTTATTCCGCAATCGCTTAAAAAAATCCGCCGGATCAGAGATATGATCGGCAATCGCCCGATTGATCTTGAGGTTGATGGCGGAATTACTGCTGATAATGTTAGACAGATAGCAGAGGCAGGTGCCAATGTTTATGTAGCGGGTTCTGCCATCTATAAAGGAGGCAATCCGAAAATCTATGCATCACGTATTTCTGCCATCCGCAAGGCAGCAACAAAAGCGGGTGGCTCCGTAAAATGGTAAATACAATACTTTCTTAACATAAAAAGTAAATCAGCGCCGTGAAGGACGGCGTTCGAGACAGGATAAACAATATGATTCCACGTTACTCCCGTCCAAGAATGCTTGCCATTTGGTCTCCTGAAACAAAATTCCGTATCTGGTTTGAAATAGAAGCCCACGCCTGTGATGCCTTAGCAGAACTGGGCATTATTCCGAAAGAGGCAGCAAAGACAATCTGGGAAAAAGGATTGGCAGCAAAATTTAATGTCAAACGGATTGATGAAATCGAATCCGTGGCAAAACACGATGTTATAGCTTTTTTAACCCATCTTGCTGAATTCGTTGGGCCTGAGGCGCGTTTTATCCATCAGGGCATGACATCTTCTGATGTGCTTGATACTGCATTAAATATACAATTGATGCGCGCAAGCGATATACTGCTCGATGATATCGATAAGCTACTCGCCACTCTAAAAAAACGCGCCTGCGAGCATAAAAATACAATCACTATTGGCCGTAGCCATGGCATCCATGCAGAACCGACAACATTCGGCATCAAGCTAGCTCTGGCCTATGCTGAATTTGCCCGCTGCCGTAAACGGCTGGAAAATGCTCGGATAGAAATTTCGACTTGCGCTATTTCCGGTGCCGTAGGGACATTTGCCAATATCGATCCGCGTGTTGAAGAACATGTCGCCAAGGCACTGGGCATGCAGCCCGAACCGGTATCAACACAGATTATCCCGCGTGATCGTCATGCCATGTTCTTTGCGACACTTGGCGTCATAGCTTCTTCAATGGAACGACTTGTTGTAGAGATACGCCATTTGCAACGTACGGAAGTCCTTGAGGCTGAAGAATATTTTTCCCCCGGGCAGAAAGGCTCCTCAGCCATGCCCCACAAGCGCAATCCTGTGCTGACAGAAAACCTGACCGGACTTGCCCGTATGGTTCGTTCTTATGCCATGCCAGCAATGGAGAATGTAGCTCTCTGGCATGAGCGGGATATCTCGCATTCTTCGGTCGAGCGTTATATCAGCCCTGATGCAACCATCACGCTGGATTTTGCTCTGAACCGCCTAACTGATATTATTGAGAAGCTTTTAATCTACCCAGATAATATGTTGAAGAATCTGGACAGATTCCATGGGCTTGTTCATTCGCAGCGTGTCCTTCTGGCCTTGACGCAGGCTGGCATGAACCGCGAGAATGCGTATCGTCTAGTGCAGCATAATGCTATGAAAGCATGGGAACAGGGCAAGGATTTTCTAAAAGAACTTTTGGAAGACAAAGATATCCGCAAGGTATTGTCCGAGGAAGAAATCCGCGAAAGATTTGATCTCGGCTATCATACTAAACATGTCGATACAATTTTCCGGCGTATATTTGGTGAATGAATCTCAGATGAGATAGTAGATAAGCTTAACTTCTACTGGATATTTTCACAAAATCATGTTAAAATATTTATATATCCAGCAGCTTTTTTTGAAGAAATACTATTGACCTAATACAATAGCCTCTTTAAAATTAGCATCGTTTTCACCAAGTGGGTTTTCTGCTTTTTGGGGAGCGCGTAGCTCAGCTGGTAGAGCAACTGACTTTTAATCAGTAGGTCCAGGGTTCGAATCCCTGCGCGCTCACCAATAAAATCAAAGACTTAAATATAAAAGACAAATCATAAAATTCCAGTGATGAAATCGGGGTAACCGCTGGGGTAACCCAAATATATGGCTTGGTGCAGCTGAAAATGAGCGGTAAGGTGGTGATGATTTTTCAGTTTACAGGCTAGTTATGAAAAAGGCAAGTAATGCAATAGCATCCCTATCCACCTGTCAGAACCATGATCAAATCCAAGCACTGCTGATACGCGCAAAGTTCATATATGTGATGCTTCTTGATTAAAAAGTGGGCAACAGCAAAAATCATTATGCACCGGAAATATTATGAGACAAACGGTATTTTGTCACAAAAACCAAATGGACGTGCATGAGAAATACACAATACCTCTATGACGGATTTCATGGTCTATGATCATAGACCAAAAGTCCGTACAGCCAGCAATAGCGCCAGATTCACCGCTTTGCGGGTTCTTACAGTTTTGTCTACAACAAAGCTTTAGCGCTGCACAGCAGACAAACACTATGGAAGCGGGAGCTTACTCCAGCACAAGCGTTACAGCAGTCACTTAAAGACCTTGAGCGGGCGAATTTTCCCCGATTCAAAAAGAAGGACGTGCGAGATAGCTTCCGTTATCCACAACCGTAGCAGATCAAGCTGGACAATGCGAACAGTCAGATATTTCTGCCCAGACTCGACTGGATGCGCTATCGCAACAGTCGAAAGGAACCGGTAGACCAGTTGCATGATTGAAAGCGTCTGGAGACACAACAAGCACTGGACGCTGGCCACGCTGTTCCCTCCCTTTGGTCGGATCAAGATTCAACCACATAGATGTCTCCGCGCCTCATATGAGCTCACCAACAACAACCTGGTTGTGAATACGAATAGTCTGATGCAGCCAACAGCCATCAACTTAAAATTTAAAGGAGGCCTATTATGGCTGATCAAATCTCTTTTTTCTATCCCAATTTGCACTTACCCCACTGACCATATTCAGCGTATTTTTCCATACAGCCTTGACCGTTTAGCTATGATCTGAAATATTGATTGCGATTTGTAATCTTCTGAAGCTATTGCTATGAAAGCAATAATCACTCGCCACATGAAAGTCGCTAGCGATAATGGGGGAATTCTTTCGTTTAATCCTTCAAACAAGGAGGAGCCATTTGTTATCGTTTCAGATTCGGTATTCAGCCGATTACATCGTTCCGGTGCTGCCATGCCATATTCAGATCAAGGGCAGAGAAGCCTAAGAAACATCTCACGCCTGATGAAATCGCACAGATTCTGGAAATAGAGCCAGTTGGATTTAAAAACCTGAAAGGTGAAGCAAACGAAAAAGCCAATCAGGGAAAAAACAAAAAATGACCAGCGCTGCAATCATCATACATACCAAATGGCAGTTGAAACAGGTTAAGGAACTGCTGGATCAGATGCAGCCTCCACGCCTTAATTGGGCGTTGCGCAATGCTGTCAATGACACTGCCAAACAGCTTGAACGACAGGCAGAACGTGACGTGGCGAAAGCAACATCCATCCCGGGAAGACGTGTCAAAGCCAGAATTTATATCCGGCCAATGGCAACAGCAGATTTACTTGAAGCCACAGTGCATGGCTCAAAATCTCCTATTCCGCTCAAGATTTTCAAGGCAAAGGAAACTCCTATCGGTGTTACGGTCAGGATATGGGGCAAAAAACAGCTTTTACCGAATGCCTTTATTCGTGGCGGAAAATTTCCTGACCGTAAAGATTTGGGTATGGATGGGCATATCTTTGCCCGTATTAGTAAAAATCGCAGCCCTATTCATAAGGGCTCCGGCGCCACGATTGCCGAAGCAATGGTACAACAAGTTATTTCAAATGCATTGGTGAAGCTTAGTCAGGAACACATGCTGGTTAATCTCAAACGTCAGTTTGACCGCTATAGCCGCTCCAGATCAGCACGGCATTGACATCTCTGCACCGTTTTACATCCCCCCCCACAACTTTATGCTTTGTCCTTCCCATATCAATGATAATGCGAAATATCTCAATAAAAGGAGAAATAAAAAATGTGTTAGGTACTTCCCGCGGGGTCGGGAGGTGCGGGGAGCCAGCCAGTGCAAGAAAACGCTAGCGTCAGAAAAATAAAATTGCCTTTGAATTGCACTTCCGTTCATTTCGTTTGCTAATTGTCATCATATTTATTAATTTTGTTGGACATGAGCAGGCAACAGGGTAATATCAGTGGTAAATTACAAAGACCGAAAAGGCATAGTCGTTTATGCCTTCGCCAAAAAATGCGGGTATCTGATAATGTTGTGCGCTGCCGCATTCGCAACGGCCGTTTGGCTGAAGCCGTATTTGATGATGATTCACTTGACGAAGAGGTTGCAACTGCGCTCTGGAAGCGTGAGCTGCCAAAACGACGCAAGCAGTTATTAAGTCCCCCGGCGCAACGCAAGGCCGTTATCAAGGAAGAAGGTGAAACGGGAAAATCTGAATATGAGATTAAATTCGAACGCATGCGTATAGCGCTTGAAAGCGAGAGCATTAACTTAGAAAAGCTGCGTCAAACGACAGTCGAGAGGGAAGAGGTGCGCTAAGCAGCCCGCGCCTTTGGCCGCGCGCACCGAGATCAAATGCTTAACCTTTCTCCCCGTTTTGGCCCATAGCTATTGCCGCAAAAGTCGGTTACGATACTGTACCCCTTATCGCGGCGCTGGACGCTTCCATGCATGAGGCGCTCTCTGGAATCACTCGGTATACCCGTGCCCTTCCATGCTCCTGATGATCCCTGCCTGAAAGAGGATTAGGCATGACCTTCCATGCCGAACCCGATATCACTGGCGCGGCGCTCTTTGCACTTAACGCCAATGAAGCCAGGACAGCCAGATCCGCCCTATACCGTGTCCCAGTGGGCCAACAAGAACTGTTATCTGTCAAGCGTGGCCAGCGCAGAACCCGGACTCTGGCGCACAGCACGCACACCGTACCTGCGCGAAATCATGGATAACCTCTTTATTTTTGTCGGAGTATTTCTATATCACACCGGACATAGTAAAGTAGTAGATCGCCTTTTTCATGGCTGGAAAGCATCGTTTTCGCCTTTAATGCATAGTAGTCTTAAAGCCGTAGTTCGTGCGCTGCAGAAGCAGTGGAGGCAATTGCTGCTTATATAATTGTACCGCAATTTCCGGATGGTATAGATAACAAAACCGACTTTGACGACCTTAGCCAAATTCAAGAGCATTGAAGTAGTGCGTAATGCTTATTAATGCGGTTTTAGCTCCTTGCTTTACCGCCATCCGGGCAAGGCCGTTGCCAGACAAGGAAAAGACCTTTATCAGGCCCGAAGTATTTGAGCCTCTTCTCGATTCTGTATTGAATCTTACCGGCTTTTCTGCCAGGAATGCTCCCTTCCACTGGGCGTTTGGCATTATTATGATCATCGCAAGCTTGATCACCTTAAATTGAAAATTATGGTTGCGAAACTCAAAGATGGGGAAATGATTATAGGTCTTTACCGATATAATATGTGTTCTGATATACCACTTGCCATAGTCGGTGAATCTCCCGACACAATATAATCAAGCAAAGTAATTATATCACCATGGCTGAATCAAAATATGTCTAACCTTGAGGCTGGCCTTAGGCTGGAAAAGATACCAGGTATTAAAAACATTAAACTCATTAATCTATGAAGCTATGCCGTCTTGCTTCTTTATTGTTTGAGACTTTTTATTTTTCCATTTTTCAGCTGTGGGATCAATCTCAAGAGAAATTTTCTTTTTTTCATGCTTTATATTTCTGATAGCAATAGTTCGATTAGGGTAACCTGGACTATCTTCTTATTATTACTTAATAATTCCAGACAATGTCCAGATAAATTAAATTAATATTTTGTATTTATTGTATTTTCCAGATTGTAAAAAATATTATTTCCACTCATATCATGATAAAAAACTGACCTGGTATTATATGGCTTTAATGCTAAGCTAAAATAACATCTGAAGAGATTGGAAACAATGCGCGAAATTATCTTTGACACGGAAACAACCGGACTCAATAGAAACGAGGATCGCATCATTGAAATTGGCTGTATTGAACTTGATAACCGTTTTCCAACAGGGAGGACATTCCATGTTTATATTAATCCACAAGGCCGGCAGGTGCATCCTGATGCATTAGCAATCCATGGTATTTCGAATGAGCAGCTTGTAGATAAACTTATTTTTCCTGAAATTTCTGAAGAATTTTTAGATTTTACCGATGGTGCTAGATTGGTTGCACATAATGCAATGTTTGATTTGGGCTTTATCAATGCCGAACTTGAACGGATAGGACAGTTACCGATCAGTGTTGATCGGATTGTTGATACGCTTGCGCTTGCGCGCCATAAACATCCAATGGGTCCTAATTCACTGGATGCCTTGTGTAAACGCTATGGTATTGATAACAGCAGGCGCACACTCCACGGTGCCCTTCTTGACTCTGAAATTCTTACTGATGTTTATATTGAGTTGATCGGTGGTAGACAGGGTGTGTTTAGTCTGGATGGTATAGTTAATAATCCGCATATGAAAACAGAAAAACAACGAAACGCCGGTCTTATTAATATAAAACGACGTCTTCACCCACTGCCATTGCGGCTAACTAAACAGGAGCAGGCTGCGCATATAGAACTGTTGAAAAAGATTGGTGACAAAGCTCTCTGGTTCAAGCACTGCTGACGTTGACATAATTGGAAAACCGTTATGGGAAGGGAAACTACAACGGTTATATCCGTTAACAAAAAAAATCTAATGATTCAAAAACCATGAACTTTCAAAGATACAGACATTAAAATTTGACAATAAGTAAAGAGCTCGAACAAATTTGGTCTCTTTGAATTTATTTTTCTGAGGTATTTTAGAATTTATGAAGCAAAACAACCATCTCTTTCTCGTAGATGGATCAGGCTACATCTTCCGAGCTTATCACGCTGTGCCGTCATTGACAAGAAAAAGTGATGGCCTGCCTGTTGGTGCGGTTGCCGGTTTCTGCAATATGTTATGGAAGCTGCTTTGTAATGCTCGTGATACTGCTGTTGGCGTGGTTCCGACACATTTTGCGGTTATTTTTGATTATTCCTCAAAAACTTTCCGTAATGAAATCTATCCACAATACAAGGCACACAGAAAAAAGCCACCTGAGGATCTGATACCGCAATTTGCCCTTATCCGCCAAGCAACCCATGCATTCAATTTGCCTTGCATCGAAAAGGAAGGCTTTGAAGCGGATGATATTATTGCTACTTATGCCCAGAAGGCAGAACAAGCAGGAATGGATGTTACCATTATTTCATCTGATAAAGATCTGATGCAGTTGGTCAACGATCATATATCTATGTATGACAGCATGAAAGACAGGCAGATCAGCATACCGGAGGTTATTGAAAAATGGGGTGTACCACCAGAGAAGATGATAGATTTTCAGGCAATGACAGGAGATTCAACGGATAATGTGCCAGGTATTATTGGGATTGGTCCCAAGACGGCGGTTCAGCTTATTGAGACATTCGGTGATCTTGACACATTGCTTAAACGGGCAGAGGAAATTCCGCAAAACAAGCGACGTGAAAATATCATTACCCATGCTGAACAAGCTAGGATTTCCCGTCAGCTTGTGAAACTGCGTTCAGATGTGCCGCTTGATACTGATCTTGATGGTCTGGTACTAAAGCCGCAGGACGGGCCAAGACTTATTAGTTTCCTTAAGGCAATGGAATTTGTAAGGCTGATCGATCGTGTGGCTAAAGCAACAGATACAAATGTTTCAACAATTGAGACACAACATGTGGATGTGGACTGGGGTGAAGAAGTACATGAACCTGATACAGACATCGGTGATAAAGAGGCTAATAAGCTCGGTACCTGTGTATCAAAATTTGATATTGCTGTCGCAACACCAAGCCATTTGGCAGAGCTATGCCAAAGCAAGGCATTAGGTAAGCCATTTGATACAGATAGCTATAAAACCATTCTTGAAGTGGAGGAACTGGCCCAGTGGCTGGATGAATCGGTTGACCAAGGCTTCTTTGCATTTGATATTGAGACAGATTCTCTTAATCCTATGATAGCTGGGCTTGTTGGTTTTTCCATCAGCTATCAGCCGGGAAAGGCTGCCTATGTTCCGCTTCAGCATGTTTTAGGTAATGGAGGTTTTCTGGGAGAAAGTAGGGTTTCGAGGCAGATGGAATCTGCTGATGCCCTTCGCTTGTTAAAACCAGTTCTGGAAAATCCAGAAATTCTTAAAATTGCACATAATATGAAATATGACTGGTTAATCATGCATCGCCATGGCATTGACATCAAAAGCTTTGATGACACGATGCTGATCTCTTATGTGCTGGATGCTGGTGGGGCTCTTACCCATGGTATGGATGCGTTGTCAGAGCGCTGGCTTGGACATAAGCGGATTACCTATAAAGAGATAGTAGAAAGTGGCCGGGTCCCGATCTCTTTTGCAGAAGTTGAATTATCTCAGGCGACAGGTTATGCAGCAGAAGATGCCGATGTTACGTTGCGTCTCTGGCAGGTTTTAAAACCGCAGCTCGTGGCAAAACGTCTTGTTCGTATTTATGAGCGGACAGAAAGGTTTTTGGTTGAAGTTCTTGCACGGATGGAAAAACGGGGAATTATGGTCGACCGGAAGATCCTTGGGCGATTATCAGGCGAGCTTGACCAAGGCGCTGCTGTGATAGAAGATGAAATCTATAAGCTTGTTGGTGAAAAATTCAACATTGGTTCACCCAAGCAGCTTGCTGATATTCTGTTCGGTAAGCTGCATTTTTCAGGTGGTTTAAAGACAAAAACCGGTCACTGGTCAACGTCGGCGCAAGTATTGGAAGATCTGGCAGCTGAAGGACATGAGCTGCCCCGTAAAATTATTAACTGGCGGCAACTGAAGAAATTGCGGTCTACCTATGCGGATGTTTTGCCTAGTTATATCAATACTAAGACTGGACGTGTACATACCAATTATATCATGGCAGGAACAACGACCGGCAGATTGGCTTCTTCTGACCCTAATCTGCAGAATATCCCTATGCGTACTGCTGAAGGACGGCAGATACGTACAGCATTCATTGCTGGGCCAGGCAATCTTCTTCTTTCTGCAGATTACAGCCAGATTGAATTGCGGATTCTGGCGCATGTTGCTGATATCACAGAACTTAAAGCAGTTTTTTCCAAGGATCTTGATGTTCATGCCATGACGGCGTCAGAAATGTTTGATATCCCTATTAAAGATATGTCGGCGGAAATTCGTCGCAAGGCAAAGGCTGTCAATTTCGGTATCATCTATGGTATTTCTGCTTTTGGTCTTGCCAATCAGCTCGGCATTCCTCGCGAGGAGGCAGGAAAGTATATTCGTACCTATTTAAAGCGTTTTCCTAGTATCCAGAGGTATATAGAAAAGACAAAGGCATTTGTCCGTGAGCATGGTTATATAGAAACCATTTTTGGACGGCGTGTGCATTATCCGGAAATTAATTCGTCTAATCCACAGGTTCGGGCTTTCAATGAACGATCTGCAATCAATGCATCGATGCAGGGAGCAGCAGCTGATATTATCCGCAGGGCAATGATCAGAATGGATGGAGCATTGAAGAAAGCTGCGCTTTCTGCTGCCCTTCTGTTACAGGTCCATGATGAGTTGGTATTTGAACTTCCTGAAAGTGAGGTGGAAAAGACAATACCAGTTGTTTGCGATGTTATGGAGCAAGCAGCAATGCCTGCTGTAAATATTTCTGTCCTGTTAAAGGTTGAAGCACGAGCTGCAAAAAACTGGGATGAAGCTCACTGAATGTGCATTTTCAAGCTCAAGAGATGCCGTGAAATCCCATAAAATGTCCTTTTCATTTCAGATAGAAAGGAGAAATCATATAATTATTTCTCTGAAAAATAAAATAGATTCTAAGAAGTAATCCTAGAATCCATAGTGAATCAAATCATTATTAAATATAAGAATAGTAATGTCGAGAAGTGCAAATGATAATACCGGCAATAATGAGCGCAAAAGAAAACAGAAAAACCGATGCAGAAAATCAGCTTTAAAAAGAAGATAAGATTAATCAGTAAATAAAAGAAGACTAACAAGAAGCTAGAAAATATAAAAACATTATTTTATATTAAAAGCGTGAATAATCTATACAATACGATAAACAGTATAAGAATATTAGTAAAGAAGGGTGAAAATTCTGGAAAGTACGACATTATCGCTCGAGAAAAGTTTAGAATTATTGATTTCAATTGTAAAGAAAAAAATATTTTATTATGTATTATTATTAATTTTATCTGCTATTCATATAGAATAAAGCTTATTTTAAGAATATTTTGAATATTCAGTTTCAAGACATTTTGTCGCTATTCAGAAAATGGAAATTCAATTTTAATTTAAAACTGATTCATCAAATAAGATGTAGAAAGGATAAAATCTCGAAACCTGTTATGTTAGGAAGGTCGTATCAAACTCAATTCTCTGTTAACATAGTATGTTTTTTCTCTTTTTTATATTCTTGATATATGGCTCATTTGCAAATGTAAGTTTTATTACAGATAAATTTTCTATCTTCATTATTTTGCTGGTAAATAACAGGCATCAATCTTGGAAATACTATGATGTTGGAAATAATTAAAATTTACTGGCCTTATATTCTTGCAGTCTTATCTGTTGTTCTTGGTCTTAGTGCCGCAATCCATGCAACAATGACCAAGAAAGAGGTGCGCACGGCCATAGGCTGGGTCGGTGTTATTATTCTAACTCCAATTCTTGGAGCTGTTATTTATGGTATTCTTGGCATAAATCGTATCAGACGCAAAACGGTCAATCTTCAACGCAGGGGTATAAGCGACTTTCCAGCATCTTATCCAGTTGATTATACGGTTCCTGCTGCAGCTATCAAAAGAAAATTTGGGCAGCGGGGTGCTTCTATGAAACATCTGGGTGATCAGGTGAGCCGTTGCAACCAGACGAGTGGAAACAGGGTTGAAATATTAAGAGGTGGGGATAAAATCTATGCTGCGATGCTTCGTGCTATTGGAGAGGCTGAATACAGTATTCTTCTTGAAACCTATATTTTTGATCACGATGTGATTGGCGAGAAATTCGTGAAAGTGCTGGCTGGTGCTGTTAGACGTGGTGTCACAGTTCGAGTTTTGATTGATGCAGTTGGTGCACAGCATTCTTTTCCCAGTATTGTACACATTCTGAAAAAGAATGATGTTCCTGTCGAGGTATTTAATGGAAATATTATTATTGGCCTGCGTCTTCCTTATGCAAATTTACGCACACACAGGAAAATCCTTATTATTGATGGGAAATATGCTTTTACTGGAGGTATGAACATACGGGCCAGTTTTTCTTCGGTAATATGTGGCAAAGATGCTTTCTGGGATACACATTTCCGTATAGAGGGGCCTGTTGTTGCAGATCTGTTTCATGCCGCGGCGGAGGATTGGCGTTTTTCTTCTAATGAAAAACTTGACGGAAAAATCTGGTCTATATTTTCGCCAACTTTGCAACCTAGCGAAGGCATAACTGCTCGGGTTATCTTATCAGGGCCTTATGATCGTAGTATGGAAGCTAACCAGCATATGTTGGTTGGCGCGTTTTCAATTGCTGAGCATAATATTCTTATCAAGACGCCTTATTTTTTGCCTGATAGAGAACTGGTTAGTGCGCTGGTGACAGCAGCTTGGCGCGGTGTCACAGTTGATATTGCCGTTCCAGACAGCAACAATCTCAAGCTTGTTGATCGGGCTATGCGAGCACAGTTCGATCAACTTCTGCGTTATAATTGCCGTATCTGGCGTGCGCACGGACCTTTTGACCATTCAAAGCTTATTTCAATTGATGATTACTGGGCCTATGTTGGTTCATCCAACATTGATCCGCGCTCGCTTCGCCTGAATTTTGAAATTGATCTCGAAATAATGGATAGGAAATTTTCAAAAGCGATAGCTAGTGAAATTCACAAAACCATTGCAGATGCAAGCGAAGTCAGGCTTGCAGATTTGAAGAAACGCCGTTTTACTAGCCGTCTTTTGGATCGAATCATATGGCTTGGTTCACCTTATCTATAAAATATTTTTTGCATCAAGAAGGTTGATATGCGCTTTTATCGGCAAATGATCTGATGCTGCTCGTGAAAGGGGGCTATCATGGATTTCTATTGAATTGATCAGCTCATGCGGATAAGAAAAAATCCGGTCAAGAGCAAAGATCGGAAATCTTGAAGGAAAGCTCGGCTTTGTGTCCATAACAATATCAAAAAAGGGCATAAATATTCTAAGTGATGAATTTTTTCCAATTCGCCATTCATTGAAGTCCCCAACCATAATTGTAGGGATATCTGGCCTTTCTCTGAGAAAGGATAAGATAGCTGCCGCTTGCTGTGTGCGTGAACGATGCAACAAGCTAAAATGTGTGGCAATAATTCGTGAACGGCCGCTATGCAGTTTAAGTTCAACAATTAGTGCACCACGCCCTTCAATGCTGGGCAGTTGAATCTGGTGCACATTATAGACATCACCTTTACGGAAAAACAGTGCATTACCATACCATCCCTGTCCACGAGGTGATATGGTATCAATCGGTATCCGAACAAGACCGGTTTTTTTCTTTAATTTATCAAGGTCAAGTAAGCCAGTTCGTTTACCGAAACGTTTATCAATTTCCTGCAATGCAAGTATATCGGCATTAAGTTCAGTAATAACATTGATGGTTCGTATAGGATCGAAAATTTTGTCGCTGCCAACACATTTATGAATATTATAGGAAGCAATGACAGTATCGCCTCCCTCGCGGTTGGCTGATAAAGGCTGATGACCACGCCAGTTACGAATCACTTCCTCAATACCTTTACGGAAAGGTTTCTGCTTAAGATATGGCACAGATAAAAGCTTTTTCACCTTATTCTATTCATCATTATTTCTATCTGACCTGCTGTGCTCGATTTTTTTTCAAAAAAAATAACGTTATTCTACATCATTCCATGAATACAAGAAAAAAACAGATTCCCAAAATTTTATATGTAGGTTTTTTTAAATTTAAAAAGCTCAAATATCATTGCCTAAAGCTAGATCTCAAAGAAAATTTAGCGTAATAATTAAGGGATAATAGAGCCTCAATTCTAATATGGTTGCTGAAAGTTTTTACTAAACCGATTATTATTCTTTCTTCAGAAACAGCTCAAAGTAGAAAAAATCAGGTTTTCTCTCTTTAAACAAAAAGGAATTAAATGCCATCCTGTTTTATTATGAATAGATCATTGTAGCAGAAAAATAGCCTGATTATGCTATTAATCACCTGAATGATCAGGTTATATCTCAATTTTTTTGCACAGTGCTGAAATGCCACTTATTCAAAATAAAAAAATATTTGGTCCATCAAATTACCAAGGAGTTTATAGTATTATTTCTAAAAGTGGGAATATGCTTAAACGCAGTCATAATCTATCGCAAATATTACGCATTTTGATAGGTATTTCATGAAAATTATCTGAACGCTTTTCGTCATCATTTTAGTTTATGTTGTTTTTTGCATCAACTAGTTTATGAGCGAATGATCATTATCAAATGTGAAGAATGCAAGTAATGCAGAAACGCTACAAGATGATCAACTAGCTGGGTACAAGAACTTCAGTTCGAACTTGCTCCTATCAGCTATTGGACTGTTTTATGATTAACCATCTTGCCTACTTTCTACAAATCTACCGTGATATGCGGATACCTAATTAATATCCTTTATAACGATCGTAGATGCGACTAATTTTAGCCTTGAGGTCTGCATGCTTGTTTTCTATACTTTGTGATTAGATAGTGGAAGATATTTCGCGATAACCTAGCTGTAAAATCTCTTGGGCTTCTTTTGCTCTGTTTCGCTTTTAGATTAAGATCTTCAATCTCTTAGATACGAATTCTCCGTACGATAAATAGGCTTAAAACTCATCCAGAAACTTTTGTATGTGTACTTCAAAAATTTTAAGAGAATTGCAAGGAGGGAGAGCTGGGTATCGGAGGTCTACCTTATTACCATTGAGCTTTAACACGCTTGAGCTGCCTTAATTATCCTGACCTTACACCAGTTTCCAATGTCAAGAAAGTCTACGCACTCCGTAAACTACCTTTTGGGATTAGGTAAACTTCTCGCATTATATTGTTCGCAGAATCCTCCCAGTTTGAACTAGCTTTTATAGCAGCTATGTCTCTTTCTAGGTACAACTTTTCGTGCATCCGATAACTTCTATCCATTGATGCAATTGAAAAAACCAATATCGCAGATTATCAATCATATCCTAACTAAACTCTTAATCTCTTGATAGATACCTTACACTCAATCTTGAACAACCTACCACATTTTGCGATAGAAAAACACCCTGAAGTCGGCATCCAACTTTTAGGGTGTAGTTCATTTTGAACGGGGTTTTATTTCTAGCATCCTATCTTTTAGTTACGGTTACCAAGGAACTGCAAAAGAAATACAAACATATTAATGAAATCTAGGTAAAGGTTAAGCGCTCCCATAATAATTTTACGATTCATCGTGTCGCCTGTATCGCCTTCGTAATACATTTCCTTGATTGTCTGTGTATCATAGGCTGTCAGACCAGCGAAGATGAGAACACCAATAACAGATACAGAAAACTGTAATACGCTAGATGCAAGGAAAATATTCACAAGACTGACAATCAGCAGGCCCACAAGTCCGATAAACAGGAAAGAACCAATTGGCCGCAAGTCACGTTTTGTAGTATAGCCATAAAGCGATAAGGCACCAAAAGAAGCGGCCGAGATAAAAAATGTCTGGGTGATGCTTGTCATCGTATAAAATAGAAAAATTGCCGATAGAGAGATACCCACAAGTGCAGCATATACGATGAATAATATTCGCGCAGTGCTTGTGCTCAGATTATGAATATTGAAGCTAAGAAATAGAACAGCAATTAGCGGCGCGAACATGATTACAAAACGCAGAGACGAACCGTAAACAAGTTGTGTAAATGCTGAATTATTAAATGATAACCACGACATTGTCATGGCTGCAATCGCAGTAATAAGAAGTCCTACTGCCATCAGGTTGTAAACGCCGAGCATATAATTGCGCAAACCCAAATCAATTGATGCGTCGGCATGAGAAGCCATTGTTGTACGCATATTTCTAAAATCAGCCATTGATAAATTCCTCTTGCCTTGTTCCGTATGGGTATAAATCAGTCTGATGTCTTTAAGATTTTAAGTCAGGATCTTTAAAAGCAGACTGGTAGTTTTAATCAGTATATTTGGACATTGCTATTTCTAAAATTTTAGCCTTCCTTTGGGAGCCGCTGGCGGAACCCCAGCACACCTGTAAATTATTATGGGGATTTTCAGTTTTTATACAAGTCCTTGGATAAAATTTTATGTCCTCTATTAAAGAGATTAAATTCTGCAGGAATCCCCATCTGTTAACCCCCCCTATGCATCTGTGCATGACTACAGTCAAGGGTTAACAATAAGACTTTGTCTCTAGGAATGTTTATGTCAGTTGATTATGATGGAATGGGATCTCAGTAGTATGCAGCATAGCAAGGAGAGGCTTGGTTCTTCGTATGGGTGTCAATGGTAAGGTCAAGCTAGGCTTTTTCGGTTAAGTATTCAATTGGCAGATTAATGAAAAACTCTACACCATTGTGAATGAGTTTCATAATTCTTTCATTATATTAGTATTTTTTTAATATAAATGATAAGATAGTATTTGAGATCGCTTTATACACTCATAAGGTTGCTTAATTTCATCCGCACCGGTCATTTTAATATTAGTGGTAATATTATTTCTGCCCTAGAAATTCAGTGGTTTCTGTGGTTCAAGGATACCGTCCATCATAAAGTTGACAGTGGGGTGGTGTTGCTAAATCAGGCTGAATGTTTGCAAGGTCAACGATTTTCTAATACTCTAACCTTATTGGATTGTCTAGTTTCAGAAGTTTGGCATAACTGTTTAATGTCGTGATCTGCTGCAACTGTATCAATAATTAGGCAAAAGTCTCATATAACCTTTTCATTTCATTAGTATTTTTGAGACAATGAGATGTTGGGCGTTAAGTTTAGCATATCCACTTTTTTGATAAATGAGGTGGTAATCATCCCAACCTCTGTCCCCATCATGGCGTGAGCAAGTTTTATAGCCATATAGCAAAGGTCATCAAATCCAATCACTCCAACTTTTTAGCTCGACCTTGCTTTCAGTGTTTAGGATCAATAGCTTTTATCAGTATGATAATCCATCTTACAGCGCCAAAGGATGTAATCTGAGGTTCTGATTCCGCTTGGTAATAGTCATAAAGATAGGAAAGCTACCGTTGTATAAGTGCCGGATATTTTCCGCATAAGGAATGGGAAAAGTGCCATGGTCTATACCCTATACTAAAGACAATAAAAAATTGGCCGTTCCTTATGAAATTAAAATAAACTTCCACATTCAGAATTTATTGATATCCTTGCCATTTACAAGATGTATCGAAAAAGAACCTATTACTAGCTCCGCCACTATCCTTATAGTTAATTGCTAGTAAACAGACTTTTGAAAACCAAATTTTTAATCCGCTGATATCCGAATTCCAAGGTAATTGACGGATTACTGCCTGTCTCTCGGTATACGTTTCTCCTGACGCCAGTACCACAGTTCATTGAGGACGACGCAAGCTGCGCCGATAGTGATAAACGAATCTGCCAGATTAAAAATGGCAAATGACCAACTACCTATATGAAATAGGATATAGTCTGTTACATAATGAAAGCGCAATCGATCAATCAGATTACCCAATGCGCCACCAATAATGAGCAGATAATCAAATTGGATCAGTTTTTTCTGCGCAGCAGTATCCCACCATTGCCAGAGTGAAAAAAACATAACGCACAGGATGAGTACAATAAGAGCGACATCATTAAAGGATGACAGCATGGAAAAAGCAATTCCAGCGTTGCGGGTATGATACAGCGAAAAAAAAGGCAAAACATCAACCCGCTCGCCAAGCGTCATAATTTGCCTGACATAATATTTGATCCATTGGTCAAGTGCAACCATCGCTGCAATTAGAACTGTTATAAGCAGCAGAGAACAGTATTTCATAATCTATGGACTCTGCTTATCGAGTTCAAGAGTTTCGTACCTGATTTCATAAAGCATAATACCGGTTGCAACAGCCAGATTAAGTGAATCAGCCTGCCCTTTCTGCGGAATTTGCACAAGCTTGTTACAGCAACAGGCAAGGCTTTCCGGTAAACCTTGCTGCTCATTGCCCATGAGCAGCAGAACGGGTTCTTTTGTATAATTTACGCTTCGGTAATTAATTGGACTTTTGAGATGGGTTCCCACGACAAGTCCTGGAAATTTTTTCCGCCAATCAAGAAACTGCCCCTCTGATACACGGTAAAGCGGCACAGAAAAAATGGATCCCATTGTTGCACGCACTGTTTTAAGCGAATAAGGCATTATTGTATCACCGATCAGAATAATACCGGAAGTACCTGTCGCATCAGCCGTTCGGATGATTGTACCAAGATTTCCAGGATCACGTATCCGATCCAAGCCGAGAAAAAGTGAGTTTTTACCAAGAGCTATTTTTTCCAACTTGTGCCAACGTTGTCCGAATACACCAATAACCGTCTGAGGATTATCACGGCGTGTAATTGCTGCCATGATCTTTTCAGATGTTTTAATAACAAGACCACCCGCAGCAACTGTACGTGCTGCGGTTTTTTCAACCAATGTGTTACCAAGACCTAATTTAGCGAATACCAGCGTATGAATTTTCCAGCTAAGGTCAAGAGCGTCAATAATAAGTTTTAAACCTTCGGCAAGAAAGAGATCTTCCCGGTTACGCACTTTCTTAAGTGCAAGCGCTTTCAGATTTTTTATAAGAGGATTTGCAAGGCTAGTGATTTCCTTGATCTGACCTGTTCTTTTATAAGAAGTCATCAGGCACCCAACGGCTGAAAAGAGAAGTAGACAGAGCTCTTTCGGCTTCTTTTTCCCGCAATATCAGCTCCCCCGACTCGACTTTACCGCCAAGGCCGGTAAAAATATCGCGCATAAGCTCATGAATTGCATAAAAAGAGGCTCGGATTGAATAGGCGGTAAGGATGACAGCGAGTGGCTGTGGGGATAGAATAGCACGGCACCGTGCTATCATCTCCGGCAGGTTATCAAAAAGCTGCCAAATTTCCCCTTGCGGCCCACGCCCATAGGCCGATGGATCAAGCAGAATAATATCATAAGTTTTTCTACGTCGTTCTTCACGGATAACGAATTTCATTGCATCTTCGCAAATCCATCGGATCGGCTTATTAAGAAGGTTAGCCATTTTTTGGTTTTCTTGCGCCCAGCCTATGGCTTTTTTGGAAGCATCAATATGTGTCACCTCCGCGCCGACACGAGCTGCAATGAGTGAAGCCAGACCGGTATAACCAAAAAGATTGAGAACACGTACAGGCCGCCCTGCATTTTCAATGAGCATTTTCATGAAACGCCAATGTGCATCCTGCTCAGGAAAAATACCAACATGACGGAAAGATGTAAAACGACCGAGAAAGGACAGATTGTCCCATGAAAGTGGCCATGTCTCACCAAGCAAGCCCTGTGGAAATAGCCAGCGCCCCATATTTTTCGTCTCAGTATTTCCGGTAAATACCGCATCCGCTTTCTGCCATACATTTTCATCTAAAGCAGGTTGCCACATAGCCTGTCCTTCTGGGCGGATAATAAGGTAAGGACCGTAACGTTCAAGCTTTCTGCTGTTACCACTGTCAATCAGCGCATAATCTTCATTTTCTCTTGTTTCTAGGATAAGTGGAACTGTCTCTTCCGGCCTTTTCCCATCCGGCCGTGGTAAAAATAACCCCTGCTTCTTTTTTCCCCGCTGGCAACGACTTGACTTTCGTGTTGTAACTGCAGGCATAGTACCGTCATGAGCTTTGCGTTTGGAAGGGAAAAGAAGATTATAATGTTTCACCAGTTTACTAAATCTCTTCTAAATAAACCCGCTTTACTGCCTCTATAACAGTCATGAAGCGAAGTTAAAGTAGCCATCCTGTTCATGATATAGCTTTATCATGTCGCTCTTTAAGATCTAGTCCCCGACCATGGCCGGCTTTACGGTGTTTATACTGGGAGAACCATGTCGTTATACTGCCGATCCCGATACCAATAGCCAAGAAGATAAAAAGCCAAACAAAAAACGGGGCTGTAAAAGCACTGTCATTAGGGTTAAAAGGGTTGAACGCTAATCTTACCAAAACACGATTTGCAACGATAAAGGCAATGAGCAACCCTGCAATAGGGACGAGAATAATGAAAGCGAAAATCCGTTTTATTGTCATCTTTTTTTCACTGTTTAGACGATCACGCAGTTCTTTGCCGGTTTTGAAGAAGGGAATCCATTTTTCCTCAACAGGAACAGATTCACCTTTTTTCACTGTTTAGACGATCACGCAGTTCTTTGCCGGTTTTGAAGAAGGGAATCCATTTTTCCTCAACAGGAACAGATTCACCTGTTCTTGGATTACGTCCAATACGTGCAGGGCGATTTTTAACAGAAAAAGCGCCAAACCCCCGTAATTCTACCCGATTTCCGATGGAAAGTGCATTTGATATTTCATCAAAAACAGCACTCACGATATTTTCAATGTCACGTTGAAAAAGATGCGGATTACGATTCGCGATAATCTGCACGAGTTCTGATTTGATCACAATTGCCTCCACTCCGGCAAATTTTGTTAATTTGCTAAGTTGTTACCTTATCGTCTGTTCGATTGCATTCGTCAACATCTTAAATCAACAAAAATGCTCATTCTAGGCCGGGAAAATGGTAAAAACAAATGGCGCGAACCTCTTAAATTAACTAAAATACAGAAATAGAAATCTGAAAACGAGTACAGGATTATCAAGACAGATGAAAAAAACATCTGAAATATTTTCTGTATCATTTAAAACCAATTCGATTTTCGTGAAGGCACATAAGCATTCAAGGCGTGTGCGCTTTTTAAAGATTGTCTTACCCATGATAACAGCTATCTTGGCTCTTGTTTTTTCTTGGTTTACTTTCTTTTCTGCATCAAGATCGACAAATGTTATTCTGCTGAATAATGAAGAAAAACAGAACAATAAGCTTGTCATGACGGCCCCAAAGGTTGAAGGATATACAAGCGACAACAAACTTTATTCTCTGGTTGCGGATAGGGCCGTACAGGATCCTAGGCATACCGGAATTATTGAACTGCAATACATCCGGGCTGTACTCCCTTTCGGTGAGCAGGGACAAGCGATTGTCAATGCGCAGATCGGTATTTTTGATAATATCAACAGTTGGCTTGAACTCTCATGCCCGTTTATTATACAGACTTCGGATGGTATAACTGCCCGTCTTTTATCTGCAGATGTCGATATTGGAACTAGCCAACTGACGACAACAGATAAGATTGAAATCAGCCGTGAAAACGAATTTTTAATAGCAAATGGCATGCGTGTTCTGGATAACGGCCAACGAATACTGTTTAACGGTAAGGTAAAACTTATCATTGGTCCCACCACAATGGATGATCGAACTGATATCCTTGAAGGAGTGTACGGGTCGTGCAATTTTCCTCATTAAATAGCTGGATAAGTCGCTTGATTTTGAGCATCAGTATCACTATTTCGATAATTTCTAACTCTGTTGCCCATGCGCAGAAAAAAAAAATTGGCTTCAATCTTTCTGGTGGTAAAGAGCCTGTGCAGATTGAAGCCGATAATATGGAAGTGCACGATAAGCAGGGGGTCGCTATTTTCCAAGGGAATATTTCTGTCGTTCAGGGTGATAGAATTCTCCGTGCAGGAAAAATGATTGTTTATTACAGAAAACCTAATGGTATTGTCTCTCAGAGGGTTGATAAAAAACCAACAGACGGGCTTGGCCCCACTGGGATTGATAAAATGGAGGCATTGGATAAAGTTTATATCAAAGTAGGCAAACAGGTAGCCACTGGTGATTATAGCATATTCGAAGGCAAATCCAACACCATAGTTCTCAAAGGGAAAAAGGTTGTTCTGACCGATGGCGATAATGTTGCAACAGGCTGTAAGTTGACCGCCTATATGGATACAGGGAAGGCTTTTCTAGAAAGTTGTCCTTAAAATCCATAGCAAAGGGCTATTTCCCGTTATTATATTAGCCCATACGAACAGAATTGATTTTTTATGAAACAACGATGGCAGAACACAACAAAAGATAAGGTATACGGTCGAGCTGAAGGAAAAGGAAACAGCAGTCTATGCCGATCCGATCCGCCGGGGGCCCTTGTTGCTCAAGGATTGGCTAAAAATTACCGTGGTAGGCAGGTGGTGAATGGTGTCTCATTTTGTGTATATGCCGGTGAGGCCATTGGTATCTTGGGCCCTAACGGTGCAGGAAAGACAACATGTTTTTACATGGTTACCGGCCTTGTGCCAGTTGACAGCGGATCAATAGAGATTGACGGTTTTGATGTAACAGATCTGCCGATGTCTCGCCGTTCCCGTCTTGGGATCGGCTACCTACCTCAGGAAGCTTCTATTTTCCGCGGACTTTCAGTCGAAAATAATATTAGGGCTGTGCTTGAAGTTGTTGAAAAAAATCGCCAGCAACGTGCTGAACAGCTTGAGGTTCTGCTTGATGAATTCAAAATTGCCCATCTGCGCAAAGCATCTGCTCTTGCTCTTTCGGGTGGGGAAAGGCGACGGCTTGAAATTGCCCGGGCACTGGCTTCCCGTCCTAATTTCATGTTGTTGGATGAACCTTTCGCTGGAGTTGACCCTATAGCAGTTGCTGATATTCAGCAACTTATCCGCAATTTGACAAGCCGCGGGATTGGTGTTCTGATTACGGACCATAATGTGCATGAGACACTTGGTCTTGTGGATCGTGCTTATATCATACATGCTGGGCAGGTTCTAGCACATGGGCGGCCAAGCGATATTGTGGCCAATGCCGATGTTCGTAGGTACTATCTTGGTGACCAGTTTTCATTGTAAAAGTCGGTATTTTCGAATTTTTATAATGATCTGCCAAGTTCTGTGGGCGTCAAGCGGGTGAACATTTTTAGTTGATAACGTTTTTGTTGTTATGTTGAATGAGAAGCCTGGTGTGCTTTTTGTTGGTATACGGTATG
>QENA01000008.1 GCA_003331045.1 Candidatus Tokpelaia sp. JSC189
TTTCTACGAACAGGCTACTATACAAGCCGCTACTGAACACAATGATGATTTCAAATTCATTTTTAGAAAGAGGCATCCGAACGAAATATCTCTGGCCATAACTCCCCAAGATTATAACGGAAATACCAGCATGATCTGTATTCCGCTTATAGCCGCCAAAATGCTTCCCAAGAAGGCGTAATATCCACCGATTTCGGATAAAACAAATCAGATTTATATAGTTTTTAAGTTAACTGTTTGAATCCTATTCCACCGGATGCAATAGCCTTTCCTAAACGGCTTTTTCCCCTTCCCGAGCAATAAGTATGTAAAACATCGGGATAAAAAAAGTGGCAATACATGTTGCTGCCAGCATGCCGCCAATTACACCGGTACCGATAGCCTGACGGCTAGCTGAACCCGCACCACTTGCCATAAAAAGCGGCACCACACCGAGAATAAAGGCAAATGATGTCATCATAATCGGACGGAACCGTAATTTAGCTGCTGAAAGTACCGCATCAATTCCAAGTTTTCCTTCCTGACGCTTAAGTACTGCAAACTCAACAATAAGAATGGCATTTTTAGCTGCAAGGCCGACAAGCGTAACGAGACTAATTTGGAAATAAACATCATTGTTAAGTCCGCGCAACCAAGTAAAAGCCAGCGCACCTACCACAGCAAACGGCACTGCTGTAATAACGGCAAGCGGCAAACGCCAGCGTTCATATTGCGCGGCTAAAATGAGAAAGACCATGATGATGCCGAAAATCATAGCCATATTGCCCTGTCCGGCATTTGTCACTTCCTGGTAAGATGAGCCTGTCCAAGCAATCTGATAACTGTTCGACAAAACTTGGCTAGCGACTTCAGTCATCACCCTGATGGCATCACCCGATGCATAGCCGGGTGCCGGAGACCCCATAACTTGGGTTGAAGGAAAGGCGTTAAAACGCTCAAGCTGATCAGAACCAACAATACGCGTGGCAGATACCAACGCACTAAGTGGAATCATTTTACCGCTACTGGAGCGGACAAAAACCTGTTTGAGATCCTGCGGCGTACGCCGAAATTCATCTTCAGACTGCAGTTTAACCTGATAATTACGCCCATAAAGCGTGAAATCATTGATATAGATATTACCGAAAGTAGATGCTAGAGTATCGTAAATTGTATTGATTGGCACATCCATCGCAAGGGCCTTTACACGATCAACCTCAAGATTGTACTGTGGCACGCTTGGATCAAAGGTTGTCCGCACCTGTACCAGTTCGGGCCGCTGGTTGGCAGCAACCACGAGTTTTTGCGTCATTTCATACAACATCTGGTAAGAACCGCCTCCACGATCCTGAAGATAAAACTCAAAGCCGCCGGTCTTTGACAATCCGATAACTGCCGGTGGATTAACTGGCAAAATAAAACCATCCTTAATACCGATTGTCTGGGCCATAAGCGGAACTGCCATATTACGCGGATCTTCGATTGGATTCCTAGAACGCTTGCTCCAATCCTTCAATGTCAGGAAGAAAGCACCCGCACTGGTTTTAAGACCACCCGAAAGCATATCAAAGCCCGCAATGGCCGTGATACTTTCAATAGAGGGGTTTTTTGCAAAAATGGCGTCAGCCTGATTCATAACTGCTGTTGTACGATCAAGAGAAGCGCTGGAAGGCAGCATGACAAAGGCCAATAATAGTCCCTGATCTTCAGCTGGCACCAGCGATCCGGGAATTTTCTCAAATATATAAAAGCCAGAAAGACAAATGGCCACAAAAATTGCTAATCCTATTGCTATATGATGGATGAGAAAACGTACACCGGATACATACCAATCAGTGATACGTTCAAAAGTATAGTTAAACCACTGAAAAGGAACAATTGGATTCTTGCGTTCATGTTTCAACAGCAAGCTGCAAAGTGCAGGTGTCAGAGTCAGAGCAACAACGCCCGAAATAATGACCGAAATCGCAAGGGTGATCGCGAACTGCTGATACATGACACCCGCCATGCCACCCATGAAAGAAACCGGAATAAACACTGCACACAGAACAAGAACGATGGCGATAACCGGCCCTGTCACTTCACTCATGGATTTGACAGCCGCATCATGTGGCGAAAGATCCTCTTCCTTCATCAGACGCTCGACATTTTCAAGAACGACAATCGCATCGTCCACAACAATACCAATAGCCAGAACAAGCCCGAACAATGTCAGCAGATTGATGGAAAAGCCCAGAACATACATGCCGGCAAACGTACCGATGATTGAAATGGGTACGGCAATCACAGGAATCAGTGTTGCACGCCAATTCTGCAGAAAAATATATACCACCACGATGACGAGGATAATTGCCTCGACAAAGGTCTTGATCACTTCATCAACCGATACATTAATAAATTTGGTCGTATCATAAGGAATAGAATATCGAATGCCTTCTGGAAACGTTTTTTGCAACTCATCCATATGCACTTTGACAGCGTTCATTGTGGCAAGCGCATTAGCTCCTGGTTGAAGATAAACCATGATCGGCACCATCGGCTTATTATTAAGTTTGGTATCAACCATATATTGCTGAGTACCAAGCTCAATACGCGCAACATCCTTGAGTTTCAGCGAAGCACCATTTTCATCTGAACGCAGAATTATACTTCCAAACTGCTCAGAGCTGACCAAGCGTCCCCGCGTAGTGGCTGAATAGGTATAAGCACCCGAAATTGAATCTGGTTTGTCACCAAAACGCCCAACTGCATACTGGGAATTTTGTTCCTGCACGGCGGCGATCACATCTGTGGGTGTCAAATTATGCTGCGCAAGCTTGTCTGGCCTCAACCAAATACGCATTGAATAATCAATACTGCCCAGAACAGACGCATCGCCTACCCCCGATATACGTCTGAGATCATCAACAACATTAAGCAAAGCATAATTGCCAACATAGATCCGATCATAAGCATCAGAAGTGCTTTGCATGGCGACCATACCCAAAATTGCTGAAGACCGCTTGTTGACCATCACACCAAGCCGCTGTACAGTCTGTGGTAATGTCGTAACAGCACGCTGTACCCGGTTGTTAACGTTGATAGTTGCCTGATCAGGATCAGTGCCCAAACGGAAGGTCACCGTAATGTTTAATGTTCCCTGTGCGTTGGAAGTGGACTTCATATAGATCATGTCTTCAACGCCATTGATCTGCTGTTCAAGGGGAACTGCCACGGTCTGGGCTACCGTGTCGGCGCTTGCACCTGGATATTGCGCCGAGATTGAAACTTCTGGCGGCAAAAGGTCAGGATATTGTGCAACGGGCATAATACGCATGCACATCATGCCGGCAAACACAATTATAATAGAAATAACTGATGCCAAAACCGGCCTGTTAACAAAGAAACCATAATTCATTTTTTCGATCCCGCACTACTTGCAGCCGCAGCGGTCTGAGATGGGTCG
Organism: Candidatus Tokpelaia sp. JSC189; assembly: GCA_003331045.1. Lineage (GTDB taxonomy): Bacteria > Pseudomonadota > Alphaproteobacteria > Rhizobiales > Rhizobiaceae > JSC188. The sequence continues at coordinate 3,425 of QENA01000008.1, forward strand.
ATATTCTGACCGTCAAGCATGGTGACTACAACCTTGGGCTTCATACCAAAGGGCAACTGGGCCATAGCAACGCCAATACGGTAATGTCCTTCTGTTACAAGAACATCGCCATCATTAAGACCGATATATTTATTGACAAGTAGCGAAGGCGCTGTTTCCTGATTGCCATTCCCCGACAATCCTACAGTAGCAGGAGCGGTAGCACTACCTGCATCTACAGACGCAGTATTATTAATTTTCTTACTTGGAGCCAAGAGCCAGCTGCGATCCTCAAGCTGACGTACAACGATGACAGAACGCCTCTCAATACCCTGCTGGTCATCCACAACATAGACAAACGTACCGATACTATCCTGAAGCAAAGCAGCCTCGGAAATAACAACAGCATTATCCAGTTTGAGTCCGACCACTGTCACGCGCACAAACTGCCCCGGCAGCAAAAAATCATCAGGGTTACTTACCACAGCGCGTACACCGAGCGTTCCCGTTGTTATATCAAGCGCCGGTGAAGTAAAATCAATGACACCTAGTTGTTCATACTCACGCCCATCGCCAAATCGGATCTTGATTTTCAGCTCATTTAGCTTCTCGCCCCGTGCATTCATATCGCTCATCAGTTTGCGAATCTCGCGCGCCTCAACATCCGTATATGAAAAATTAATATATACTGGATCACTCTGTGTGATTGTCGTTAACAGGCTGGACGAAGGATCCGTACCGATAAGACTCCCTTCAGGCACAACTTCACGGCTTGTAATACCGCTGATTGGCGCAGTAACCCTTGTATAGCTCAGATCAAGCTGTGCTGTTCTGAGTGTCGCCAGCATCTGCTGCAATGTTGCGGCATTTGTATCACGCTTGGCCACCATCTGATCATACATAGCAGCACTTTGTACACGCTGTTGCAAAAGCGTTTGAGCCCGGTTGGCATCGCGCACTGACTGCTGATATGCCGCCTGTGCCTGTGCAACCAGCGCTGTCTGGCGTTCAACCTCTGCCTGATAGGATGCAGGATCAACCTCAAAAAGTAGATCCCCTTGCTTGACATGAGCACCTTCAATAAAATTACGCTGCAACAGAATACCGCCCACCTGCGCACGCACTTGGGTTTCTTTGAAGGCAGCAACACGCCCTGCATACTCATATGTAACAGGCACTTCATGTCTATGAATCGTCACAGCACTGACCAGTACAGGAGGCCGCATTTCACTTTTTTTACCATCGCTGCAGGCAATTAGAATTAACCCCATAACCCCAAATACAAGACTAGCTGAAAAGCCATTTGAAAATTTCATGTGTGAACAGACCTTTCTTGCCATGCACAGGGTAAACCAAAACATCCAAGCGTAGCTGTTTGCAAACAACCGATTCTACCCTGAAAATGAAATATGGCCAAGATCAGGGTAACATAAACTGATTATCAATCCCATAGCTGGTTTCTAATAACTACCTTAGGACGACATTAGAAAAATTTAAGCATCCTATGCAAAAATACCGAACACAATCATGCACGCTCCTGCAAAGCAATGGCAAGTGTCCCATCATCCAAATAATCCAGCTCTCCGCCGACAGGAACACCGTGGGCCAACCGGGTCACCCGAACATCAAAACGAGCAAGCAGATCGGTTATGTAATAAGCAGTTGTTTGTCCCTCGATAGTGGCATTCACAGCCAAAATCACTTCTTCCACAATACCAGCAGCCACACGATCCAATAGCTTCTGGATGTTAAGGTCATCTGGCCCCACACCATCAAGCGGAGAAAGACGGCCACCCAGCACATGATAACAAACCCGCATGGATCCTGCCCGTTCTAATGCCCAGAGATCAGAGACATCCTCTACAACAATCAACGTGGCCGGATCACGGCGTTCGTCCTTGCAGATCATGCAAGGATCAGCCGTATCAATATTGCCACAGAAAGAACAGGCCTGTACTGTGTCAACAGCAACCTGCATCGCTTGGCTTAAAGGCTGCAAAAACGCTTCCTTTTTCTTGATAAGATGCAGTGCAGCACGACGTGCCGAACGTGGCCCAAGCCCTGGAATACGCGCCAAAAGTTGAATCAGGCGCTCGATCTCAGGCCCGGCGATATGTTTGGACATGGACGAAATAACTCCGCAACAATGGAAAAAGACCAACGAATACATAACACTGCGTCGTGGAAATTAGTGGCAATATAAACAGTTATAATAAAGATAAAAGGCAAAATCTTCTGATTCCTGAACATTTTGTCGTTTGTCACCGCCAGCCAATGGCATGTATTTCTGTTGCAGATTGAAGTGGATAAATTTGCTAGCAAGGACGGATAAAAGCCACCTGCTGTGCTTGCGTATCACGACGACAGTAACACCCCTCGATATGATCGTTGACCATCCCACTCGCCTGCATAAAAGCATAGACTATTATTGGTCCAACAAAAGTCCAGCTGTGCTTTTTCAGGTCTTCTGAGAAGCGCTTCGAAGCTGCCGTCATTGGATTGGTTTTCAGTATAGCAAAATCAACGCTTTTAAAACGTTCTGCCATTGACGGTTCAAACGACCAAAAATAGGCAGCAAGGGAACCTTGCTTTTCAACAATTTGCAAGGCCTGCTTGGCATTATTGATCACGGAAACGATTTTGCCACGATGACGGATAATGCCTTTATCAGCCATCAGACATTCAATATCTTTTCCGTCATAGAAAGCGATTTTGCGAAAATCAAAGCCATTAAACGCAGCACGAAATTTTTCTCGTTTGTGCAATACGGTCAACCACGATAACCCTGCCTGAAAGACCTCAAGGCAGATTTTTTCAAAAAGCTGGATGTCATCACTAACAGGCTTTCCCCATTCTTTATCATGGTAACGCAGATAAAGCGGATCTGTCCCCACCCAGAAGCAGCGGGTTTGCCCATCTTGACCCCGGATAAGCCCATTATCATACATTTTCAGAACAATGTTCCCTGATTATCGCTATTGTTTCTGTTTTTGCATATGCCAGTTTCAGCATGCCCATCTCCTGAGACAGCCTTTTCTGTATGGACTATTGCCTTGATCTGATCATCGGCAAAACGCAGGGTAAGCGTTTCACCCTGTGTAATACCATGAGCTTTCTTAACCAGCTGATTCTGCGAGTCAAAAACAAGGATAAATCCGCGTTCCAGTACATTTTCATGAGAAAGTGTTTTTATCAGCCGGCAAAATTCATCCAAAGACTGCCGGTTACGCTTAAGAATCCGGCGGACTTCTATTTCTATGCAATAAAGAAGAGGGATGAACCTCTGCCTGTTGCGCGAAATGATCCGTATCAGCATTTCAATAACAGAACGACGGGCAATATTCTGATAAATGTGGCGTTGTCGGTCAAGTCCCACAAGAAAGACCCGCCGCAATCGTTCGGCAGATAAGGTCAAGCGGCGCTGTTTTTCCTGTAAAGGACGCAGAATCAGAAAAGATGAAAACTGGCGCGAAAAACCATCAAAGCAGCTTTTTTTTTGGTTAACGCTGCTGAAAAATGCACGTGACAGGCGGTTTGTGGCTTCATCATGGCGCTGGCGCGGCAATGCAAACATCTGATCGACTGTGGGAAGACCACGCACCAACCCCGACAGGCGCTCGCGACGAGAAGTCAGCAGGCGAGAAAGGCCGGCGTTGAGCCGTACATTCAAAGATGAAAGCGCAGATTCCAGCTCTGCCTTGACAGGCACCGCCATTTCGGCGGCCCCTGTCGGGGTTGGTGCACGTTTATCAGCAACGTGATCAATCAATGTCCAGTCCGTTTGGTGACCAACTGCTGAAATAACTGGTAAATGCGATTGGGCAACAGCACGTACGACAATTTCATCATTGAACCCCCATAAATCCTCAAGACTCCCCCCCCCCCGTGCAACAATGATGAGATCAGGACGCAAAGTTATCCCATCTCCGGAAAGCTCATTAAAGCCTTTGATTGCCGCCGCAACTTCTGCCCCGCTTGTTTCCCCCTGTACACGCACTGGCCAAACCAGAATATGCAGTGGAAAACGGTCGGAAATCCGGTGAATGATATCACGGATAACAGCCCCTGTCGGGGACGTAACAACACCGATAACCGTAGGCATAAAAGGCAAGGGTTGTTTGCGCGCTTCATCAAACAGGCCTTCAGCTGCCAGCTTTCTTTTTCGTTCTTCCAGAAGTGCCATCAGCGCGCCTGCCCCGGCCGGTTCAAATGCATCTATCACAAGCTGATATTTGGAAGAGCCAGGATAAATTGTCAGTTTTCCGGTAGCAATTACTTCCATGCCCTCTTCCAACTTAAATCTAAATTTGCCCATCGCACCGCGCCATATAACAGCTTCAAGCCGGGCCTTTTCATCTTTCAAGGCAAAATAAGTATGTCCTGAAGCATGTGGTCCGCGGTATCCTGAAACTTCTCCGCGTACACGCACGTAGCCGAAGGCACCCTCGACTGTTTTTTTCAATGCAGCTGAAAGATCAGATACGGTAAATTCCGCGGCATTAGATTTTCTTTTTGCCAGTTCAAACAGATTAGTCATGAAAAACCCTTTTTAGCCACCCTGCTGGTTTTCTCTGCTGCTACAGTAAGAATATTCACAAAAGACCGGCTCAACAGAACTACTCCAAGCACCGTCGTATTGTGAAAGCATTCTTTCTGCCTCTGTTTTGCCGTTGATAACAATCTCTTCAAGCGAAGAGAGAAAAATCGTTTCATCATTGCCAGCGTTGTTCAATTGATGGCGTTTTTTTAGCCCCTTGTGGGCAATTTTAAGGGTTTCACGGGCAAATTCAAGCAATGTTGTGTTACGGAAAGGTGCCTTCAGTGCAAGGATGGCTACATGGTCACGTATTTCTTGAATTTCTGCCAGAGTCCAATCCTGCACCAGTGCCTCTGCCTCGGAAAGAGAGTCTTCATCATAAAGCAGCCCGACCCAATAAGCAGGCAGTGCGCAGATACGCGACCAAGGACCACCGTCACTGCCCCGCATTTCAAGAAACTGTTTCAGTCTTACTTCAGGAAAAAGTGTGGAAAGATGATTTGTCCAATCACCAATTGTCGGTTCGCCATCTGGCAATCTATTTTTCAGCGCACCATTCATGAACTGCCGGAAAGTGATATCTGTCGTATCATGATACTGCCCTTCACGTAGCACAAAATACATAGGTATATCAAAAGCCCATTCAACATAATCATCAAAACCGAAATAGGGCGAGAAAACGAAAGGCAGGATTCCGGCGCGTTTGTTATCGGTATCGCGCCAGATTTCCGAGCGCCATGAAAGGAACCCATTGGGTTTTCCTTCTGTAAAGGGAGAGGAAGCAAAAAGCGCTGTGGCAAGCGGCTGTAGTTTCATAGCAACCTGCATTTTGCGTCGCATATCCGTTTCCGATGAAAAATCTAAATTAACCTGAATAGTTGATGTTCTGTACATCATGTCAAGTCCGTGTCTGCCAACTTTCGGCATGTAATTGGCCATAATCCTGTAACGGGATTTGGGCATGACCGGTGTTTCATCTAATGTCCATAGAGGGTTAGCGCCAATACCCAAAAAGCTGATACCAAGCGGATCGGCAACCTGATGCAGCTGAGCAAGATGAGCATGAACCTCACCGCATGTCTGGTGAACGGTTGAAAGTGGTGCGCCTGAAAGCTCAAACTGGCCACCCGGTTCAAGCGAGATGGCTCCCTGTTCTGTCGGCTCGACAAGGCCAATAGTATTGCCTTCATCAACAACGGCTTCCCAGCCAAGAACCGCCTGCATATTTTCAAGAAGCGCACGGATGCCTTTGTTACCGGCATAGGGGACAGGACAGTTCCCATCCGTATAAAATGGAAATTTTTCGTGTTCAGTGCCGATGCGCCATCGATTTGGCGGCTTGCAACCCGCAGCCAGATAGTCAATCAGCGCTTCTTTGCCGTATATCTTGGTATCATCGGTTGTATCACGTGCCATAATGCCGCTTTCTTTATTCGAATCCTTAAAGTCTTCATTCTGATTGAACCTTTTTGCCATAACGTGCAAGTGTTGCAAAATTTTCTGGTTAAATTTAAAAATTACAGAATATTTTCAAGCATACTGTGCGATCGGAGGATAGTAACCTATGAACTGTGAATCGAAACGTACAGATACCTAAGCTAAATTTATAAAAGCCAACACTGATGACAATCAGCTGACCGCCAATTCCGAACAATCAAGATCCCATAACGACTGGCTCCTGTAGTTCGCTTTTTCTGCAGAATTATCAGTTTATTGGGAGATTAGCACATCAGAGTCGTGAACATATCCCTGAACGTCCTGTGCATACCAAAAGCTCGAGGACGTACGGCGTTTTATAAACAAAAGTTAAAACACCTAACATACTGGGGTGTTTTTAATCACTGCTGGTGAAATGGAAGCGGCCAATGCAAAAGCTAATATACGTGGATTTTCGTTTAAATTTTACACATCTAAAGACGATAATTGAGATCTTTCTGGTAATAAGACGCGCATATCTATACGCGGAAATACCACCCTCGGACCCATCTGCGCTTTAATACCATAAATGTCGGAGATTCCTGGTCAACTTTCTAACAGAAATCCCCTATCAGAGCATAATCTTGATGTCAGATCAGGAACTGCCGATAACACCAATGTACATGAATGGCTATGATTCCCCAAACTTAATGGAATGGTGCACCCGGTAAACCTTTCTAGGTCAAGTTTCATTTCAAGAGCATGCAGAAGCATCGTATCTATACAAATACCGAGGCAGATGTCCGGCATATACCTGAAAGCTCTCAGAAAATGCTTTTCATCTAATTAAAAACGAGTAATATCCACGCTGGAAAATCGAAATTCAAATCATGCCGCATAAAGATATCGGAAAGAGTCTTTGATAACCCGTTTGATCTGACTAAGATATAGTAGCTATATGGCGTCTTCAATACTAAAGAGACCTATTCCGCTGAATAGGCCTTTTATCTGCATCACAGCAATAAACTTATTTGACACAATTGGCATGACGTACAAGGCCGATAGCTCCTTGGAGAGCATTTTCAGTTATCTCATAGGCTAGAAGCCGCTGCGGATTGACCGGTGCAGGCATCAATATTTTATGGTTGGAAGCCTGCTTGAAGCCAAAACGGCGGTAATAGGGCTCATCTCCAACAAGAATAACCAGCTGATGCCCAGCTGCTTTAGCGCCATCAAGAGCTATTTTCATAAGTTTGCTGCCAACTCCAGTGTTTTTGTAGTCAGGACAGACAACAATCGGCCCGAGTAGAAGTGCTCTGGTTGACCCTATGGCAACAGGTGTCATACGCACAGAACCAATGAGATTTCCACGTGCGATCGCGACAAAAGAAAGCGATAGATCATGAGGCCCTCCCTGACGGATAAAATAAGTCGCGCGTGTATAACGGGCAGGGCCAAAAGCTTCGGCGTTCAACTGCTCAACTTCACTGTGGTGAGCAGAAAGCTCACACATATATGTGATATCCAATGATAGCATGAAAAACCCGGAACAGCTTAGCAAAGCAAAGTTACATCATAATCCCCCTGACAAGAGTGATTTTTCGGCTCATCGTCGGCTGATGAATATCAAACCTTGCACAGAAACCTCCCGCAAAATATCTATTCCAGAATACATGCTTCTAGCATTGAATCCATCCGGCGTAAATCCCTTGCTCAAGAGGAGAAAACAGGCAGATATCTTCACGCCGCATTTCATACCTGCCTGTTTTTAGGCTAGGGAATTTCAATATGGAATTAATATTGTGATAAATTTACAACAAAACATCTCTAAAATGGATAAAGAATTTTGCATAAAAAAGCAAATTGATATTAATCTTATTATGCTTGCGACAACTCTTGCATTCGGTACGTCTGCTGTCTAGGCAGCAGACGGTGTCACTTCATTCAGATTAATGTGAATATACCGGGGCCTGCGGTAGGCGCCAAAAGCCCACAATCCGCGCGCTGAACATTATATGGCCTGACAAGCCCAGCGTGACCGGTATTACCGACTCTGGCATAAATTCTCCGGATACAATTATTCCTGAGTTTAATATCACCTAATTACATAACGGATAATCTTGCTGCTGAGCTTATCCTTGGCAAGATCTATTCGCATATCAGCGACTTGAGGTCACTGGAAGCGTTGACAAAATCCCTAAACTCGGATTTTTCTACCCACACTGATCTTCCAAAATTATTTTACCTAATTCAGAAGTTTCAAGCTTTATATTGATACACGAGGCATAAACTATACAATTTTCTATTGGGAGTTTATGCCGGTCAAAAAAAACTAGGTTGCGAAAAGACGATTTTGATGGTCATTCTTTAAGTTTATTGTCCGATTTTCTTTCAAACAGGATTACAATTATGTGATAAGAGTAGGGGGTACAGTTCAGCTACTGTTCGCTGTACCAGTGATTGCCCCGGAGTCTAAGACTCCGCCGTTGGCAGGCTTATGTTACAAATACTAAAGTGGGAAATAGATGTAAAACAGGCACTTATGTTTCGATTTATCCATATTTCTGATATTCATCTAGCACCATTGCCCCAATTATCTTGGCGTCAACTGCTGGGTAAACGTATGACGGCTTATCTTAACTGGAAATTTAACCGCAAGGATGAAATGCAAAAAAGCACCTTTGATGTGGTAGCCCAAGATTTCCTGAAACAGTGTGCCGATCATATTGGCATATCCGGTGACATTGTCAATCTTGCACTCGACGCTGAGTTTTCCCGGGCAAGAAAACAGCTCTTAAAACTTGGTGATACCCTTGATATTTCCTTAGTTTTTGGTAATCATGATGTCTATGTGACAAACGCCTTTACAAGAGCTTGCCAAGCTTTCTTGCCATGGATTGTGGGAGAGAAAGCAAGGAAAGATTCTTTTTTCCCTTATATGCGTATCCGTGGTTTGGCAGCAATTATCGGTGCCTCTTCGGCGATTGTGACGCCGCCTTTTTTTGCCGCAGGTTATTTAAATAAACAGCAGACACAGGATCTTGGATTTCTGCTTCAGCGGGCTGAAAAACAAGGCCTTTTCCGTATTGTGATGATTCATCATCCGCCTCTTTTTCATGCCGCCGGCTGGAGTAAACGCCTCTGGGGAATCCGGAATTTTCAGAGGATTATTTCGGCTTATGGGGCTGAGCTTGTTCTGCATGGTCATACGCATCTGCCCACCTTGTCTTTTATAGAGGGAAAGCAGGGCTGGGTACCTGTGGTTGGTGTCGCTTCGGCCTCACAGGATTTTGGTCGGCATAGTTCGCCTGCTGGTTACAATCTCTTTGAAATCGGCAGGAAAAAGCATGCAAAAGGCTGGTATTGCTGCTTGACCCGCCGGGCATTGACGGACAATAAAGGCCATATCGCGACATTTGTAAAAGAGCTACTGCATGAATAGCGGTAACAGGCTCATTTGCTCTAGCAATCTTCCAGAAATCCAGCCCTACTGGCTGGGTTTTTTCTTCAGTGTCCTTATTATATTAATTGGCATGATTTCTTTTCGGTGTAACAATCCGGTTTACTCCGGCAACGATTGCCGTCAGTGAAGCTGTGGCTATATTACTGTCAATTGCGGCACCAAAGATTTTCCCTTGTGGGTGGCCAATCTCCATATAGCAGATCGCTGCTGCATCTGATCCTTGTTGGAGCGAATGTTCCGAATAGTCAATGATAGAAAGGCTAATACCCAGATATCTGGAAAGTGCATCGATAAATCCGTCGACAACGCCATTGCCATTGCCTTTAATGGTTTTCAATATGCCATTATCCGTGATGTCAGCCATAATGACGCGTTTGTTTTTATCTGCAGGGTCGGCATGGGTCTGGTAATCGACAAATCGCAAACGATCATCAGCTGAAACAGTGTATGCCGCGATGAATTCATCATAAATGCGCCGTGAGGTAAGTTCCGTGCCCTCCTTATCGGTGATCTCCTGGATGATATTGCGAAGTTCAACTTGAAGATTGCGCGGCAGATTCAAACCGTAATCCTGTTGCAGGACATAGGCAATGCCGCCTTTGCCTGATTGTGAGTTGATCCGGATAATTGCTTCATAGGAGCGTCCCACATCTTGAGGATCAATTGGTAGATAGGGAACTTCCCACAAACCCGTATTAGATTGCCGGATTGCTTTCATCCCTTTATTGATTGCATCCTGATGTGAGCCTGAAAAAGCCGTATATACTAATTCGCCGACATAAGGATGCCGTTCAGGGATACGCAACTGGTTAGAATATTCGTAAACATCTCTGATTTTTTCAATGTCCGAACAGTCAAGCTCAGGATCAACGCCCTGCGTGAACATGTTGAGAGCCAGCGTTACAATATCTACATTACCGGTCCGTTCACCATTGCCAAAGAGGGTTCCTTCCACCCTATCTGCCCCCGCCATCAGAGCAAGTTCGGCTGCAGCAATACTGCAGCCGCGGTCATTATGCGGATGAAGGGAGATCACAATGCTATCACGGCAATCGATATTGCGGATCATCCATTCAATCTGGTCAGCATAAATATTTGGCGTTGTCATTTCTACTGTTGAGGGCAGATTAAGGATCATTTTATTGGTCGGTGTGGGATTGATGATCTCGATAACCGCATTGGAAATTTCAAGAGCAACTTCAAGTTCAGTGCCGGTAAAGCTTTCCGGCGAGTATTGGAAACGGTAACCGCCGCCCGCACTAGCTGCCATATCGGCAATCATCTTGGCTGCATCGATAGCAATCTGCTTGATTCCTGCTATATCTTTGCCAAAAACAACCCGACGCTGCAATTCGCTGATGGAATTATAAAAATGGATAATCGGACGATTGGCACCTTCAAGTGCCTCAAATGTACGTGTTATCAGCTCTGGTCTGCACTGCACGAGAACCTGCATGCTCAGATGATCAGAAAAACTGCCTTTTTCGATACACCAGCGGGCAAAGTCAAAGTCAGTCTGCGATGCGGAGGGAAACCCAATTTCGATTTCGGGAAAGCCCATGTCAATCAGCAGGCGAAACATACGTTCCTTGCGATCCTGCCCCATCGGATCAACCAGCGCTTGATTGCCATCACGCAAATCGACAGAACACCAAACAGGGGCTTTTTCGATTCGTCTGTCAGGCCATGTGCGGTCTTTGAGTCCAACGCAGGGAAAGGGCCGATATTTTTCGGCAGCAGTTGGCATGCCTTTGCATCGGGGCTTGGATGAAACTGAAATATTCATGATCATACTTCTTCAATAGTTGAAATGATGCGCGAAAACACACCTCTGGTAGATATTTGAAGGGAAGTTTATAAAGGAGTTCAAAATCAGCAGATCGCGGATACGGCTGCCGGGCACTCCTTACTGAACCCGACAACCGCCTGTAAGGTCAAGAAGAAATATATCATGCAGATGCACAACCTCATCTTCCTGTAAAAGAACAGTTCCGCATACCATGAAAAGCGGCACCCTATTTCATCATGACGTTAGTTTACACAGCTGTCTTCTAGCTTGCAAGACTGTTTTTACATGGCAATCTGGATTGTCATAATGTATTTTGTTAGAAGTTTTTGTGCATGTGGATCGACTGTTGTGTTTGAGTTGTGATGCATTATCTTGATATTTTTTAGGAATTTTGTAATGGTGAGCTGCTAAGCGGTTAAAGAATCCGCACAATCTGTCAAGATATTGTACCTGCTCCATTCCTATTGGCATTCAGTCAGGATCTCAGAGAAGCAGCACATCAACGTCATTGACACTCGGCTTTCAGGGTACCGGAAACGCGCTCCGTGTTATAGTTCTCCTAGTCCTATAGGATTTTAGAACCCCCACAGTAGCAGCATAGATATGAGCTTTGATATCTTCTCATTTTCGCAATCGTCAATCTCATTGCTATCAAAAGCTATGGAGAATTGGAATTCTGGCTTTCCATTGTCAAAATTGTAGCAATTACTGTGCTAATCGCTGTCGGTATAATACTCATTTGTTCCCTGATGCTGATTACGGTCACTGTTACTTGCAATCAACCGTGATATTTGTAGGACAAGAAAATAAACCTCCAAGCCTTTAGTTCATCTCTCTAGAAGAAGCATACCTGTGCGATTCTAATGATGTTACTGGTTTTGTTCCTCAGCGTGGTGCCTGAGTGTATTTTATCACCAGCCGCTTTTCTTTCTTGTCACTGCTATGGTCATTTCGCCATGTTATTGGCTGGCTGATGATTTTTCTCTCACAGATATGCATGGCAACTGAAAATATCAGCGGATGAAAGCAGAGACCTTAAATATTCTGTGCTTCTATGGGCATGCCAGGCACCATTCTTGCCTGATTGTCGGGGTAACTATGGATCATATGGCTTGCCTACACTATTAGGTTTTTCAGATGCTGGACAAAAAGGCCGATGGATTTTTAAAATATACAGATGAAGATTTTTTACCGCGACGTATCAACAACCTAAAAGAATTACCCTAGAGCCTCTCTACAGACATAAGATAAAATAAAAACTGCGGAATAAACCGGATTCGAGCTGTTCCGAGCAGAGTTGTTATTTATAGGCTTAAATCATGCCTTATAGAAACTACGGATCGAAGAAATTACCTTGTTCTGATCGTCATAAGAAAGATAGGGATGCATCGGCAGGCTCAGAACCCTTCGGGCAAGTTTCTCAGATACTAGCAAACCGCCATCTGCACACGGGAAACGGCAATAAGCAGTCTGCAGATGCAATGGCTTGGCATAGTAAATAACGGAAGGAATATGAGCTTCCCACAAATGTGCCTGTAGTTCATCACGGTTTTCCGCCTCGATTGTATATTGTGCATAGGCCGAGCGGCAACCGCTGGGTATGGTGGGCACCTTCACTACATCCTTCAGGCCTTTATCATAACGGGCGGCAATATGGCTACGTTTTTCCATTTCATCTTCAAGAATTGCCAGTTTTTCAATAAGGATTGCAGCCTGAATGGTATCAAGCCTTGAATTCAAACCGGTACGGACATTGTCATACTGCGTCTCTCCCTTACCATGGAAAAGAACCGAGCGCAGAACAGCGGCAAGCTTATCATCATCAGTAAACATGGCACCGCCATCGCCATAACAGCCAAGTGGCTTTGCCGGATAAAAGCTGGTAGCGCCAACATTGCCGAATGCCCCACACATGATATTATCGCGTTTCCCGCCAATAGACTGGGCAGCATCTTCAATAACAAACAGCTTTTCTTCTGTCGCTATTGCAGAGATTGCATTATAGCAAGCAGATAAACCGAAAAGATCAACCGGAATAACCGCCTTTGGTTCAAGGTAGCCCGCTTTGCGGATCATCGCAATCGCCTGCTTAAGCTGTATAGGATCCATAGTGTAACTATCGGGCAAAACATCAATAAAAACAGGCTCTGCCCCCACAAGAGCCACAACCTCTGCTGTCGCAGCAAATGTAAAACTGGGACAGAAAACAGCATCCCCCGCGCCAATGCCAAAAGCCATCAAAGGCATGAGCAGTGCATCGGTACCATTGGCACAGGCAATTGCATGTTTTACACCAAGATAGGAGACAATCTGTTTTTCAAATTCTGCAACTTCAGGCCCAAGAATGTAACGCCCTTCAGCTATAACTTTCGCTATTGCGGCATTTAACTTGTCTTCTATACGTGCACGCTGCGCACCGAGGTCAATAAACTGCATACTGGCTCCGCTGAACAAAAATCAGTCTTAATACTTCCCACAAATGACAAGCCGGCAAACAGCTATTTCATTAAAATAGGTAGCACAAATCTGTTTCCGCCTGTCCGGCAACCTCTCACAGAGAAAAGGACGGAATATATACTACAACCAGCCACTTCTAAATCCATGTTCTATAAAACACCAGCAGCACACTGATCAAAGATCCATTATATTTTAACAGCAGTTAAAAACAATCAAGACGCTCCGATAATGCTATGGCTCACACTGCCTGCAGTCAGAATTCTAAGAACGGCAATTGCTTCTTCACCATTTGTGCGCGGTTCCTCACGGGTTCTGATACAATGCAGAAAACATTCCAGTTCACGGGTCAACGGTAAACCTTCCTCAATAGGGATATATTCAGGCTCATCGGCGGTAAACGCCCACTGTTCGTTATCCTGCCAGACAGAAAAACGATAAATGGCAAGCTTGCGGTCCCAGCATTTTACATCATCAAAAACAGCCATTGCTTTGCTACCAATCACCGTCAGACGGCGTTCACGATAAGGATTAAGCCGCGAAACTACCAGATGGCTACGCAATCCATCGGGAAAGCGCATATGTACATGGGCAAAATCTGAAAGCTGATTGATAATGGCAGCTCCTTCACCCCGCACCTCCGACGGCTCACATCCTGTCAGAGCCAAGATCATTGAAAGATCATGGGATGCAAGATCCCATAATGCGTCACTTTCCGCATGGAATTTCCCCAGCCCTAACCGGTTGGAATGGATGTAGCGCACCTCTCCCAGCTCACTCGAATTCACCAGATCAAGCAGTTTCTCAAAAGCGGGATGAAACCGCAGCACATGCCCGACCATAAGAATACGACCATTATCACGGGCAATCTTTACCTCGCGCTCAGCAGCCGCCACATTCAGCGCTATCGGTTTTTCCACAAGAACATCTTTACCATTGATAACGGTACGGATTGCATTTTCTGCATGGAACTGCGGCGGAAGTGCCAGAACAATCGCATCTATATTCTCGCACGTAAAAAGCTCGTCAACAGGAATTGCCTCCACATCATGCTCTACGGCAAAGCCTTCTGCCCGATCAGCATCTGCATCTGAGACAGCGGCAAGCGCACCAAGATTTTTCAAAGTACGAATATGGTTTCTCCCCCAATAACCACAACCCAAAATTGCTACCCGTGGCGACATCTAAAACATATTCCTTTATTGAATAGTATTTCAATATCGGCGTTCATCGGCAAAGACAAGTCGAAAGCAATAAACAATGCTTGACAGATCATCTATTAACATTCTAATAAGTTAGATCCTTATGTTAAGGAGATATTTTATCCGCTAAAATCCGGCGGAGTAGCTCAGTTGGTTAGAGCAGAGGAATCATAATCCTTGTGTCGGGGGTTCGAATCCCTCCTCCGCTACCATTTTTTATTTTCCATTCTAGACGATTAGCTAAGGTTTAGACTAGATTATTTTCCTGGTAATTATAAGCTTATGCCCAATGATGCGAAGGCAGATACTACACAAATAACGAACCATAACCTCCATTTGATTAAAGATAGAAAATATCTCGAGCACCTCCGGAACATTGTTAAATGACAAGATGAATGCCCCCTGAATCTGGCCAGGCCAAATTATCAATCGTAACATCGGCCAACTCCTAATGCCTGGTCGACATGATCATCATCCCATTCTATGACAAAGCACGATACACCGGTAGCTAAAGTCAGCTTCCACAATTTGCACAGATCAGATCACCTTGGGGAAAGAATTTTTGCCAATTGCTGCTATTACCGATTTGGTTGGCCTGCTAAATAGGATGCCTTCATTAATGAAATAACCCTTTCACCTATGCCAGTCTAACCGATACAGACACGGCTGACACGGTAGAGACGCATTACAATACGCCGCTGATTTTCTCCCAGACCCAGATAACATACAGATCGTGGCAATAACCGACTTCGTAGCCGAAAAACAGACATCGCCCGCATAGGTCCTTAGCCTGCCGGCGTGGCTATATTTGATGAATATAGATCATATCATGAGGCAACCATGCGCTTGCTTGATCAAGCTACTTCAGCTCGTGCGCAATTCATCCACATTGCACGGTAGGCCATCAGAAATTATTTGATAAATATCTGTAGTTTATGATGGCTCCAGAGCCTATCTTCTAATATCAAAGATTCATACTCCGTTTCATTAGGTATCAACCGCCATACTATAAGCTTTTGCGTAGAGGATGACCCTTACCATGTGATTTCCCGTGCCTAGTAACTCGCTGGGGTTAAAATAACCCACTGGTTTTATGACCGGAAACCAACGGCCAGCGAAATAATCTCCAGCCTAGTCATAAAGGTTTTTCCGGGAGAATTTGCCAATTTTAAAACGGAATTTTAGCCAGCAGCCATTTTTTCTGATCTGGATTTATTGCTTCAACTCCGTTTCAGTCTTTACACCCCTATCATAAATCCCATAAATCTCTCCACGAATTTTCCGAATAAGCTCTTGGCCGTCTGGCGTTTGCCGCATCCAGTAACATGATCAATAACCTTGCCGATGTTCTTTTTTACTGTCCAGTAGCTCATGAATCAGATTTTTGAGCCCCCCAAGATCATTCTTGTTGACTTCTTCGAATGCCAGCCGATCGGCTATGCCGATTCAGTTCGCCTTTTCAAGGTGAGCAATGTTGACACTGAACTGGTTTATTTCGAAAAATGACGGCAGATATTATAGTTCGTTTTCAACCTTCTATAAGCAGTTGGACAGCTGTTCATCGCAGCGTACATTCATTATCGCGTTTGTACTTTCTTTTGTGCCAGATGACATGCAGTTTTAATCACACTAGATTAACGCAAATAGCGGCTTAGAAAGGTGATAATGACACTGACGACAGCTATCGAACTTCATTTACATTCATTTCATGTTGTTACTGGCAATCGAAGCAACGGATTGCCAATGACAGAATATGCCGCCATATCGCTTCAATTCCGCAGTCAATCCAGTTTACCTCTCCCTCCATGTAATGCCCTCGGCTTTTGCAATGCCAGCCTGCCATTCCTGCTCAGCGCATAAATCTGCCAGTTCAAACGCAAAATTTCTTATTTTCATGGCTCTGCTTTCCGGGTATCTGTCACCACAGCAATACGATCCTTACACTTGTCTTTTAAGAGACTTATGGAAAAAAGAAATACAAACTACCCGACTGCCTAATCAGTTTCATGCTGAAAAATGGTATAATCGATAACCGTTCCAAAAATACTTCAACCTGTACACGATATAAGAAATATCAGAAAGAAATTTCAAAAAATTCATACAGAGCAGGTTAAATATGGATTACAAAAATTAAATGGTACTCATGCATGCTATTTTCGCTATACTCACAGATATCAACGGCTAATATCAGCCTTGAAAATTTCTCCAATACAACTTCTAATAAAAATCAGCCAATAAACTGCGCTATCTAGCGCAATACATGGGGACGGATAACAATTCGCTTGCAAGAAACCCATACTAAACTCTTTCATCAAGCAGGAAATATGCCGAAGCCTTAATGGCACAATGACTATCCTGTGCTAGCTATAATTAGTTTCCTGCCTGATTATGAAATAAAAGTGGGTTTCTAAAGAATTTTGCGAGAAGCATTTTAACGAATAAATGCATAACTCTGAAAAATAGGCTGAGGACATTTATGATAAACATTCAAACAGACAGATAGCTTTGGTTGAATAGCATTTTCGTGACCTATCGGATAGCTTTCAGACATTCAGGACAGTTGTAAGGAACACTCTTAAAATAGATGAAAATTCCCGCATACCCTCTATCAGTATTAACAGTATGCCGGAGGAACTGTTGGGACAGTTCAACCAGCAGAGATGCAGGATTTTAATGCAATTGCGATATAATTGAAATAATAAGATGATCTGGACGCAATACCCAAGCATCCTTGGTTTTTTGGTAATTATTGAAAACTAGGCTTTTAACGGGCCTGCCACGAAGCGAGTGGATATATGGATATCTTGGCACTTTGCAAAAAATACAATTTACGACTCACTGAGCCGCGAGTGGTTATCCTCAAAGTTCTTATGGAATCGGAAGATCATCCCGATGCGGTGGAGCTACACCGGCAGGCAATAAAGATTGAACCAAGCATTTCGCTTGCAACGGTTTATAGAACGCTCAAACTACTGAGGGAAAAAGGTGTACTGGCAAAGCACAGTTTTGGTGACGGGCCTTCACGTTTTGAGCCGGCTAGTCAAGAGCACCATGACCATCTGATCAATGTGGAAACGGGAGATATCATCGAGTTCCGCTCAGATGAGATTGAGCAGCTTCAGGAAGAGATAGCCCGCAAACATGGATTTTCAATTGTATCACACCGGCTTGAAATTTATGTAAAACCGCTGAAAAAAGCTGGAAGCCGTAAACAGTGCAGCAATAGATAAACCTGTTTACACTGATTCAGATTGTGCAACTTTGCGGCTGGTACGAATGAAAACACCCACAAAGATAATTGAAAGTAGCTGCACAATCGTAGGTGCCGGAGCGCTGTCCATAAAAAAGGAAATATAAACCCCCCCCAAAGAGCCAATTACTGCAATGGCCAAAGATAGAAAAAGCATTGTGCTAAACCTGTGGCTCAAAAGAAAGGCAATCGCACCAGGTGCAATTAGCAGTGCAATAGAAAGGACAAGACCAATGAGCTGTAAGGCTCCAACAATAGCCAGCGAGATCAAACTTAATAGCCCATAATGCAGCAGCCTGACAGATAGACCAGTAACACAGGCTTGTGCAGGATCAAAGGCATGAAGTAGAAAATCTTTCCATTTGATGCCAATGATAATAGCTGTCAATGCTGCAACGGCCGCAGCTCCGGCAATATCTTGCCAAGAAATCCCAAGCATATCGCCAAACAGAATGTGATCCAGATGCACGTTTGAGCGGATTCTGAGATAAAGCACAAGCCCCAGACCAAACATACCCGAAAAAA
Source organism: Candidatus Tokpelaia sp. JSC189 (assembly GCA_003331045.1). Classification (GTDB taxonomy): domain Bacteria; phylum Pseudomonadota; class Alphaproteobacteria; order Rhizobiales; family Rhizobiaceae; genus JSC188. The sequence goes on from QENA01000008.1 coordinate 22,040, forward strand.
CAATCCCCATTGCGGTATCTTGTTTGATACGACTATTGTTTTTCAGAAATCCGGTGGCAACTGCACTGAACAGACCGGCAATAAAGGCACCGATAACATATGGAAAACCAATGGAATAAGCCAGCACCACGCCAAGGAAAATAGCGTGAGAAATCGCATCCCCTATCAACGACCATCCTTTGAGCACAAGAAAACATGAAAGCAGCGCCAGCGGAATCGCCACCAATATCGAGATAACTAGTGCATTGACCATGAAAGAAAAATGGAAAGGTGAAAAAAGTACTTCAAAGATGTTCATCGACCGCCTCCCTTTTTAAGGTCTGTGTCGCACGACGGCGAGTCGCCAACATGCCATATTTTGGCGCAAGAAAAAAAGCTGTCAGAAAAATCGACGTCTGCAGAACGACAATGATGCCGCCTGGTGCTCCATCTAGAAAGTAGCTGCCATAAACACCGATAAGACTGGTAAATGTACCAATGGCAACTGCAATAACCAAAAGCCGCGGAAAACGATCTGTTAGGAGATAGGCGGTTGCTCCCGGTGTCACCACCATGCAGATAACCAGAAAGGTGCCTACTGTTTGTAGTGCTGCAACGGTCGCAACCGAAAGCAGCGTAAAGAACATGATCTTGAGGGCACTTGGATTGAGCCCGATGGAACAGGCGTGATTTTCGTCAAAGAAAACGACTAGAAAATCTTTCCATCTAATAAGAAGTATCACCAGCGATACAGAATTGATGATTACAATCTGCAAGATATCAGCAGATGTGATAGCAAGAATATTGCCTAAGACAATTGTTTGAATATTCACAGAAGATGGTGAAAGCGAAACCATGAATAAGCCTAACCCGAAAAAGGAAGAAAAAATTAGGCCGATAATAGCATCCTCCTTCAACTTTGTGCGCTGGTGAAGAAACAACATGACAACAGCGGCAAGCCCGCCTGAAAAAAATGCACCAACAGAAAAAGGCAGCCCTAGCATATAGGCACCGGCAACACCTGGCACGATTGAATGGGAAAGTGCATCACCGATCAGCGACCAGCCCTTGAGCACCAAATAACATGACAAAAATGCACAAAGAGCACCAACAAATGCAGAAACCCACATGGCGGTCAACATATAATGATAGGTAAAAGGTTCAAGAAAGATCGATATCATCTATCTTCTTCTGCCTTTGTGGTACTGTTTCATATTCTCGTTAATTACCCTCGTAGCATCCGGTGCGATCAACAGCTGAATCGGAATCATAATGTATGTCGCTGCTCAGCACTCTCTTTCTTTCTATCCTTTTTCCTTCAATATGATAGTGAGGATGATACACCACCAAAAGCCTTTTCCAGATTTTCGGAGACAAAAACTTGAGCCGTCAGCCCGCAAGCCAGTACTGTACCTTTGATCAGAATCGTGCGATCACAGAATCGTGGTACAGAATCAAGATTATGAGTGGAAACCAACATTACCCGACCTTCATCGCGCAACTCACGAAGAAGGCTGATGATCTGCTCTTCGGTCTTAATATCAATGCCGGTAAATGGCTCATCCAGAAGAACAACAGGACTATCCTGAGCCAAAGCGCGAGCAAGGAAAACACGCTTTTTCTGCCCACCCGAAAGCTCACCAATCTGACGCTTGCAAAATGCGGTCATATTAACACGGTCAAGAGCTTCTGCCACCGCCGTATGATCAGCGCTGCGCGGGATACGCATCATTCCCATATAGCTGTAGCGCCCCATCATGACTACATCTCTAACCAGAACAGGAAATGTCCAGTCTACCTCTTCAGCTTGCGGGACATAGGCAATCAGATTTTTACGCAATGCCTGCCTGACAGGTATACCAAGCACGCGGACTTCACCTCTAGTCAGATGTACAAAACCCATGATAGCTTTGAAAAGCGTCGATTTGCCCGAACCATTTACACCTACCAATGCGGTAATTGTTCCCCGCGGGATATGAAACCTAACATCCCTCAATGCCGTATGGCCATTGCGATAGGTAACGGTAACATCGTTGACAGAAATTCCCACTTCTTCAAAACTGGAAAAAGCCACAGAATGGTTTTTACAACGAAAATGCGTATTCATCGGATATACCTCTTTTCAAACATCCGGCAGAAGTTGGATGTCATTTCAGCAACCCTCTCGCAATGGTGCTTGACGTCACTTTCAAAAGATCTAGATAGGTTGGAACAGGACCATCAGCATCGCTTAATGAATCCACATAGAGCACGCCGCCGTAGCGGGCACCAGCTTCACGCGCCACCTGTTCAGCAGGTTTTGAAGAAACCGTGCTTTCCGAAAACACAACGCCAATACCATTTTCATGCACGATATCAATCACCTTGCGAACTTGCTGCGGAGTTCCCTGTTGGTCCGCATTGATCGGCCAGAGATAAAGCTCTTTTAGACCGAAAGCACGTGCGAGATAGGAAAATGCGCCTTCGCTTGATACCAACCAGCGTCTCGCCGGCACTAAAGAAGCAAGTTCTTTCCGGATCGGCTCAATTATTTCCCTGATCTTCTGCTTGTAAGCTTCAGCATTGGCTTGATAGATCTCTGCATTGGTAGGGTCATATTTCACAAAGGCATCCCGGATATTATCAACATAAATAAGCGCCTCGGCTGGTGACATCCAAGCATGCGGATTGGGTTTTCCCATATAGGGTCCTTCAACAATACCGATAGGCTCAATTCCTTCCGAAACCACAACAGTCGGTACATCCTTCAGATTTCGAAAAAATTTTTCAAACCAGAGTTCAAGGCCAAGTCCATTCCAGAAAATGAGTCGCGCACCCTGCGCGCGTTTTATATCGCCAGGTGTCGGCTGGTACATATGAATCTCGGCGCCAGGCTTTGTAATAGATTCCACAATAGCCGCATCGCCGGCAACATTTCTAGCAATATCCGCAATGACAGTGAATGTTGTCACCACTTTAAACTTTTCTTGGGTCAAAGCGTTCCCTGAAAACAGGGTCAATGCTAGAAGCACTCTAACAATGAGAGCTAAAGCTAGCTGCGCTTTCCCTAAAAGTATATCCATCTCTCAACTCTTTTCCCCATTGTATTGCTATTTATTATAATTGATAATTTTCCTTATTACAATTCACTCTTAATT
>QENA01000009.1 GCA_003331045.1 Candidatus Tokpelaia sp. JSC189
GACAAAACACTACGAACCTTCAAAGCCGCTCATATCTCCTTCTAGCTCACCGGTTGCTATCACTTCGTATTTGAAGGATTCGAGGAATTGCATGCTGGAGAATACAGAAGGGGGAGCCGATGTCCCTGTCCGATCTATCCTTTTTATCGAATCATTAAACCGTTCAATTTAACAGAATCCCCAAAGATTTAGACCATTTTTAATCCAACTACACAGTCAGGATTTTTGCTTTTTGCGCATTTAAAAAACATAAAAACAGGCATTCCTTCCGCTGAAAGACCCTAATTCGCCGTAAGCGGTGAAATCTGAATTTCAACGCGTCGGTTAAGTGCCCGCCCCTGCTCTACTGCATTGCTTGCAATCGGACGAGAGGAACCATAGCCAATAATTGACAGACGCCGCCTGTCAATTCCTTGCGAATTCAAATACTGGGAAACCGCTAGCGCACGGCGTTCAGAAAGCAACTGATTATGAATTACGTTTCCGGTTGAATCCGTATGACCAAATATATCGATAATTGATTTATCATATTTTGTCAGAACACGGGCCACAGAATCAAGCTGACGGTAAAATACTGATTTTATAGCATCCTGATCGATATTAAAAGTGATATTATTCGGCATATTCAAAATAATTCGATCACCGCTACGCATCACGCTAACCCCGCTTCCTTGCAGCTGCGTACGCAAATCTGCTTCTTGGCGATCCATGTAATTGCCAATCATACCACCGGACAGTACACCTATGCTAGTTCCGATAAGCACAGCATTGCGCTGTGCGCGGCTTGAACCACCAACAAAAAGACCACTCATTGCACCAATTCCTGCACCAACGGCTATACCGCCTGCAGTTTTGGAAACCTGCTGTTCACCAGTATAAGGGTTGGTTGTTGTACAGGTAGCTAAAAAGCTACCAGTTATCAGCAGAACACTGAATTTCTTTAACATAAAAAACTTCTCCATTTCACTGCTTACTTTAGAATTCCACCAGTTTTTAGGAGTACAAGTTAGCAATAGGCCGAAACTTGTAGGCCATCAATATTCAGAATACTACAGAATAGAAATCTGGGCTTATCTTTTCTTCGATCGATCCTGACGCAGTTTGTTCCACCATTTGATCCGCTTTCTAAGTTCACGTTCAAACCCAAAACCCCGGGGATAATAATAGGTTTCATGTGGCATTTTTTCAGGAAAATAATCTTGGCCTGAAAAAGCATCTGGCTCATCATGATCATAACGATATCCTTCACCAAAACCTTCTTTTTTCATGAACCTGCTTGGAACATTCAGAATATGTTTTGGCGGTAGAAACGAACCATTTTCCCTAGCAGAATGCATGGCATATTTATACGCAAGATAGACTGCATTTGATTTTGGTGCTGTAGCTAGATAAATACAGGCCTGTGCCAAAGCCAATTCCCCTTCAGGAGATCCAAGATAATCATAGGCATTCTTTGCTGCATTGGCGACTATAAGTGCCTGCGGATCAGCAAGGCCGATATCCTCAACAGCCATCCGTACCAGCCTTCGTCCAAGGTAGAGAGGATCTTCCCCTGCAGAAAACATCCGGCAGAGATAATATAGGGCAGCATCGGGATCTGAGCCACGTACCGATTTATGCAGAGCTGAAATAAGGTTATAATGTGCATCATGGCTTTTGTCATAAACAGACACACGCTGCTGGACAATATCCTGAAGCTGCTCTGCATTAAAAATCTCATTCTGTCTTGCCGCTAGCCAGATTTCTTCAGCAAGGATCAAAACTGCGCGGGCATCCCCATCAGCCATACGAACCAAAACATGACGTGCTTCTTCATCAAGCGGCAGCTTCTTTTCTTCTATATTTTCTGCTCTTTCAAGCAACAACATCAAGCTTTGTGCATCGTGGGAATGAAAGGTCAGGACGCGGGCTCGAGACAAAAGGGCTATATTTAGTTCAAAAAAAGGGTTTTCTATCGTAACCCCTATCAGAATAATTGTCCCATCTTCCATAACAGATAGAAAACTATCCTGCTGCGCCCGGTTGAAACGATGAATTTCATCAACAAAAAACAAGGTTTGCTGCCCTATCATACGTCTTGCCCGAGCGGCTTCAAACATTTTCTTCAAATCCGCCACACCTGAGAAAATTGCAGATATCTGCTCAAATGCCAGATTGGTCTCATTGGCAAGAAGTCGGGCAACTGTTGTCTTTCCGGTTCCAGGCGGACCCCAAAAAATCATGGAAACAAGCGAGCGTGCTTCAATCATGCGCGTCAGAATACCCTGTGGTCCGGTCAAATGCTCCTGCCCAACAACTTCACCAAGATGCTGTGGTCGTATTCTGTCTGCCAAGGGGCGTACGCAATCTGCTCTTGAATCAACGCAGCTGGAAAAAAGATCATTCATAATAGCTTGTTTTAAGTCCCATTACAGAGCATTTCAAAGCAAAAATGCCAAACATTTTTATATCTAAAAATATATAAAACCATAAAGAGCTATATTATTTAGGTTACACTAATAAACAAGTTAGTGTATAAACTGACGGATCAAAATGCCATTGCGTTCATACTCAAACTGCCATATCTGCGCCCGCTCGGTAGTCAGTATTCTTTTCAAATCATCCACCGTGTTGACTGGCCGTCCGTTGACAGCACGAATGATATCGCCTTTTGCAAATATCACTGCTGCGTCTAAATTTCTGTTAACATCGCTAATAACAACACCTTTTCTTGCCGATGGCTGATGAAATCTGCGTGCATTTAAGGGTGTTAGATTCGTGACCCCTACCCCAAAAAGCGGCGATAATATGTCAATACGCTCAGTAGATATAGCCTGATCTGACGATAGTATTTGCACGGCAACATTTATATCAAACTGTTTTCCATTACGCAAAATACCAAGTTTCATCATTTCTCTAGCACGAGCAGTAATGAGACGGTAGGAAAATACATCTATATTATCAATCCGCACACCCTGTACAGTTACTATCACATCTCCTACCTTCAGCCCTGCTTTTTCAGCAGGGCTATTTTTTACTATATCTGTGACAAGAACTCCATAAGGCTGTTTCATACCAAGACTTTCAGCAACATCTGGTGTCATGCCTTGAAATATTACGCCCAAATAAGGTGGGTCAAAATTTGTCTTGCCATGCTTGACAGCTTCAACAACTGAACGGACCAAATTTGAGGGAATTGCGAAACCAATACCAATTGATCCCCCAGTACGGGAATAAATAGCCGTATTCACACCGATCAAATCACCCTGCATATCAACCAGAGCTCCTCCTGAATTTCCTGGATTAATGGCTGCATCTGTCTGGATAAAAAAATCGAAATCAGATACACCAAGCTTGGTGCGGGCTTGTGCGGAAACAATACCGCTGGTAACTGTCTGACCAACCCCAAAGGGATTGCCTATTGCAATCACCAAATCACCAACTTCGACCTTATCAGAATCTGCAAGATTCAAAACCGGGAATACAACCTCTTTAGCATTAATTCTAAGCACAGCTATATCTGTTGCCTCATCCTTTAGTATAATTTTGCTCTCGAATTCATGTCCATCAGACAACGCTACCTTAATTTCATCTGCATCACGGATCACGTGATAATTGGTAACAACAAGGCCAACAGAATCAACAATAACACCTGATCCCAGAGACGACTGAACACGCGAATGGTTGGGAAACTGTCGGCCAAAAAACTGTTCAAAAAATGGATCCCCCTCAAATGGAGAACGCACACGGACTTGTCGCGCGGCATAAACATTAACAACAGCAGGAACTGTCTTTTTAACAAGTGGTGCAAAAGAAAGCTGAATTTTGGGCTGTGATCCCGGTACCTGACGCGAAGGCGGGAGTTCAGCAGATCCCAACTGAACCCCCGAAAAAAAAATCAAAGCACAAATACCGCATGCATAACCAAACCGTTTCATCCACATACTCCTGCTTACTATCAAACATTTTCCTATAATTTGAATTTAAATATTTGTTTTTACACTCCCAAATTAGGTCAAAAATAGAATGAAATAAAAAATTATTTATTCGGCCAATCTAAAAAAGAAAAAACCCACTTTCATTATACGAAAGCGGGCTTTACAGATTTACAATAAACTAGATCAAGCAGCTTTTGTTTCCTTGGTAACCACCTCAACACGGCTGGAATCAATTGTATTCTTGGCATCCACATTACGGTCAATAAACTCAATAACGGCCATCGGTGCATTATCACCTTGGCGAAAGCCAGTTTTCATGATTCTCAGGTATCCGCCATTGCGTATTGCATAACGCTGAGCAAAGCTATCAAAAAGCTTAGCAACCAATCTAGTATCATGAACAGTTGAAACAGCTATTCTACGGGCATGTAAATCCCCACGCTTGCCTAGTGTCACTAATTTTTCCACAATTGGACGGATCTCCTTGGCTTTTGGCAGAGTTGTCACAATCTGCTCGTGCCTAATAAGCGAAGCAGCCATATTAGAAAACATCGCTTTACGGTGGCTGACAGTCCGATTTAGCTTACGACCTGAATTACGATGGCGCATGAATTATTTCCTCCATCATACTTTGTTTCGGGAATTCCCGCGATTAATATTGATCTTCGTAACGCTTTGCAAGATCATCGATATTTTCAGGCGGCCATGAAGAAATTTCCATACCAAGATGGAGTCCCATGGAAGCTAAAACTTCCTTGATCTCATTAAGTGATTTACGACCAAAATTCGGGGTACGAAGCATTTCCGTTTCTGTTTTCTGAATAAGATCACCGATATAGACGATATTATCATTTTTCAGACAATTAGCCGAACGAACCGAAAGTTCCAACTCATCCACTTTCTTAAGAAGTGCGGGATTAAAAGTAAGTTCAGAAACCTGCTCCTGAGGAATTTCCTTCTGTGGCTCTTCAAAATTGACAAATACCGAAAGCTGATCCTGAAGAATACGCGCAGCAAACGCAACCGCATCTTCACTACTGATAGCGCCATTAGTCTCAACCATAAGCATCAACTTGTCGTAATCCAGCACTTGGCCTTCACGGGTATTTTCTACCTTATAGGAAACTTTACGGATAGGCGAATAAAGACTATCAACCGGAATAAGACCAATAGGCGCATCTTCCGAGCGGTTGCGTTCCGCAGGCACATATCCCTTTCCGTTGTTGACGATAAACTCCATACGGATTTTGGCACCTTCATCAAGTGTACAGATCACATGTTCAGGATTAAGAATCTGAATATCCCCGACCGTCTGAATATCCCCGGCCATGACACCACCTGGACCCTCCTTACGAACTACTATGCATTTCGGACCATCGCCTTCCATGCGAATAGCAATCTCCTTGATATTGAGAATGATATCAGTCACATCCTCACGAACACCGGGGATTGATGAAAATTCATGCAAGACACCATCAATCTGAACTCCTGTTATAGCGGCACCACGAAGCGATGACAACAGAATCCGGCGCAAGGCATTGCCAAGTGTTAGACCAAAACCACGCTCCAAAGGTTCAGCAAACAGTGTTGCTTTCTTTGAAGAGCCATGTATTTGAAACTCAACTTTATTTGGCTTGATTAATTCCTGCCAGTTCTTTTGGATCATGATAATATTCCTGTCCTTTGCTCCTGCCACCATCCAATCGTGACAATTAGCGTGAACGCCGGAAGAATTTTATTTTCCGACCGATATATTTTAAACACGCCGCTTCTTGCGAGGGCGGCAACCATTATGCGGAATCGGCGTGACATCGCGAATAGAGGTGATAACAAAACCGGAAGCCTGCAATGCGCGTAGGACAGACTCACGCCCTGAACCTGGGCCACAAACCTCAATTTCAAGCAATCGTAGGCCATGTTCTTGTGCTTTTTTTGCACAATCCTCAGCAGCAACCTGGGCAGCAAAAGGTGTTGACTTACGCGACCCCTTAAATCCCTGCACACCAGCAGATGACCAAGCAATTACATTTCCCTGTGCATCTGTAATGGTGATCATAGTATTATTAAAAGTCGAATTAACGTGAGCAACACCTGAGGATATATTCTTACGTTCGCGTCGACGAATACGTATAGCTTCCCTTGCCATAATAACCTTTCTCTCAATTTTTGCACCGCCATCATGCCAGCAGTTTCACCTAATTCCGTTACAGCTCAAAGCCGCTCGAAGAGCACGGAAAAAACTCTTATTTTTCGTCTTTAGGAAAATAATAATGGCAGAATTACTCTATTTTTTCTTACCCGCGATAGCTTTTGCAGGACCCTTGCGGGTACGTGCATTTGTATGTGTGCGCTGACCACGTACTGGAAGGGAACGACGATGACGCAATCCACGATAACACCCAAGATCCATCAAACGTTTAATATTTATAGAAACTTCACGATGCAGATCACCCTCAACCTGATAATCACGGTCAATTGCCTCACGAATCTGCAAAATTTCCGCATCTGTCAGCCCATTTACACGACGCCCTGAAGGAATACCAATTTTTCCAACAATTTCCTGAGCAAACTTTGATCCAATCCCGTGAATATACTGAAGCGCAATAACTACACGCTTGTTTGTTGGGATGTTGACGCCAGCAATACGAGCCACGCCTATTCTCCTTAAGATTCGATGTTGAAATACTGCCCGATGCAGCATATTTTTCACGAAAAAACGATAGGCGAAGTAAGCGTTTTTTTCGACACTACATCGCCTCAATAAAAATATTCAGATTGTCTTTGATCCATTTATGCGCAAAAGTCAACTCCCTTCCAGTTTCTTTATAACGCATCTGCTCTAATACGTACTCTATTCAAGAATTTTTCTATTTTAGCGGTTACAACTGCAATATCTGGCATGTTATCGATCGTCTTCAACTGCCCTGTGCTAGCATAATATTGTAATAAAGGTAGTGTTTTTTCACGATATTGTACAAGTCGCTTGGCAAAAACATCTGGATTGTCATCCGAGCGGGCTTTACTACCTGCGGCAATGGTATTGCTAACGCGTTTTTTCATACGTTCAATCAATATATTTTCATCAACTTTTAATTCAATAACTGCATCAAGCTCAGTATTTTTACTGGCAAGTATACCCTGCAAAGCTTTGGCCTGAACCAAGGTACGTGGATATCCGTCAAGGATAAAACCATTAGCGCAATCCAACTCATCTATGCGTTCTGATATAATTTTATTCACAACTTCATCAGGAATCAACTGCCCCATTTCTATCACTGCCCTTGCGCGTTTCCCGATCTCCGTGCCAAAAGCGACTGCTACACGCAGCATATCGCCGGTTGAAAGCTGTGGAATATCATATTTTCGGCTCAAAATCTGTGCTTGCGTACCTTTTCCTGCACCGGGAGGCCCCAAAAAAATGAGCTTCATCGATTCCGTCTACCCCCACGAAGATTTGACTTTCTGATAAGACCTTCGTACTGATGAGCAATCAGATGGCCTTGAATCTGCGCCACGGTATCCAGCGTTACAGTTACCACAATCAGTAGAGATGTACCTCCGAGACCCAAAGAGATCCCTGTAGCCGAGACAATAAATTCCGGCAAAAGACAAACCAAAAGGATATAAACCGCACCAACAACTGTAATACGAGTCAATACATAATCAATATATTCGGCTGTCCGCTCACCAGGACGGATGCCTAATACAAACCCGTTATGCTTTTTAAGCTGCTCGGCAGTATCTTTCGGATTGAATACAATCGCCGTATAGAAAAAACAGAAAAAAACCATCAACGCAGCATAAAGCATCATGTAAACTGGATGGCCATGACTCAAGGCAATGACAATTCCCTCTGCCCAATCAGGCAAATGTTGTGAAAAATTAGCAACCGTTGTAGGCAGTAATAAAAGAGACGAAGCAAAGATCGGTGGAATTACACCAGCAGTATTAAGCTTGAGCGGAAGATGCGATGTATCTCCTTGAAACATACGGTTGCCTAACTGTCGCTTTGGATACTGTATTAGAATACGCCGCTGTGCCCGTTCAAAAAAAACAATAATTGCGATAAGTGCCACAGACAGAATAAAAATACCGACAACAATCATCGGTGATAATTGTCCCTGACTACTTAGCTCCAGCATATTGAAAATAGCTGTTGGCAAGCCCGCAACAATACCTGCAAAAATAATCAGGGAAATGCCGTTGCCTATACCTCGTGAGGTAATCTGCTCACCCAGCCACATTAGAAAGATTGTTCCACCAACAAGCGTAACCACAGCACTGAAACGGAAAAACCAACCTGGATCAGCTACAACATTAGCCCCTGATTCAAGACCAATAGCAATGCCATAAGCCTGAATAATGGCCAAAAGCACTGTAGCATAACGAGTATATTGATTAATAATTTTACGTCCCATTTCGGCTTCCTTTTTCAAAGCCTCAAGGGTAGGAAAAACAGAAGTCATCAGCTGGATAATAATTGATGCGGAAATATAAGGCATGATACCCAGTGCAAAAATTGCCATACGACTAATTGCACCACCAGCAAACATATTGAACATACCAAGCATACCGAATGAATGTACATCAAAAACCTGCTTTAAAGCTACAGCATCGATACCCGGCATAGGAATATAAGTACCCAGACGATAAATGAGCAATGCACCCAATGTAAACCAGATACGTTTCTTAAGATCAGCCGCCCGTGAAAATGCTGAAAAATTCAAATTTGATATAAGCTGCTCAGCGGCTGAAACCATCTATCCTCTCCGGCCTATCATGCATAAAGCAATAAAAAATTGCTCAATCCAAAGTAATTCACTCAAAATAGCAATAAATTAAATCATCATAACACTGTTTTTCGAATCCTTAATTTTTATTGTTTTAAATAAATTTAATGAGAGCACTATCATATAGTCATCCCTAGGGCAGAAAAATCTGCCAAATTTTTAAAATTCTTACGGCAGATGATATGATAACCATCTTCGATATTTTATAATTTCAAAAATTAATAACCCAGATGAAGTTGACACTGGTCCAAGCAAGACCATTAATCAGAAAATAAGATTATTCTGCAGTAGCAAGAAAGCTGACCGAACCGCCAGCTTTTTTAACCTTAGCAACTGCCGCCTTAGAGGCACCTGAAACTTCAAAACTAACCTTGCTCTTCAATTCTCCATCTGACAAAAGACGAACACCATCTTTCTCATGACGGATAATACCCGCAGCAAAAAGTGCCTTAGCTGTCACAATACTTGAGGCATCAAGTTTGTCCACATCGATAGCTATTTGAACACGCTCAAGCGACACAATATTAAAGTTTTTAGCAAAAATATTGGTAAATCCACGCTTTGGAAGACGCCGATAAATGGACATCTGACCACCCTCAAAACCATTGATCGAAACACCGGAACGGGATTTTTGACCTTTCACGCCGCGGGCAGCAGTCTTACCACTACCAGATCCAATACCACGTCCAACACGCTTGCGAAGCTTTAGCGCTCCAGCCAAATCGCGCAATTCATTGAGTTTCATAAAGGTATCTCCTTGAACATTCCATCAGTTTTCACCCATAATGCAGACAAGATGTTGAACTTTCGCGATCATACCACGTACAGCAGGTGTATCCTGCAATATTTTGCAGCGATGCATCTTATTAAGGCCAAGCCCAATTAGCCTTGCACGCTGAATAGCCGGACAACGAATTGGACTAGCAATCTGTTTCACGGTTATCGTCTTTCCACTCTGAGAGTTTTCCCCAAGCATTTTTCAAATTCCTTTAATTATAACAAGCCGGAAATTAATTACTCCTCCATATCAATGAGATGTTGCCGGCGAATCTGTAAAGTTGAATATTTAATGCCGCGCTGGGCTGCAATATCTTTAGGATGAATTTGACGCTTCAAAGCATCAAATGTTGCTCGAACCATATTGTAAGGATTTGAGGAACCAAATGATTTAGCCACAATATCCTGCACACCAAGTGTTTCAAAAACCGCACGCATCGGACCACCAGCAATGATACCCGTACCAAGAACAGCAGAACGCAGAAGCACCTTACCAGCACCGTGACAGCCTTTAACATCATGATGAAGTGTACGGCCTGAACGCAGCGGAACATAAATCATTTCACGCTTTGCAGATTCAGTTGCCTTGCGAACAGCTTCCGGTACTTCACGTGCTTTTCCATGACCAAAACCAACACGGCCTTTCTTATCTCCAACTACAACAAGAGCAGCAAAACCAAAACGACGGCCACCTTTGACAACTTTGGCAACGCGATTGATATGAACGAGCTTGTCAACAAATTCGCTATCGCGTTCCTCTCGGTTACGCTCTTTCTGTGCCATTCCTCATTCCTTTTCCTTTTCCGAAAGCATAAGTGTTAAAAATAGGGCTATAACCCGATACATGCAGCAATATAATAGTCAAAAATTTAAACCACCTTCACGCGCCGCCTCAGCCAAAGCCTTGATACGACCATGATAAATATATGGACCGCGATCAAGAACAACATTCTTGATACCAGCCTTAATCGCACGTTCAGCAATTAGCTTACCGACAATAGCCGCTGCTTGATGTCCACTACCGTTTTTAAGTGATTTTCTGAGATCAGAATTGAGTGACGATGCAGCAGCAACTGTATGACCGCGCACATCATCAATGATCTGCGCATAAATATTTTGATTTGAGCGATAAACACTCAACCGCAGACGGCCATTAGCCACCATCGCAATCTGACGACGTACACGCATCGCACGACGATGCAGAACTTCCTTTCGTGAAGCCATAACGCAGATTCCTTATTTCTTTTTACCTTCTTTGCGGACAAGACGTTCATTCACATATTTGATACCCTTCCCTTTGTAAGGTTCAGGAGCACGATACTTACGAATTTCTGCAGCAACCTGCCCGACCTGCTGCCAATTGATACCGGAAATGATAATTTCTGTTGGTTTCGGTACACTAACAGTCACACCGATAGGCACCTGATATACAACTTCATGACTGAAACCCAATGACAATTCCAGATTCTTTCCTTGCATTGCAGCACGATAACCGACACCATTTATTTCCATTCTTTTTTCAAAGCCATCCTTAACGCCATACATAATGTTTTTAATCATGGTACGCGACATACCCCACTTGGAGCGTGCATCCTTCGATTGATTACGTGGCATTACCGTCACAACATTATCCTCAAGCCCTACAAAAACTTCATCACTGACAATAAAACTTAATTCGCCCTTAGCACCTTTTGCTTTAACAACCTGGCCTTCGACAACAGCTGTCACACCTTCTGGAACCAGAACGGGTTTCTTTCCAATACGAGACATTATTCAACCTATCTTCAATCCAGTCTAAACCTCTTAAACCACATTAGAAAACGCAACAAAGAAGCTCCCCACCTATATTTTTTTCACGTGCCTCATGATCAGCCATCACACCTTTTGATGTTGATAGAATCGAAATACCCAAGCCATTTGCCAAATGTGGAATAGACTTGATAGATATATAAACGCGACGACCTGGCTTAGACACACGTGAAATCTCACGAATAACTGGAGCACCCTCGTAATACTTCAATTCAATTTCGATCTCGGACTTACCATTAGCAAAATCAATCTGACTGAACCCGCGGATATACCCTTCCGTCTGAAGAACCTCCAGAACACGAGCACGAAGAGTCGACGCAGGTGTCATAAGCTTGGCCTTGCGGCGTCCAACAGCATTACGGATACGGGTCAACATATCTCCAAGAGGATCTGAAATAGACATCCTATGCTCCTTTACCAGCTGGACTTGACAAAACCCGGAACATGTCCGAGCGAACCAAGCTCGCGCAAAGCAATACGCGACATTTTCAATTTGCGATAATAGGCACGCGGACGCCCGCTCACCTCACAGCGGTTACGAATCCGAACCTTCGATGAATTGCGCGGCAACTCAGCCAATCGGACTGAAGCCTTAAAACGCTCTTCAAGCGGCAAGGACTGATTCATAACAATTGCTTTTAATCGTGCACGACGGTTAGCATATTGCTTAACCACACGCCGGCGGCGATTGTTTTTCTCTACGGCACTTACCTTGGCCATGTCTATACCTCGCTACACCTGTCGTTGCACCCGGAACGGAAAATTAAAGGCTCGCAATAACTCCCTCGCCTCACCATCCGTCTCAGCCGTCGTACAAACAATAATATCCATACCCCAAATTTGATCAACCTTATCATAGTCGATCTCTGGAAATACAATATGTTCTTTGATGCCCATAGCAAAATTACCATGCCCATCAAAACTTTTTGAGTTCAAGCCACGAAAGTCACGAACGCGGGGCAAGGCAATTGTAATTAAACGATCAAGAAACTCATACATCCGATCTTTGCGCAATGTAACCTTGGCACCAATCGGCATACCTTCACGTATTTTGAAGGTAGAAATAGAATTACGGGCTCGCGTCACAACAGCCTTCTGACCTGCAATAAGTCCTAGATCAAGCGCAGCACTCGCGGGCTTTTTAGAAGCAGTGGTTGCTTCCCCAATTCCCATATTGATAACAACCTTATCAATACGCGGAATTTGCATTCTGTTTTTGTAATTAAATTTCTCAAGGAGTACTTTCCAAACAGCTTCCTGATAATGTTTTTTTAACCGCGGTTCAGTCTTCGCTTCAGTCATCAATCAATTCTCCAGAACGCTTAGCCACACGGACTTTTTTACCATCTCCCTCAATAAGGAAACCAACACGCGTCGGATTCCCATCTTTAGGATCTGCAACAGCCAGATTGGACAGATGAATGGGAGCTTCCTTTATAATGATACCTGCTTCCTGTTTCTGTGTCTGACGTTGATGACGCTTGACCATATTAAGACCGCGAACAAGTGCACTATGCTCTTTCGGACTAACTTTAATAACTTCGCCGTTACGGCCCTTATCTTTGCCAGTCAATACGACTACTTTATCACCTTTACGAATTTTTTGCATCTCTAAACGGCTCCTCACAGCACCTCAGGGGCGAGTGAAATAATTTTCATATGGTTCTTCGCACGCAATTCACGCGGAACGGGCCCAAAAATACGTGTACCAATCGGTTCTTTTTTATTGTCAATAAGAACCGCTGCGTTTTTATCAAAACGAATAACGCTGCCATCGGCACGACAAATATTTTTGGCAGTACGAACCACCACAGCCCTCATTACATCACCCTTTTTCACACGGCCGCGCGGAATAGCTCCCTTAACGGAGACGACAATGATATCGCCAACAGAAGCATATTTTCGCTTCGAGCCGCCCAGAACCTTGATGCACATCACACGACGGGCACCAGAATTATCCGCAACATCAAGGTTTGTTTGCATCTGAATCATGATTGACCGCCTTCTTTAATATTGTTATGCAAGATGCGTCTCACACATCTGAACATGCCTTTAAAACTACTATCTAATCATTTCCGCCTAATTTCCAAAAAGATTTAAAGTATTAAATATACTTACCCAGCTCTAGGAAACTTAAAGACGCCAATATTTCTGCTCAATCAGGCTGTCCCATCTGTAATGACGACCCAACATTTATCTTTTGAAATTGGAGCAGATTCTTGAATAGAAACCACATCACCAATTTTAAACCTATTGCTTTCATCATGTGCCTTGTACTTCTTTGACTGACGAACAGTCTTCTGAAGAAGAGGATGTGAATAGCGACGCTCAACCTTAACAACAACAGTTTTATCACTCTTATCGCTGATAATTACGCCCTGCAAAATGCGTTTTGGCATGATATTTTCCTTAAATCTTACTTTGAGGCACCTTCTGACGGAGGATCGTTTTAATGCGTGCGATATTACGGCGAACCTGTCTTACACGCGCAGTTTTCTCCAACTGACCAGTTGCTTTCTGAAAACGTAGACTGAACTGCTCTTTTTTCAAGGCGATCAACTCATAATTCAATTGGTCGAGAGTTTTTGCCCGAATATCAACGGTTTTCATCGCTTAACCTCTTACTCAGCTATACGCTGAATGAAACGTGTCTTGACCGGAAGCTTCGCAGCTCCAAGACGAAGAGCTTCACGTGCCACATTTTCCGGCACACCGTCAAGCTCAAACATAATACGACCGGGCGCAACACGTGCCGCCCAGTAATTGACAGCACCCTTACCCTTACCCATACGAACCTCCGTCGGCTTTGATGTTACCGGCAAATCTGAGAAAATACGGATCCATACACGACCGGCACGCTTCATATGCCGTGTAATAGCACGACGTGCGGCTTCAATCTGACGTGCAGTTACACGCTCTGGCTCAAGAGCCTTTAGACCGAAAGCACCGAAATTCAATTCCGTACCGCCTTTAGAATTGCCGTGAATACGACCCTTGAATTGCTTACGGAACTTTGTGCGTTTGGGTTGCAACATTGTTCTCTACTCCAAAATTTCTTTATCCAAGCGACGACCTTAGGCATTTTCCCGACGGCGATTCGATGAAGAACCCTGACTATCAGATTCCATTGTACGACGCTCAGAAGCCATCGGGTTATGTTCAAGAATCTCACCCTTGAAAACCCAGACCTTGACACCACAGATACCATAAGCCGTCTTAGCCTCAGCAGTGCCGTAATCAATATCAGCACGCAGAGTATGAAGCGGCACACGGCCTTCACGATACCATTCCATACGGGCAATCTCTGCCCCACCCAGACGACCCGAACAATTAATACGAATACCTTCTGCACCTAGACGAATAGCAGACTGCACAGCACGCTTCATCGCCCGGCGGAAAGCAACACGTCGTTCAAGCTGCTGAGCAATTGACTGAGCAATTAATATTGCATCAACTTCCGGCTTACGAATTTCAACAATATTAAGTGACATATCAGCCTTAGTCATTTGAGTAAGCTTGCGCCGCAAACGCTCAATATCTGCGCCCTTCTTACCAATAATCAAACCAGGACGAGCTGAATGAATCGTTACACGGCACTTCTTGTGTGGACGCTCTATCACGATCTTCGCAATACCCGCCTGTTTTAGTTCTTCCATCAGATAATTGCGGATTAGCCGATCTTCATGCAATAATTTACCATACTCATCCGTCTTTGCATACCAGCGCGAATTCCATGTACGGTTGATACCAAGGCGAAGCCCGACCGGATTAATCTTCTGCCCCATTATGCAGCCTCCTCTTTGGCAGTCATTTCACGGACAACGATGGTAAGATGTGAAAACGGCTTTTCGATCCGACTAGCACGGCCGCGGCCACAGACATGAAATCGCTTCATGACAATTGATTTGCCTACATGTGCTTCAGAAACGACAAGAGAATCCACATCAAGATCATGGTTGTTTTCTGCATTGGCAATTACAGATTCGAGCGTCTTCTTGACGATCGAGGCAACACGTTTACGGGAAAAAGTCAGATCAGCCAGAGCTATACTGACCTTCTTACCACGTATCATGGCAGCAACCAAATTGAGTTTTTGTGGGCTGAGACGAATCGCACGAGTAACAGCCTTCACCTCATTATCTTTTAGCTGGCGCGAAGCCTTAGCTTTGCCCATGTTACTTCCTCTTCGCTTTCTTGTCTGCACCATGACCATAATAAGTTCGCGTCGGAGCAAATTCACCAAATTTATGCCCTATCATCTCTTCGGTAACAGAAACCGGTACATGCCTATTTCCATTATAAACACCGAAGGTCAGGCCAACAAACTGTGGTAAAATCGTGGAACGGCGACTCCACATTTTTATAACTTCATTACGACCAGCTGCACGCACCTTCTCAGCTTTTTTGAGAAGATAGCCGTCAACAAACGGTCCTTTCCAAATTGAACGAGCCACTCAGACTACCCCTTCTTATTTCTTGCGCTGATGACGTGAGCGCATAATGAACTTATCGGTTGCTTTGTTAGAACGGGTCCGCTTACCTTTTGTTGGCTTACCCCAAGGTGAAACCGGATGACGGCCACCTGATGTACGGCCTTCACCACCACCATGCGGGTGATCAACCGGGTTCATGGCAACACCACGAACATGAGGGCGTTTTCCGCGCCAGCGAGAACGGCCAGCCTTTCCATCATTTATGTTAGCATGATCGGGATTGGATACGGCTCCAACTGTTGCAAAGCACGCACTCAAAACAAGACGTTGTTCGCCTGAATTCAGACGAAGGATAGCCATGCCCTGATCACGTCCGACGAGCTGTGCATAAGCGCCAGCTGAACGTGCAATCTGACCACCCTTACCCGGTTTCATTTCCACATTGTGAATAATGGTGCCGACCGGCATAGCACTAAGTGGCATGGCGTTACCTGGTTTGACATCAACATTTGCGCCGGCAATAACTGTATCACCAACACTCAAACGTTGCGGAGCAACGATATAACTCAATACACCATCCTCGTAACGGATAAGCGCAATGAACGCTGTGCGGTTCGGATCATATTCCAAACGCTCAACTTTTGCCTTGATATCACGTTTTGATCGCTTAAAATCAATAAAACGATAACTGCGCTTGTGTCCACCACCCTGAAAACGGGCAGTTATACGACCGGCATTATTGCGACCACCCTTCAAAGACAAACCTTCAGTCAATATCTTCAGTGGCTTACCTTTATAAAGATCAGCCCGATCAACCATAACAAGTTGACGTCGGCTTGGCGTGGTCGGATTGAAGTGCTTAAGTACCATTATTCCTCCTCCACGACCTCTCAAAAATTGGCTGAAAGATCAATTGATTGGCCCTCAATCAATGTCACGATTGCTTTTTTGATATCACTTTGCCGACCTACAGTTCCTTTGAAGCGCTTTTCCTTACCTTTGCGAACAAAAGTATTGACTGCCTTTACCTTGACGCCAAACAGAACCTCAACTGCAGCCTTAATTTTAGATTTCGTCGCTTTTGACGCAACATTAAAGATAACCTGATTATTTTCTGAAATCATGGTAGACTTTTCGGTAATCACCGGACTGATTATTATGTCATAATGGCGGATATCTGTCATTTGAATCTCTCCTCAAGAGCCTCTACCGCCGCTTCGGAAAGAACAAGCTTACCGCGACGCAAAATATCATAAACATTGATACCCTGAACCGGAAGCACATCCACATTCGGAATATTAGAAGCTGCAAGGCTAAAATTAACATCAATCTCTTTACCACCGATTAGAAGTGCATTTTCAAGACCAAGCTTTGTAAGATTAGCAACCAGAAGTCTAGTTTTTACTTCCTTGACGCTCAACTTATCAACGATAATAAGATTATTCGTCTTCATCTTAACCGAAAGAGCATGACGAAGCCCAAGGGCGCGAACTCTTTTCGGCAAAGCATGTGCATGACTACGAGCAATCGGACCATGCGCCTTACCACCACCACGAAATTGAGGAGCACGGGCAGAGGAATGACGGGCTCGGCCTGTCCCTTTCTGTTTATACATTTTCGCACCGGTGCGCGATACATCCGCGCGTGACTGCGACTGATGCGTACCCTGCTGACGGCGGGCGAGTTGCCAGCGCACAACACGTTGCAGAAGATCTTCACGCGGATCAAGCCCAAATACATCCTTAGAAAGCTTAATTTTTCCGGATTCTTCACCATCAAACGTTTTAATTACGAGATCCATCATTCGACTCCCTCAACCGCAGATGTTTCCGGCTTCACCCTTTCTGAATGGCGTAAAGCAGCAGGCTTTGGCACATTACTAGGAAGAGCACTTTTCACAGAATCGCGAATAAGAATCCAGCCACCTTTTGAGCCAGGAACTGCCCCACGCAGCAAGATAAGACCGCGGTCAATATCAGTAGACACGACTTCAATATTCTGAATTGTCACACGGACCCCGCCCATATGACCTGCCATTTTTTTGCCTTTAAACACCTTGCCAGGATCTTGACGTTGACCCGTTGAGCCATGCGAACGATGTGTAATCGAGTTACCATGAGAAGCTCGATGTCCAGCAAAATTATGACGCTTCATGACACCGGCAAAACCTTTACCGATTGATATACCGGTAACATCCACCTTCTGGCCAGAAATAAAATGCCCAGCTATGATTTCAACACCAACATCAAGCAAATTTTCTGGAGTTACTCGAAATTCTGCGACCTTCGTCTTAGGATTAACAAAAGCCTTGGCAAAATGGCCACGCAATGGTTTGGTGACATTTTTGATTTTTGCAAGAGCGACACCAAGCTGAACAGCTGTATACCCGTTTTTTTCAATTGTACGCTGAGCAACAACCTGACAGTTCTCTAAACGAAGCACCGTAACAGGCACATGTTCTCCGATGTCACTATAAACACGAGTCATACCGAGCTTTTGGGCAATTACACCTGAACGCATTGGGCTTATTCCTTCCGTCTTAAACCTTAAAGCTTAATCTCGACATCAACACCGGCAGAAAGATCAAGTTTCATCAGCGCATCTACTGTCTGTGGAGTCGGATTAATAATATCAAGAAGGCGTTTATGCGTGCGTATCTCAAACTGCTCGCGGCTTTTCTTATCGATATGTGGTGACCGGTTAACTGTGAATTTCTCGATCCGTGTGGGCAATGGAATCGGACCACGGACATTAGCACCAGTGCGCTTGGCCGTCGACACGATCTCACGCGTCGAAGCGTCAAGGATCCGATGATCAAACGCCTTGAGGCGAATGCGGATATTCTGACCATTCATACTCTTTTGTCCCTTAATCATATAGACCGCCCCTATCGGAGCTGCTCCCAACAAATTATACTTTTAAAGTCACTCGATAATTTTAGAAACGATACCAGCACCAACAGTACGCCCACCCTCACGGATAGCGAAGCGAAGTTTCTCTTCCATTGCAATAGGCACAATCAGCGAAACATCCATCGTAATATTATCACCAGGCATAACCATCTCAA
>QENA01000010.1 GCA_003331045.1 Candidatus Tokpelaia sp. JSC189
GTCAAATTCTGATAAAAACAAAAAATCTCTATTGGGATCTTCAAAACTTTAAACAAAGGCCCCCACTTAAAGTGGGGGCCTTTGTTCTTCTATACTCATCAAACTTAATTATAACCCAAATCTAAAACATTATATCCAAAAACATAATTTGACATTTTGATTTTCTTAATAAAAATAACAGTCAATAAAATTGGATACTTGGCATGATTTATCCCAACTCTGTTGATCAAATTACAATTCGACGCTGTAAAACAGGCCTTATAGCCATTGATCGAGAGAAAACTGCAGGTGGTTACACTCTATTTACACCTCAAACAGCAGGAGGTATTGTCTATCTTATTGATATTAATGGTAATATTTTTTACGAATGGAAGATGCCGTCACGCCCAGGACGTGACAGCATAATTCTGAAAAACGGTAATCTTAGCTATAATGGTAGCCTTGTGGATTCACCTGCACTCTATCCGGGCTGGTCACTATGGAAGGGTGGTGATTTCTATGAGATAACTCCAAATGGGAAAATTGTTTGGCAATTTCAGGATCCAACCCATCACCACGATGCGTGCTGGCTTGATAATGGTAATTTGCTCTATGGGGCGGTAGAGCCAAGAGGGGAAGAGCTTTCCATTCGTCTGATCGGTGGAAAAACCTCTCATGGGGAGGATGAGAGTATTACCTATTCTGATGTCATCAAAGAAATTAACCGTGAGGGCGATCTAGTCTGGCGCTGGTCAGCAGCAGAACATTTAAACCCGGAAGATTTTCCTATTCATCCAATTTTCGATCGTTATCATTGGCCATTAGTTAATGGACTTGGTGAGACGAAAGACGGCTTAGTATTAATGAGCTTACGGGTGACGTCAGGTATAATTGCCGTTAACCGTTCAACTAATAAAGTCGTATGGAAAATCGGTTCTGACGTTCTTGCACAGCAGCATACACCTGTTGAAATGTCCGATGGTTCCATCTTAGTGTTTGACAATGGAAATTTTCGTTCAGGCATCACTTCACCGTATTCGCGTGTCGTGCAAATTGATCCAAAATCCAGCCGGGTTCTCTGGTCTTATTCTGATTCAGCAAAGCCTTCTTTTTTCTCGCCTTATATGGGCAATGCACAAAGGCTGTGGAACAATAATACATTGATTTGCGAAGCGGCCTTTGGACGTCTATTCGAAATAACAATGGACGGCGAGATTGTCTGGGAATATATCATTCCCTTCTTTGATGAATATCCCGATGACGGATCTCGAGATTATTCTCCAGGTTCGCAAAATAGCTGCTTTCGGGCTCATCGCTATTCATCTGATCAGATATCATGGTTATAATGGAAGATGAAAATTAGGTGCGTATTTATAGATGACTGTGGATACCACACTACTATGATAACTCTACTGAAGAATTCCTGTACTACCTCTGTAAAACGGCCAACTTTCTTTGCAAAGTTAAAGTAAATTTTTTCAAGGTAGCATTGAAAATGACATGGAATAATATTTTTACGGAAAAATAACTCAGAGTTATCTCGCGTTCTCTTCCTTATTAGTTTTTTCTTCGACTGCCCCAGTAACTAGGAATCTATTATCAAAATAATTTGTGCACACAAATTATTTTGATAATACGCTACATTTTTCGCCAAGAATATGATGAAGTACAGGAACATATGAGGAGGCATAGATATGGAAGATTCTACACTCTGGTGGCTAGCAATAGGCGCAGCTGTCATCATAGAATTGTTTACGGGAACATTTTATCTTCTGATGCTGGCCGTCGGCTTGGTGGCCGGATCTATAGCCGCGTACGCAGGCTTTGGCCTTGCATCGCAACTTCTGACGGGTGCGGCTGTGGGCGGTAGCTCTATTGCAGCAGCCTATCTGTACCAAGGCGGAAGGCCCGACGATTTTGCCTCGCGCTCCGACTGCAGCGTGAACTTGGACGTAGGTGAAATCGTTCAAATCGAATCGTGGAAGCCAGATGGAACGGCCAATGTCAAATACCGAGGCGCACAATGGACCGCCATTCACCGTTGCAGAACAACGCCTGGGGTGGGAGCACACCGCGTGGCCGAACTGGTAGGCAATCGCCTACTCGTCGATCGACTTTAGCATCTTATAGGAAAGAACACCATGGAAACCGCTATCGTTATTGCTATCGCCAGCGCTATTGCTATCGCTATCGTCATTGTGCGATCGGTGCAAATCGTGCCGCAGCAAAATGCTTGGGTATTAGAGCGTCTTGGAAAGTACACGGGTACGCTCACGCCAGGACTGCGCTTCATTATTCCATTTATCGACCAAGTAGCATACAGGCATAGCCTGAAGGAAATCCCTCTCGACGTACCTAGTCAGATCTGTATCACAAAGGATAATACCCAGTTGCAAGTGGATGGAATCCTATATTTTCAAGTGACTGACCCGATGCGCGCCAGCTACGGTTCGAGCAACTATGTCATGGCGATCACGCAGCTCGCCCAAACCTCGCTGCGCAGCGTTATTGGGCGACTAGAACTAGATAAAACCTTCGAGGAACGCGACATGATCAATGCTCAAGTGGTGGCCGCTATCGATGAAGCAGCGTTAAACTGGGGCGTGAAGGTGCTTCGCTATGAGATCAAGGATCTGACGCCGCCCGCTGAGATTCTGCGTGCCATGCAGGCACAAATCACAGCCGAACGTGAAAAGCGCGCGCTGATCGCTGCATCAGAAGGCCGACGCCAAGAGCAGATCAACATCGCAACTGGTGAACGTGAAGCTTTCATTGCCCGTTCCGAGGGAGAAAAGCAGGCCGTCATAAATAAGGCTCAAGGGGAAGCTGAATCCATCAAGGCCGTGGCCGATGCCACGGCCCAATCCATCGAGCGCATCGCCAGCGCCATCCGCCAGCCCGGCGGAGAACAAGCAGTGCAGCTTAAAATGGCCGAGAAAGCCGTTGCTGCATACAGCAAGGTAGCAGCGGACGCTACTACAACACTCATCACGCCGAGCAATATGACCGAAGTTTCTGCGCTCATCAGCTCAGCCATGAAGATGGTTCAGGCTAACAATGTGAAACTTGGATGATCCTGTGTTTCGACGAAGAATGAAGTGAAATAGAATAATATTCTACTATACCTACTCAAATCCAACTACTTTGGTGAGGCTTGTTTTCTTTTCTGTAGAGATGTCAATTAAATTTGTGCACACAAATTTTCTGTTACAAAAGAATCGTATAGAATGTACTAGTTTGCACTTTAAAAAAGCTAACAATGCGGAGGACTAAAATTCATGATAAAATTAATTGTCAACAGGAAAAGCTGAATCATTAAATGAAGATTCTACAACTCACCAACCGTAAAGGGGGAGTAGGAAAGACAACTATCGCATGTCATGCAGCTTGGTATTTTTCTGAAAAGATGCGAGTTCTATTCGTAGAACTGGATGATCAAAAGAACGCATCCCGTACCCTCCGTAATCATAAAATTTATGTGGAAACCCCTTCCTTAATCAAAGGTGAAAGAAAAATACTTTCATTATCGAATCCAGGTATTGCAGTCATTGCGGCTAATGATGAACTTAAAACGCTTGAAGTGAGACAGCCGCAGATTAAATGGTTGATGAGAAACATTCTCGGCGCTGCCGATGGATACGATATTTGCATTATCGATTGTGCGCCAAAGGCAGACTATCTGAACATCGGTCCCATGCTCTTTGCAACCCATGTTTTGGCCCCGATTGAGCTTGCTCCATATAGCATGCAAGGTGTGGAAAGCCTATTGCATTCCATCATTGGAGCGCAGAAACAGTTCAATCCAAACCTTGTTTTTCTTGGGATGCTACCGAATAAGTTTGTCGCCAACTCAACGTTGCAAAAGGAGATTCTGATTGAGGTCTTTCAAAAAGTGGGGCCGCATTTTATGTTTGATGCCGTGATCAGAAATCGGCAGGCTTTTGAAAATACAGCAATAACACTGGAACCAGTTTGGAAGGATATAAAAACCGCCGCACGCGTTGCAGGAAAGGAAATTCGTCAGGTGATGGAAAAAATCGAAAATCGGATGTTTGGATAGCGGAATCGAGAAAAGGACGGGTTAATGAGTGGTATTTTGGAAGGAATTGACTTTTCTGGCTTCGAAAAGATTGCAAAGAACCAAAAAGAAGTACCTGTCAAACAAGATTTTCTTGGGCATCAGATCGAATTACCGCTTTCAGATGTAATCGAAGATCTAGATCAACCTCGGCGTAGTTTTCACCAAGAAAATCTTGAAGAACTTGCGGACTCAATCAGGAAGCGCGGGGTGGTTCAGCCAATTGTGGTTCGACCTAAAAACGCAGATGGTAAGTATGTCATCGTTATGGGTGCGCGACGTTATCGAGCTTCGCAACTTGCAAAGGTCGCAAAGATACCGGCGGTAGTTCGGGTAAATCCATCCGATGGATATGACCAGATGATAGAAAATATTCAGCGTGAGAATTTGCTTCATGCTGATATAGCGCGTTTTATCGAGCAGGAACTTTCAAAGGGGACAAAGTCTTCCCGTATTGCAGAGTTTCTTGGAAAGCATCGTTCATGGGTTTCGCTTTATAGCGGTTTTTCGCAGATGCACAGGGTTATCCGGGATCGTGTTGAGGAATTTGGCATCCGTGTTGCTTACGAACTGCAAAAGGCTATGGAGATCGATGAGACCTCTACATTGGCTTACATCGAGAATAACGAATCCATTACCCAACGTGGTGCTATGGCGCTTGCGAAATCTCTCAAGAGTAATCTACTTAGCGAAAGCCCGCCATCAGAACCGCTAGCTGAAACAGCCAATCTAGGTTTGCAGCAATTACATGATGTACTCGGCAGTGAACAATCCTCAGAAAGGTCTGATGCCCATGAAGAAGTCAGCCAGAAATTATCTTCGTCTTCGGTTAGAATCGTTGTTCAGGTTAACGGGCGGGCAGGGTGCTTGATGATAAACCGAGTAGCAGAGCAAGGATCGCAGTATGGTATTGTTTCCTTCGATAATGGTGTAAATATTGATGAAGTAGCATTGTCTGATATACGATTGTTGGAAATCATGCTAATCGAACGGGCAAATTGAACAATGTATTGAATCAAACGAGCTCTGTTGCGTCGTCCTATTCATTTAGCAATGTAGAATTTCGTGGAATGGCACCAAGAGATTGAGTATACTAAATCTCGTTGCAATAGATCTGGATCAAGTGCAATCTTCACAAGACTAGCAACAATATGCTGTTGATTCACCTGCATGCTTGTGGGTTAAGGTCATACAGTATGGCTTGCGGTGTTTATCATGTTCATAAGATGATATGATTCTCGTTCCACCTAGACGAATCTGGTATAAGCACTGCGTAGATCTGAGGCTGGAGAAGCTCAATGGCGCCGGATTACTTTGCCGATTCCTGCGAGAGGCTGCTGCGCTTGATTAGTATACAAGCAGTGGCGAGCTTTTATAGTTTATACGATCAAGACCATCAGCAAAGATCATCTGCATACCAATCTACGCAATCCAGATTGGTATATAGATCTGGTAATGGATGCGTTCGCGTTGCACAAAGGCCATCGTTACACCACTATATTGGTCAATCTTGGCGTATACGTACTGCACGTCGATCTCAAGCGACTGTAATTGCACCGTTTATATCCTCAAGCGCATACAACCCAGCAACAGTGAATAAATCAATCCGAGAAAAACGACATCGCTGCCTTGCAGAAATTCGCTTAGCGTCTACAGGATTCTGGATCGTATTGTCGCTATCCCCTCTACTAACATCGTCGATGGCATCAACAACAATATCGAGAGTCATACCTATGACTACCGCGATCAAGGAGTATTTCTTTCTCAAAATCTAGGCCACCTTCCCCGATATTCTACGATGAACCTAATAAATTAAGAAAGGAGTCAAAAGATGCACAAGGTCACTTCGCTTCCAAGTGACGATGCGCAACCCGGCTGGTATTACACAAGCGCACCGCGTCATCCTAAACCTAGCCACACCGGAAACACAAAAACCCGCTGGGCTGTTGTTGGTGCTGGATATACTGGCCTTGCCGCAACTCGACAACTGGCACTGAATTTCCCGGATGAAGAAATCGTTCTAGTGGAGGCTCAGGAAGTCGGTTTTGGAACGGCTGGCAGGAGTGCTGGATTCGCTATCGACCTACCACATGATATTGGTTCTAAGGACTACATCGGCGAAATCGGAACCGCTAAGACAATTCTAAAGCTCAACCGCACAGGACAGTCCATTCTTCGCTCGATCGTAGAAAAACATGGAATTGAGTGCCATCTTCAAGAATCCGGCAAGTACCAAGCTGCTATCGAGGAACGTGGAAATGCCATATTGCACGCCTACCAGCGGGGCCTTGAAAAACTGGAAGAACCATCCGAAATTATCGAGGCTAAGGAGCTAGCAGAACACATCGGCACGTCGTTCTACTGCAAAGCCCTGTATATGCCGGGCACCCTGCTGCTCCAACCTTCAGCGCTAGTCAAAGGTCTGGCTGATACGCTGCCGCCCAATGTCATGCTATGCGAAAACACGCCTATCATCGAAGTGGAATACGGAAAAAAGACGATTCTGATACATTCGTGCGGGCGTATCATCGCCGACAAGCTAGTGCTAGCAAACAATGCCTTCAGCATGCACTTCGGCTTTTTGAGGCGGACGATGTTACCTATCTTCCTCTACGCCAGCCTGACACGACCTCTGACCGATGAAGAACAGGCGCAACTGGGAGGCAAACCATTCTGGGGCGTTATTCCAGCTGATCCTTACGGCAGCACAATACGCCGTACGCATGACAACCGTATCTTAGTACGCAATAGTTTTAGCTTTAATCCGGACGGACGGCCACGGCAGTATTACCTAGAACGCTTTGTCCGTCAGCATCAGGAATCCTTTGACCGGCGCTTCCCGATGCTACCCGCCGTCAAATTTGACTACACCTGGAGCGGTTCTTTGGCTCTTTCGCAAAATCACGAAGGATTCTTCGGGCAACTCGCACCAAACGTCTATGGAGCGCTGTGCTGCAACGGCCTAGGCATCACCCGTGGCACAGTTACCGGCACACTTCTAGCGGATTGGTTGGCCGGAAAGCGTAATGACCTGATTGATTTTTTGCTGGCCTCGCCAGGGCCGAACAAATTGCCCCCGGAGCCTTTTCTATCAATCGGCGTCAACGCGACTCTTTGGTTGGGACAGCGCAAAGCTGGAAAGGAAAGCTGACCGAAAAGAGATAAGTGCCTAATTAAGCTGCTTAACATTTTTTTCAAGGAAACAAAAGATGACAAAAAGAAATGACATATCCATCGAAGACGTACCTCTCAATCGCTTTCACCAATTACTAAGTGTGCGCTCCGGCGGTGGTTGGTTGATCGACGGCTACATCCTGAGTATCATCGGAGTTGTACTTATGCCGCTCTCGATCGAACTGGAACTTGATGAATTTTGGCAGGGGCTAATTGCG
This sequence comes from Candidatus Tokpelaia sp. JSC189, assembly GCA_003331045.1. GTDB lineage: Bacteria > Pseudomonadota > Alphaproteobacteria > Rhizobiales > Rhizobiaceae > JSC188. The sequence continues at coordinate 7,450 of QENA01000010.1, forward strand.
GCATCAGCCCTTTTCGGCATTTTCATTGGTGGATTTCTAGGTGGATGGCTGACCGGCCTTCTAGGTCGTCAAAAGGTGTACTTTATCGGTCCAATTATTTTCATCCTGTGCTCGCTAGGCCAGTTCTTGGCTGAAACGGGTCTATCCCTGTTTATATTCCGTTTTCTGATAGGGATTGGTGTGGGCTGCGAGTATCCTGCTGCCAGCACCTTGCTGGTAGAGTTTCTGCCAGAGAAACACCGTGGCCCGAGGCTTGCAGCTCTGACGATTCTGTGGTTTGCAGGCGCGGCTCTGGCGTATATCATGGGCAATGTCATTCTGAGCAGAGGCGGCAGCGCTGCTTGGCGGCTAGTACTTGCCAGCCCTGCATTCATTGGGGTACTGCTAGTGGTCGTGCGGCTGGGAACACCGGAGTCACCTCGATGGTTGGTGAGCAAAGGTCGGCTTGCAGATGCTGAGCGTATAATCAAGAAGGTTTACGGGTCAAATTTCTCGCTACGCAATCTGCCAGAACAGGCAGCAGAGGCACAAGGCCTAAGTACCCTGTTGCGTGCCGGATACGGCCCTCGCATAGTGTTCTTCGTTATGTTCTGGATGTGTTCCGTTATTCCAGTCCTTGCGGTGTATGCATTCGCGCCTAAAGTTCTCCAAGCCTTGAATCTGACCGGGTATTGGGCTGCTTACGGCTCTATCGCCATTACAATTCTGTTCGTTATAGGCTGCGGCATCGCCACACGGCTGATCAACGTCATCGGCCGCCGTCCACTGGTGATTCACAGTTTCTTATGGTCGGGCATTGCATTGCTGGGGTTGGGCGCTTTCTCTGATGGCGGAGAATGGCTGGTTCTGGTTTTTTTTAGCGCCTATTCGACTTTCATCGGTGGCGCACAGGTGCTGCAACTGGTGTACCCAAACGAGATTTTTCCAACTGAAATCCGCGCGGCTGCCGTAGGCATAGGTGCTTCGCTGTCACGTATCGGCGCAGCTATCGGGACTTATCTGGTACCAATTTCTTTGCAGACGATTGGCATCCGCAATACCATGTACACTGCTGCTTCCATAACGATTTTAGGTTTTCTAGTATCGCTTGCACTAGCTCCAGAGACATGTAACATGAGCCTAGAGAAAGCAGCATCCCTAAAACGCTGAACTGCAGCTGAATCGGAAAATTACTATGCAATTCGAAGGCATTTATACCCCAGCTATCACGCCGTTGAATTCCAAAGGGCAGATCGACAAAGCAGCATATGTCGAGGTGCTCGAATATCTGATTGCAGGTGGTGTTCACGGAATCATTGTCGCCGGTTCGACGGGCGAATACTATGCCCATACTTCGCAGGAGCGCCTCGATCTAGCAAAATATGCAAAGGACGTGATCGGCACGCGCGTGCCACTGATCATTGGTACCGGCGCGGTGCGCACCGAGGATTCGATCGAATATGCCAAAGCGGCTAAGGCCATCAAGGCCGATGCCATTCTCGTCGGCTCGCCGCCCTACACGCTGCCGACTGAACAGGAGAACGCAGCGCACGCGTTGGCCATCGACCAAGCCGCTGGCTTACCAATCATCCTCTACAATTACCCGGCGCGCATGGGTGTCTCGATGGGGCGTGAGTTCTTGCACACCGTCACGCAAACATCGAAGAATTTCGTGGCTATTAAGGAAAGTTCAGGCCAGACCTCACAATTGCACCTTCTGGTGCGGGAATTTCCAAAGATCGGAATTTTCTGCGGTTGGGATGATCAAGCTCTGGAATTTTTTGCTTGGGGAGCACGAAGCTGGATCTGTGCGGGTTCGAACTTCCTCCCGCGCGAGCACATCGCACTGTATAAAGCCGCTGTAATGGAAAAAGATTTCGACAAGGCTCGACGTATCATGTCTGCGATGTTACCATTGATGGATTTCTTGGAAACTTCTGGGAAGTTTGTGCAGTCCATAAAATACGGCAGCGTACTGAGTGGCCTCCGCCCGGGCGGTGTTCGGGCGCCGCTACAACCACTAAATGAGACTCAGCAGAGGGTTTTGCAGACAATCATCGTCGACCTCAAGCGCGAGACTGCACCGATCATCGGAGAGAGTCCCTAATGGCTAATCTTCTCACCGCGCCTGAATATGCCGCGATTGCCAAAAATCTGAACTTGCCCGCCCAAGCATTCATAGACGGTAGATTTTGCGCCTCGACATCGGGTCGTACCTTCCAAACCAAAAACCCATTTACTGGAGAAGTGCTCACTAATATCAGCGCCTGTGATGCGCAGGACGTAGACATCGCCGTCTCTAATGCCAAGGCAGTGTTCGAAAATGGTCACTGGAATCGCTGTTCGCCAAGCGAGCGCAAGTACGTGCTTCTGCGTTTTGCTCTCCTGATGGAAAAGAATGCGCATGAGTTAGCGGTCATGGAAAGCCTGGACAGTGGAAAACCCATCCGCGAATGTGAGTTAACCGACATTCCAGAGGCCATCCAAACCATCCGCTGGCATGCGGAACTGATCGACAAGATCTACGATCATACTGCGCCAGTCGGATCCAACGCGCTGGCGCTTGTTGTGCGCGAACCGATCGGTGTAGTCGGTTTAGTGCTTCCGTGGAACTTCCCACTGTTGATGTTAGCTTGGAAGATCGGCCCCTCACTAGCAGCAGGCTGCTCTATTGTAGTCAAACCCGCCAAAGAAACTACAATGACTGCGCTACGTGTGGCTGAATTAGCCCAAGAAGCGGGTGTTCCTGCCGGTGTGTTTAATGTATTGCCCGGTGGCGGAAAGGACGTTGGAAAACCGCTAGGCTTGCATATGGACGTGGCAATGATCAGCTTCACCGGATCCACCGATACCGGGCGGCTATTCCTGCGTTATGCCGCAGATTCCAATCTCAAACATATCGTCCTAGAATGCGGCGGCAAAAACCCTGCGATTGTCCTCAAAGATGTGAATGACCTTGATACCATTGCCGGGCATGTGGTCAATGGCGCATTTTGGAATATGGGTGAGAACTGCTCAGCGTCGTCGCGCTTAATCGTGCACGAAGATATCAAAGATGATCTGCTCACGCGCATTAGCGCCCATTTGCGCGAATGGAAGATGGGAAATCCACTTGACCCCAATAACAAGCTCGGCTCGCTGATCAGTAAGGCCCATTTCGAGAAAGTACAATCCTACATTGAACAGATTGGAACGGAAAAACTTCAGCTGATCCTTGGCGGTGGTACGCGCCAGGGCAATTTTGTGGAGCCTACGGTGGTCGACGGTGTCGGCGGTAACAGCCGGTTGTTCCGCGAAGAAATCTTTGGCCCCCTATTGTCGGTGACGACCTTTTCTAGTTTGGAAGAGGCCATCGAATTGGCTAATAATTCGGTTTATGGGTTAGCCGCTTCGGTTTATACCAACAACCTGCGCAACGCACTTCATCTTTCCCGCGAAATTCAGGCGGGCGTGGTTACAGTAAACTGCTTTGGCGAGGGCGATATCACTACACCATTTGGCGGCTATAAGGAATCGGGATTTGGAGGACGTGACAAGTCTGTCTGGGCACACGACCAATATACCGAAATCAAAACAATCTGGATCGGAGACCTAGACAGGTAACTCACCCGCGGTCCGGATTCCTGCGTGGGTGACGTTTCCAGACAAGACTGATCTTGTCGTGATTCGGGAAGACGCTAGGATCACTGTTGATGCACAGACAATATCTCTTGAAATCCCTGAATTGTCTAGAAAGCTTGGAAATACCACAAGTCGTCAACGACAAGAGTTTATCGATGCAGAGCGTAAATGGCAAAGCTGAAATATATACTCGATAGAAAATATCTACATCTACCTGATGGATGAATATCCTAAGTCAATCATTGCTAGGTTTTCTCAATGTCAAGTTGACTAAGTAGCCCATCAAACGTGGTCTTTTTAAGATAGCTCTGGATAGCGCGGACGGCGCAGCCGTCCTTGCGGCGTAGAGATTCAGTACAGCGTTTTTTGTTGTTTGATGTAGATAATACGGATGGGTGCGCCACCGCAGCTACTGGCAAAGTAGGAAGGCGACCATAGGGCATTTCCCCAAAGTTTTTACGCGGCATGCGACTGGATATGCCTTTTAAGCTGTTCACTAACCAGTGAGATAGTGACTTTGGCGGGTAATTCACAAAAAGGCGAACGCGGTCATCTTCACCGTCGAACCCATAAGCTATGCCTCAAAACCGGTTCCGACCTTGGCGAAGATAATGCGCATGTCATTCAAAATAGTTTTTATGAAGACATCACAGCGGTATTTTATCACAAAAATCAAATGGACGTGCAGCCAGAAATAGCGCCAGATTCACCGCTTTGCAGGTTCTTACTGTTTTGTCTATAACAAAGCTTTAGCGCTGCACGGAAGATAAACACTCTAACATTTAGCTACACGTTTTTGGAAAACATGCTACCAATATGGAAGCGAGAGCTTACTCCAGCACAAGCATTACAGCAGTCGCTCAAAGACTTGGAGCGTGCGTATGCCAACTTCTTTGCCAAGCGGGCGAATTTTCTCCGGTTCAAATCGTGCTTATATGCTCGACGTTGTGTTGTTTGAGCAGGCAAGATCATGTTTCCATGGATTATCTGAACTCTGTTCCAGAACTTTATGGTTTGTATATGAAAAGATTGTTTTTTTGACCATAGAAATAGAATATTGATTCTGCCTTCCACTGTAGTGTTATTCGCTAAGGTTGTGCCGATGAGAGTTTTCTTGAGGGTTATTTATTCCCCTCGCGGAAATCGTTTCTGTTCTTCCAAAAGGTTGAGATCCATGTGGTTACGCATATAACGTTCAGAGGCTTTTTGCAGGGGCTGAAAATCCCATGGAAAATAAGCACCATTGCGTAGTGCCGGGTAGATTACCCAGCGTCGTGCTTGGCTCTGGCGCACGGCACCATCAAAGGCTTCCATGTCCCACTGGGTTCGGACTTCTTCCATAAAAGCAGCAACCAGACTAGCATTCCTTGGATCATCTGCAAGATTGTTCAGTTCGAGCGGATCGGATTCCAAATCAAATAATTGATACGGATCGATTTTGCAATGCACGAACTTGTATTTTCCTTTTCGGATGGCCACCAAAGGCGCATAGGAGCCTTCCGCTGAATATTCCATCAATACAGGACTTTCTGCATATTCAGCATCTTCGAGTAACGGTTTGAGTGAGTGCCCGTCGATCCATGACATGATTCCGGAAATATCGATATCAGCGAGGTCGCAGAGTGTCGGACAAATATCGAGACTGGAAACCGGGACATTTATGCATGCGGGTTCAATGCCCTTTCCAGCGATCATCAGGGGAACACGTGCTGATCCCTCGAAAAAGCTCATCTTGAACCACAGGCCACGCTCGCCTAACATATCGCCATGGTCGGAGCAGAACAGAATTATGGTATCGTTAGTCATGCGCGTGCGTTCAAGAACAGAAAGCAATTCACCAATTTTTTCGTCGATGTAGGAGATATTGGCGAAATAGCTACGGCGGGAGCGGCGTATATGTTCCGGCATGATATCAAAGCTTGCATAGTCGCTTGCGAGATAAAGCCGTTGTGAATGCGGGTCCTGTTTGTCATAGGGAATGAATCCGGTTTTTGGATTCAACTGCGAGCAGTTTTCATAGAGGTCCCAATATCGACGGCGCGTTACATAGGGATCGTGCGGATGGGTGAAGGAAACCGTCAAGCACCATGGGCGCTGCCTGACGTTATCCGACTGACGTGATAGGTCGTAGAGTTTCTGACAAGCAAGAAAGGCAACTTCATCGTCATACTCCATTTGATTGGTGATTTCAGCCACACCCGATCCAGTGACGGAACCTAGATTGTGGTACCACCATTCAATGCGCTCGCCTGGCTTTCGGTAATCCGGCGTCCAGCCGAAATCGGCTGGATAAATATCAGTAGTCAGCCGCTCCTCGAATCCATGCAACTGATCTGGACCAACGAAATGCATCTTTCCCGACAAACAGGTATAATAGCCAGCAGCACGCAGGTGATGAGCAAAGGTGGGGATTGATGAAGCGAACTCAGAGGCGTTATCATAGACGCCAGTACGAGACGGGAGTTGGCCACTCATGAAAGAGGCGCGTGCAGGCGAACACAATGGTGAGGCTGTGTAAGTATTTACAAATCGCCGAGAGCGTCCCGACAAAACCCCAAGATGCGGCGTCTTCAAAAAGTTAGCTGGACCATCGGGAAATAAGGTTCCAGAAAGCTGATCGACCATAAGGATAAGAATATTCGGACGGATCTTCATATGCATTTTTTAGTTGTCCGACTGGTGATTAGCATAACCTGCAGTTAAGGTGCCCATTATAAAGCTTTATTCGGCTGTTCTGGATAATCGCTGGTGCAGAAGGTCTCTGACAAGATCTATTATATTTCTGAATTCTTATATTCAGGAGAAAATAACCGTACAGGA
>QENA01000011.1 GCA_003331045.1 Candidatus Tokpelaia sp. JSC189
AGCGTATATTCATTCAGACCAGTCTAAAATACTGGTCAATTCATACCGTATACCAACAAAAAGCACACCAGGCTTCTCATTCAACATAACAACAAAAACGTTATCAACTAAAAATGTTCACCCGCTTGACGCCCACAGAACTTTATTTATTACACACGCAAAAAGGTCAGATAAGTGGGTTTCCTGTTTTCATGTACAGCCTTGGCTTCATAGCGGGTGCTAGGCCATGCTTCATAGGGCGTATGCCAATCGGCTGCATTTTGTGCTTGCCATTCAAAAGCAGGATGTTTGCGGACATGAAGCAGAGTCCAATTGATATATGTATCAATATCGCTGACAAAACGAAATAAAGCACCTTTTTTAAGCACGTGGGCAAAACGATCTAAGTTAGGCATATTTATAAAACGGCGCTTCCAGTGCTTCTTTTTTGACCAAGGATCAGGATAGAAGAGATCAATACCATCAAGCGCTTGACCCGGCAGCCAGTCTAGCAGTCGGGTGGCATCATCATCGTAAAGACGTATGCATTTTCGCAGGTCAGGCGCATTTTCAAGTTGGCCTAATATCTTTGCCATGCCATTGACAAAGGGCTCAACTCCGATAAAGCCAGTGTCTGGAAAACGGATAGCTTCATGCAATAGGTGTTCCCCACCTCCAAAGCCGATTTCCAGACGCACGGCCTTGACCGGAATAGGAAAGAGGGTTTGTAAATCAGCTGGTGCATCCTGTTCAGGATCAATTCGCAAATTAGGTAACAGTATTGCGTGCAGTGTCCTCTGATGAGGGTGCAAGGGTTTACCTTTTCGGCGGCCAAAAAAAGCTCGTTCCCGTCCAGTATGCATTTTAATCATTTCTAATTCTTCTATTGTTGTTTTCAAAGCTGTAACAAGATTTGTTTTTTCCCATGAAAAAGAGCCATCTCTGCCGGGTTTTCGACCAAAATGGCCATAAGCGGCAGTTTTGGCATAAATCGGTTTATTCAGCTTCAGATGGCGACGGATGCCTGAAGGAGATAAATCCATAACCTTGCGGATTGCAGTCTCAACCTGTGTTTCACTGACTTGGCTTGTTTTATGCAGGTTGACATAGATCGACAAAGGTTGGGCTACACCAATGGCATAGGAAATCTGGATAGTGCAGCGGTCGGCAAGACCAGCTGCAACAACATTTTTGGCAAGATAACGTGCGGCATAAGCAGCAGAACGGTCAACCTTGGTTGTATCCTTGCCAGAAAATGCCCCACCGCCATGAGGAGCGGCTCCGCCATAGGTATCAACAATAATCTTCCGGCCAGTCAGACCTGCATCACCATCAGGTCCACCGATCACAAATTTTCCTGTCGGGTTGATATACCACCGGCAGTCATCGGCAATTTTTAAGCCGGCGAGAGCTTGACGAATATAAGGTTCCACAATACTATGAACCTTGTTTGAATCCCAGCCCGAATCGATATGCTGGGTTGAAAGTACAATGGATGCCACTTCTTCTGGCTTGCCGTGCCGGTAGCGGATTGTAATCTGGCTTTTGGCATCTGGCCCCAGCTTAGTAAGCTCTCCTTCTTGTTCGTGCCGGGCAATGGAGATTGTCTCCAATATCTTATGGGCATAATAAATAGGAGCGGGCATAAGATCGGGTGTTTCCCGGCAGGCATAACCAAACATGATCCCTTGATCTCCTGCACCTTCCTCTTCTTGCCTATCACAAGCATTATCAACGCCTTGGGCAATATCCGCTGACTGGGAATGCAGCAACACATCAATTTTTGCTGTTTTCCAGTGAAAACCCTTCTGTGCATAGCCAATTTCCTTGATAGCGCGGCGAGCTGCTGCCCGAAAGCGCCGAGGATTCACAGACGGATTGCCTCTGTCATCATGAATAAGGTTACCGCTTTTATCTTTTTTCAGCAGGGTTTCAGGAACGCGCACTTCACCCGCAATAATAACACGATTGGTTGTGGCCAGTGTTTCACAGGCAACACGCACAGACCAAGGATCCACACCAGTTCTACGGGCCTCTCTATAGATTAGATCAACGATTTCATCAGAGATACGATCACAAATCTTGTCTGGATGGCCTTCTGAAACTGATTCGCTTGTAAAGAAGTAATCTTGATGTAACACGGGAACACCCCTCTGGAAAAGCTGCCTGAAATACCGGATCGCACAGTATTATAAACAACGACTTCATATTTAGAGCCATTTAAAATAAATGGAAATCAATTTTTAAATTAAATTTATATTTAAAATGAATTTCCGAAGCTACAGGAAAATACCTTCCTAATCACTGTCTTCCTATAAAGATTGTAAGATCTTCCGAAGATATAATGATCTGATTTGTGAATAATAAGATTCTGGAATTTAGAACCAACACAAAAAAATCACCCCTCCCTTTATATCATCAATTTTACGGCGTATTTTATAATCCTTGATATGTGTGAAAACACGTATCAGTTACACTCCTTCAGTTTTGGAATAAAAATCCATATAATTGATTTCACTTTTGGCAAAATTTTTTCCTATCAGAGTAGGAAGTCTCTTCGAAAAAAATGAAAGCGAAACTTCAAGGATCTCAGAAATAGCTTGCAGACGACTCGCACCAATACGATTGATACCTTTTTCATATTTTCTGAATCTATTGGAATACAATTCCCAACTATTCACTAAACTTTATCTTGATCATGTTAAAAATATTGCACTGAAGACGAATTCGGCTGCCAACATATACACCAATCAGATTGGGTTTTTCTTTGTATCGCCCATAATCATCTACGGGAGAGGATAATTGTATTGTGTCTATAGTTTAGTGATTAACAAATTCCTCTCATAGAACATTTTCCAATTAATTGACATATTATAATAATCATTAAAAATTGTCAATTCGCTTGCATCGGCGGAAAATTCTTGTACTCATTATGAATAATAATAGCAAGAATATGTAAAAAACATGTATATCAGAAAAGCTTCTAGTCCATACTGAAACAGCTTTTACAGGTAAGTCAATATCTATAAATCCAGTTTCATTATGCTTTAGCATAGCTATGATTCGACCATAAGGATCAATTACGGCAGAAATGCCATTATTGGCTGCACGGATAAGGGGTATACCCTGTTCTACTGCACGTATGCGTGCCTGCGCGAAGTGCTGCCAAGGGCCAGGAGTATTGCCAAACCAAGCATCATTGGTAATGTTTACGAGCGTATCCGGTTCGGGGTCTTCATGCTTGAATTCTACGGGAAAAATAGCTTCATAACAGATAAGTGGCAGGATGACAGGTCCGTTTTCAAGCGCAATGACAGTGCGTTTTTCCGCAGCGCTGTACCCTCCTGCAACAGAGGCAATGGCTTGAAGGCCAAGCTTGCGAAACCAAGAATCAAGCGGCAAATATTCTCCGAAAGGCACAAGATGAACCTTATCGGCAGAGGCAATGATTTTTCCTTTGGCATTGATGACCTGGAGGGAATTCAAATATTGGAATGTTGTTGCGGTATTGTCTGTTTCTTCGATGCGGACTGCACCAACTAGCGCAAGCTGACCATCTTTTAGGGTACTGCCAATCCGTGCCAGAGCGGTGGGCGTATAATTAAGCATATAAGGAACTGATGTTTCAGGCCAGATGATGAGATGGGGTAGGGGGGTTCCCTTTACTGGCGCTGCAGCGGTCAGCTGTAGGTGACGTTCAAAATTTTCCAGTCGTGTTGCGTTATCAGTTTTTTCACTTTGCGGAATGGATGGCTGGATAATACGCACCCGTGTTGTGCTGGATACCGATATATCAGCCGGTGCCTGCGTGCCAAGACGGTAAAGACCGAAGCCAACATCTGCCGCAATAAGAATGCCGGCAATGGCAAAACCGGCTTTTCTATCTTTTCTTTCACTGAAAAGAGCAGGAGTGGTATATAAAAGCACGGCAACCATATTCATACCACTGACCCCGATAATAGCAGCTGGTTGTATCAACAGTAGAAACGGCATGGCCGTATAACCGATTGCATTCCATGGAAAGCCGGTGAACATCCAGCTGCGCAGCCACTCGGCCAGCCCGAAGGCAACGCTGAGCGTAATAATCCGGCCATAGCCAAGCTGCCATAGAAGAAAAGCCATGAAAGTGGCAAAGGCATAAAAAAAGGCAAGATATGCCGGAAGGCCAAGAACGGCAAAAGGTATGGCCCAGCCATAAGCACTGATATCAATCAGCATTGCGCTGCCCAGCCACCAGAGCCCAGCTAAAAAATAACCGAAGCCGAAACTCCATCCCGTTAGGGTTGCCGCTTTGCAGTTCTGGCAACGTTTTGTTGTCCGCTGCGCATAAATACCATCAAGCAACCAGGCAAGGATTGGAAATGTAAGAAAACAAACCGGAAAAAAATTGACTGGCGGCAGGGCAGAGGCTGTCACTGCGCCTGAAAAGAGGGCTATCACCTGTCGTTTCCAGCCTGATAATGCCTGAATCGCATGAATACGCATAAAGAAACCTCTTGTCTGCAGTAGTTCCCATATGGATGAAAGATCTACTGTGGGAAAAACAGTGACAAATTAACAGAGTCAAATTTCTATTTATTATATGAATAAATGGCAATTAATCTAAAAACCATACAATATAGTTGGTTCACCCAGAAGCTTTCTTCGTACTAGGCTCTTTTTCAGAAGTACGCCGCATGCGGAGCCGTTTTATCCGGCGGTGATCTGCATCAAGGACTTGAAAGCGATAGCCGGGGATCACTTCAATGATTTCTCCGCATGCCGGTATCCGGTCAAGGGCAGAGACAATAACGCCACCAATCGTGTCAACCTCTCCGGCGTGGACTCCAGGTTTGAAATCAGTGCCGATCGTTTCTTCCATCTCTTCAAGCTCGGTGCTGGCGTCAACCAGCCAGCTGTCATCGGCTTCAGCAACAATCATGATATCATCGTCATCATGCTCATCCTCGATATTACCGAGTACAAGCTCAACAATATCTTCCATCGAGGCAAGGCCGTCTGTTCCGCCATGCTCATCAATGATCAGAGCCATCTGTGTCCGTGTGGCTTGCATGCGGGTAAAAAGTTGGCTTGCAAGCATCAAACCTGGTACAAAAAGCACATCGCGAATGACATCCAGGTCACCAACCGGTTTGTTCAGATCAACGTGAGAAAGATCAAGGATTTCATTCTCTTCCTTTTTCTGCGCAGCGCGGGTGATATAGGTTAACACATCGCGGATATGGATCATGCCACGCGGGTCATCCAGTGTGCTGGCATAAACTGGCATACGTGAATGGTCTGATTTTTCAAACAGCCGCAATGTTTCCGCAAGCGTTGTGCTGATTTCAATTGCTTCAATGTCAGAGCGCGGAATCATCACATCATCAACGCGTGCTTGGTGTAGCTTCACAATATTGCTGAGCATTAGCCGCTCTTGCGGCGAAAATGCCTCACTGTATTTATGGGGAAATCTGCTATCTAAATCGTTGCATTTGAACGAACTATCCTGCCGCGATCGCAAAAATGCAAAAAGCCCCCTTAATAACGAACCTTTTTCATTTTTCTGCAATCGTTGCGGATTCTGCCCTTCAGCATCGCCCGCATTTTCCATATCTGTGGGCTGTGTGTATGTTTTGTCTGCCATGATCCAAAATCTTGATTTATTCTCATACCGATACAGCATAAGGGTCAGGAATGGCAAGAATGTGGAGAATTTTCCGCTCCAGCGTTTCCATAACTTTAGCATCAGTGTCATTTTCATGGTCATAGCCTAGCAAGTGCAAAAGACCGTGGACAATCAGATGGCTTAAATGGTGAGCTAAGGGCTTGCCTTGGTTATTGGCTTCCCGCTTTATGGTTTCACGGGCCAGAATAATATCTCCAAGCATGGGGCCTGGCCCCTCTCCGATCCTGACTGGAAAGGCAGGAAAGGAAAGCACATTGGTTGCGTTGTTTTGGCTGCGCCATCTGGCGTTGAGCTGATATATCTCCGCATCATTTGTAAAGAGAATACTTAGTTCGCTTGACGCATTCTGCATAGCAAGGCAACCGAATGTAGCCTCCACAGTTTCTGTCGCGAGTTTTTCAAGGCTTTCTTCATCTGTCCAGCCCTGATCATGAACAGTAATATCAATTATTATCACAGCATTTCAGCCTTTTGGTATGGCTTCTTTATTTGCAGCCTGGTCATAGGCACTCACAATTACCGTGACAAGAGGGTGGCGTACAACATCTTTTTCCGTGAACCGTATTATGACAATATTTTCAATATTCTTTAGGATATGCAGAGCATCAATTAGGCCAGATTTCTGTCCTACTGACAGGTCAAGCTGGGTAGGATCACCGGTGACAATCATGCGCGCTCCTTCACCAAGACGGGTCAGGAACATTTTCATCTGCATAGTTGTGGTATTTTGCGCTTCATCAAGAATGATAGCTGAATGGGTAAGTGTACGTCCGCGCATGAAGGCAAGAGGTGCAATTTCAATGCTGCCAGCAGCAAGCCCGCGCTCAACTTTTTCAGGGGGTATCATATCATAAAGCGCATCGTAGAGTGGCCTCAGATAAGGATCAACTTTTTCTTTCATATCGCCTGGCAGAAAGCCAAGTCGCTCACCTGCTTCCACTGCCGGGCGAGAAAGAATTATGCGCTCAACAATGCCGCGTTCAAGCAGCTGTGCTGCATAAGCAACAGCAAGATATGTCTTGCCTGTACCCGCTGGTCCTACGCCAAAAATCAGCTCTGCCCTTTGCATAGCGTGCATATAAGCATCTTGCATCAGCGTCCGGGCATAAATGGTCTTTTTTCGGGTTATAATATGGGCCGTGCGTTGTCTGGTTGCCTTTTCCATTGTCGGTAATTCTAGTTGCTGGTCGGATGCGGCAATTGCCATAGCAATTGCCGCATCCGTATCGGAAAGGCTAGGATCCTGCCCGCTTTTGACCAACTGATAAAGTCGGTTGAGAGCCTGTTTTGCCTGTTCAACCGCCGCTGGCTTGCCATGGATTGTCACTTCATTGCTACGGGCATGTACATCAAGCCTGAGTTTCTGTTCAATCCGGGCCAAATTTTCATCAAATTTTCCGAAAACTGCGCCTGCTTCACGGTTGTTGTCAAAAGTTAGAACAATATGCGCCATATCTGATGCACTGGTTTTAGGGGGAGTAAGTTTTTGTTTTTGTTGGGCAGTCAACCCATTTTCCTCCATCAATAAATATCACCAACAGCAATATATATAACATTTCCTGTAAAAATAGGTTTTATATTGGCACATACATAAAAACGAAAAGCCGGATATCCGCTCTGACAAAGTTGCAAGCTTAAAAGATAGCGTTTCAACAGTGGAAGTACCACATAGCTCGTGCCATTAAATGAAGCCATATACTCAATACATTGAGAATTTTCTGATGATGGGATTATCGATTTGCCATCTGTTATGGCCTAGATACGCTTTCTTTGTGCATTTCTGAGCAGTGCTACCCTCATTTTTAGTTCATTCGCCTTGAATTTTAATGATCGATTCTCTATCATCAGCGCGATTTCTGTTTCTCTGCTGCAAGTAGATGGTATTCCATACATTGTCTTTTCATTGATTTCCTAATGAGAGCTAGAGAAGTCATTGTGACATTGCATTGTCAATTTTTGCCGGCTTGATGCTTCTATCTATTCAGAAGTATGGTAGATAATCGAGCCGGATAAGGAGTGGTTATTCCTGAAATCGACCAATAAGGCTGTTGCGTTTTGCCTCTTCAATAATAACATTAAGCATTGTCCCTACTGGCGCTGTCGTTTTGAGCGCAACCGGCATAAGCCAAGGCGAGCGGCCGATCATTTGCCCTTTATGCCGTCCTGGTTTTTCAATCAGGATATCTATAACTTTGCCGACCTTTGACTGCAGGAATTGCTTTTGCTGTTTGCCAAGCAAGATCTGCAGCCGCTGCAACCGCTCCTCTTTTTTCTGTTCATCAATCTGATTGGCCATATCTGCACCCGGTGTACCAGGCCGGGGTGAATATTTAAAAGAATAGGCGGAGGCATAAAACACATCATGTACGAGCTTCAGTGTTTCTTCAAAATCCGCATCTGTTTCACCAGGAAAGCCAACAATGAAATCTCCTGATAGGGCAATATCGGGCTGTGCTTTCCGGATACGCTCAATCAAGTGCCGGTAATCAACCGCGGTGTGTTGGCGGTTCATGGCCTTTAGAATCCGGTCAGAGCCAGTTTGTATCGGCAGATGCAGATAAGGCATCAGCATTGGCAGGTCACGATGGGCAGCAATCAGTGTATCGTTCATATTACGCGGATGGCTTGTCGTATAACGAAGACGCTTGAGGCCTTTGATTTCTGCTAGTCGAAAGAGAAGATCACTCAGCCGCCATTCGTGTGCATTGACGTCTTTGCCGTGCCAGCCATTGACATTCTGTCCTAAAAGCGTGATTTCACTTACGCCAGCATCGATCAAATTTTCAGCTTCAAGCACAATCTGTTCCACAGAACGTGAAACCTCCACTCCACGCGTATAGGGAACAACACAGAAAGTGCAGAATTTGTCACAGCCTTCCTGCACGGTCAGAAAAGCACTGACACCGCGACGGCGTATTGTTTCTTTTTTTGGTAGCGGCAAATTTGCAAACTTATCTTCCATTACATAGTCGGTTTTGACGATCTTTATCCCTTTTTCCACCTCTTTTAAAATATGTGGCAGATGATGATAGTTTTGTGGTCCGATTATTAGATCGACAACCGGTGCCCGTCGGATGATCTCTTCCCCCTCTGCTTGGGCAATGCAACCGGTAACACCGATTGTCAAAGGTATCTGTCCCCGCTCTTTGCGCATGATACGTAAGCGCCCAAGGTCGGAATAAAGTTTTTCTGCAGCCTTTTCTCGGATATGGCAGGTGTTGAGCAGAATAATATCAGCTTCTTCGATATTCTCTGCCATCATATATCCTTCTGCGCTAAGGCTATCGCTCATCCGTTGGCTATCATACACATTCATTTGGCATCCGTAGGTTTTAATAAAAATCTTGCGCAGATTATTTTTTTGTTGTGCTCTTGTTTCTATGCTCATGGAGTGGACCTTCCATTCTCTATCTATATTGCTTCAGAGATCAAATACTGATCATTTTTTTATGCCAATTTGCGGTATAAAATCAGTGTATCTGCCCGGCCGGTCTGTGATTTGTAATAGGCGCAGCGGAAACCGGCCTCTTTAAAAGCCAAAGGGTGCTTATAAAGGGCATGTGCCGTTTTATTCAATTCATCCATTTCCAGATAAAGTGTTTCTGCCCGTTCTTAATATACATAGCCCGACAGAGCATCTATAAGGATATAGCCTGTGCTGTATTTGGGATAATCGACATCCAGCTTAATACACAAAATCTCGACCTCATCGCTAAAAGCCTATCAAAAGCATTTTGCATGAAAGATATATAGCGCTTTCATATCGCCCTGTTTAACAGAGATAATCAGCACTTCGCAGCGCAGAAATGAAAAGCCGACCATTAAAAGTAATTTCGCTTGAACCAGACCTTAAATTATATCTGAGCCTAAGATTAGAATATTTTGCAGCCAATTGAAACAATTTGGTTTCAGTAAAAATACAGACTGACATGGAAATTCAGGCTTTTTCTAATAAAATTTTCGTTTATCTGAAATTAATGTATCCCATTAGGCACGGGGCAAAGTAAAACTTGCCTGTGGCTTGGCATCAGGAGCGCGCATATAAAGCGGGACGAGCTTGCCGAAAGTTTTTTTTCTGGCTGCTAGTAGAGCATAGGTTTCAATATCTGCTATCGGCGTTGTATCAGTGAGCGGACGAAAGACCTGCTGCGCGATCTTATGAGTGCCTGATCCAGGCAAAATCGTAGTTTCAGATAAGGTTGTCGCAATGGCTTCGGCTGTATCAATCCGCGGGGGATGGATGGCGTGGTTATTTGTATCAAAATCCTGAATATAGAGGGCACCTCTGTGGGCTTCAAGCACGATGGTTATAGGCCGGTTTTTATAATGTTTTGCTGTCTCAAAAGCGAGCGCCTCAAAAGTGCTGATACCGATAGCCGGTTTATCGAGAGCCAATGCCAGCCCGCGTGCAGCAGATACACCGACGCGCACTCCGGTAAAAGAACCTGGGCCAATATTGACACTAATACGGTCAATATCAGAAAGATCCTTACGCGCTTCATCCATAACAGCGATAATCTGTCCCATAAGATACTCAGCATGTCTCTTGCCGATATTCTTACTTGCTTTGGCTAGAAGTTGGTTCTTGCTAACAAGACCGGTTGTACAGAAAACAGAGGCGGTATCAATAGCTAAAATCAACATAAATTTGTCCGGGCTAGGGGTGAAATTCAGCTAGCATAATTTTAAAACATTTTATTGAGAAAGGAAAGAAAAACGACTCCGGTATTTTATAAAATACCTGCTTGCCGGATTGAAAATTGTCAATCGGCTAAAGTAGGCAGATGAATGAGTTCATTATTCATTCCGTGCTTTTGGAGATGCTTAAGGAAATATATAAGGATTTTCGCTATAGTCAGAGGAAAACTATCTCAGTTTTTGGTTTAAAAAGAAGTCATTCTATACATAAAAACCATTAGATCTGTAATGATATTCCTTTAAATTAAAAAAACAATTGAATTACAGAAATTGACATTCTGAATACCACTCTTACCACGATATTATTAAATAGAGATGTTAGCAATGTCAAAGGGCTATGGTCTATTATGATCGACGAAATGCTTGACGGCTTTCGTCTTGAGCATGTTGATACGGTTGCTCAGTTTGGCCGCCTTGCTTTTGGTAGTTTAATTTAGGATATCGAAAAATCTATGGTATTTGATCTCTATCTGACAAATACTTATGTTGTTGAAGATTATCATTAATGCGCTGATCAGCTGTTAGGGTAAAATAGTCAACTTCATCCGCAAATATTGGTGAATCAGTTGAGGCAGGTTATGTGGATACTGCAGATATCTTTATCATTACATCTCGGATGCTTGATAAGAAATTTTGATTTCTGGAAATCCATATCCACGAAACCAAAGTAATTGTTTTTTCAGAAACAGCCCTCTTGCGGCTGGAAAATACAGGAGGTAGCAGGAGAAAACTATATAATCACTGACTTCCACAGTCATCTCCTGTGAGCATGAATATGTGCCAGAAGTCCTGATACTGAAGCATCTTGTGTATTATCTTGTTCTTCGCTTTCAATCTCTGTTAGCAGAGAACTAGCAAGTTCCTTGCCTAGTTCTACGCCCCATTGATCAAACGAGTTGATATTCATAAGGTTGCCTTCGACAAAAACACGGTGTTCATAAAGCGCAAGCAATCGCCCAAGAGCAAAAGGTGTCAGAAGATCCTGCATAATGGTGATGGAAGGACGGTTGCCGGGAAAAGTTTTGTGCGGAGCAAGTTTTTTTGCTTCACTTTCCTCCATGTCCTGTTCTATCATTCGGGTATAGGCCGCATTAGCAGAGCGCCCGTACAATAGGGCTTTTGCCTGTGCTAGACAGTTAGCCAGAAGTATGTTATGCTGAGGTTTCAGGTTCGATTCATGGCCATTAACGAATATAATGAACTCAATCGGAATGATGTCTGTTCCCTGATGCAATAACTGGAAAAAGGCATGCTGCCCGTTTGTTCCGGCTTGTCCCCAAACCACAGGTCCGGTTGCTGTTGTGACAGGTGTGCCTTCAAGTGTTACGCACTTGCCGTTTGATTCCATATCAAGCTGCTGAAGATAAGCAGGCAGCTTCTCAAGCCGTTGTTCATAGGGGATGACAGCACGTGTTCGATAATTGCAGATAACTCGGTGCCAGAAACCGATAAGCCCCAACATGACAGGTATGTTGGCCATGAGGGGTGTTTGGCGAAAATGTTCATCCATTATATAGGCACCAGCGAGGAGCTGGCGGAACTGGGCAGGTCCGATTGCGAGCATAACTGGCAGGCCGATTGCACCCCAGACGGAATAACGTCCCCCGACCCAGCTCCAGAAACCAAAGACACGGGATTCGTCAATACCAAAATCCGCTACTTTGTCGAGAGCGGAGGATACAGCAGCAAAATGTTTGCCAACCGCTGCTTCTCCCAGAGCGCCGACAATCCATTCTCGGGCAAGCAATGCATTTATCATAGTTTCGGTTGTTGTAAGTGTTTTGGAGGCGATAATGAAAAATGTTCTGGCCGGGTTAAGGCCGCTTAGTGTATCAGAAATATGAGCGCCATCAATATTGGAGATGAAATGACAGGCTGGCCCGTTATGATAAGGTTTCAATGCCATGGTTACCGTAGCAGGACCAAGATCAGAACCGCCGATACCGATATTGACGATATCCGTAAACGGATGTCCCTTTTCCCCTTTCAGCATACCGCTGCGAATCGCATTGGAAAATTTCTCCATCTTGTTCAGAACAGATTGGACTTTGGGTATAATGTCTGTTTCGCCCAGCAGAATTTTGGATTTTCCGGGTGCGCGTAGCGCCACATGCAGGGCAGGACGGTTTTCTGTCACATTGATCGGCTCTCCGGCAAACATCGCATCGCGTCTGCCACCGATATCGGCTACACGGGCCAGATTGTTTAGCAGTTGCAGTGTTTTGCCGCTGACAGCACATTTGGAAAAATCAAATAGAAGGTCATCCAGCTTGAGAGAAAAGCTATTAAAACGTTCTGTATCATCAGAAAATGCCTTCCTGATATCAAATGGCGCATCATTGCTGGCATGATATTTCAAGGCGCTCAGAGCTGCTTGAAATTGTGATTCATCCCGTGTCATCCTATCTTCTCCCAGTCTTTAACTATGAAATCTAATGTAAGATAAAGGTGGACGGAGGGGAAGATAGAGTATCACAAAAGATATAACTGTGGGTAATAGACCGTACAAAGGCAAAGATCAACTTCGCACCGGTTTCATGGAAATTCAGAGATGAGGAATATCTCATCTCCTGAGAGCTTCATTTTTGGCTGCGAAAAAACTTGAGCGCATTTCGCCAAAAAGCATATTATTTTAAGATAGCACAACTTACCATAAAATCAGTTTAGTTGATGATGATGTACCTAAGGCATGACATTATATTTCAACAAAACCTACCCAAAAACCATACTCCGTAGCATTGGGCACCCTTCTGTATCCATTATATTCCTCCAGCAGTGATGAATAGCTCATAATATATATCATCATCCCTAGCTATTATAGCAACTTTTATTTTAATGAGTATAAGATTATGTAATAAAAAATTAATATGCTTTAAAGAGAATTCGCGTAATCAGTTTTAATTAGACACCTCTTAGATTCGAGGTATTATTGCTGGATTGACTGTTATTTTTGAGTTTTGATGTATTGTCTTGGTATTTTTTGGAGTTTCGTAATAACGAACGACCGAGCGCTCAAAGAATCCGCATAATCTTTTAAGATATTGTAGCTGGTCCACGCCTATCGGTGTTCAGTCAGGAGCTTGGAGGAGTAGGGCATCGATGTCATGCTCCAGAGGGACAAGCCGTACAAAGATACGGCGGGCCTCCTTGGCTCCGGATGGCTGGAAGATTTTGACTGCGCTGCAACAATCGCCGGAGCACGCAACTGCCGCTTGCTTGTTCTATAGAGCGTTGCCTGTCTGTCTGTTTGCCTTGAAGCAAAATCATCTGCCTACAAGCCTTTCTCCGTGCAGGTTAAGCGTCAGCGCTATACATCGCGTATGAGAGCTTCCAGTTTGGTTCGTCAGGATACATCCGG
>QENA01000012.1 GCA_003331045.1 Candidatus Tokpelaia sp. JSC189
GGCATCAACACTAAAATGAAGCCGCAGTCAGGCTCTGCTTGCTCGGTGGGCAGGTATCATGCAGTTCTTCAAGCGTATGTATTGATCTTGATAATGACCTTATCAGCAAGTAGGAAATGACCTCGATAATAGCATAAGTTCAATGCTGGGAAGTTGATGAAATGTAGCTATTCAGCCGCCGTATGTGAAAGGTGCTAGTCAATAGAGTTTAACTTGGTCATGATTGTTTGCCTTGCGCAGTGTTGGATTAAGCTGAAAGGGAATGCGTCGTGTGATAATCCCTATTTCGCACAACAAGCGTTCCCAATGCTATGGGCTCAGCCCAATGCAATCAGGGAACTCCTAAAAGGATCCGTGTTGGCATATATTTTACCATTTTTGCGCGTATGAAGCCCTTCATTTCAACAAGCATGCTATCGACAAGGGTAGCCGTTTCCTTAGCTGTTGTGATTTTCATACATTTCATTTGAGCAGAGAATATGTTTCTGCTTCCAAGGCAACATTAATCGATGATCTTTGATGGCGAACCAGAAGTCTCTCCCAATAATTCTGCTCCAAGCTCCTGGCTGAGCGTCAATAGACGTGGACCACACACAATCTTAAAATTATGCCAATTCTCTAACCACTCGCCCGCTCGCTATCACAAAACTCCAAAAAATACCAAAACAACACATCAAAACTCAATCAACATGCCAATCATACCATAAGAAAATTGGATTCTGTTCTTTCATCAGAATAATCTGTTTCATCGTTTCTGACGCCATTTTCTTCCATATCACGTAAAATTATCCGTACAGCTTCAATGGGGTTTTCTGCCTTAATAATCGGACGGGCGACAACCAGATGACTCGCTCCGGCTTTTATGGCCTGTCCCGGCGTTATAACGCGTTTTTGATCGCCGTGATCAGTCCTCTTCAGCCTGATGCCTGGTGTTACCAAAAGCATCTTTTCACCGATAATCGGGCGTAAAATACGGGCCTCGCTAGCAGAGGCGACAATGCCACCCATACCAATTTCGCGCGCTTGGTTGGCACGTTTTAAGACCAACGCTTCAAGTGTATCGTGATAACCAGCCTCTTTTAGATCAGCCTGATCCATTGAGGTTAACACTGTAACACCCAATAGGCAGAGATCTGTTCCTCTAGCAGCGTCCACAGCTGCCCGCATTGCTTTGGGATAGGCATACAGTGTCAACATTGAAGCGCCGATACGTAAAATACTCTCAATACCGCTTGCAATCGTATTGTCAATATCAAGCAGTTTCATATCAAGAAATACTTGTTTACCTGATGCAACAAGCTCTTTTGCAAAGTCAAGACCATCAGCAAAAATCAGCTGATAGCCGATTTTATAAAAATTGACTGTATCCTCCAACTTGTCAACAATAGCTTCTGCTGAAGCAGTATCAGGAACATCTAAGCCGACAATCAAGCGATTCCGCATGGAGTGCTGCATAAAACATCCTTTCTTAAAAACATACTTACGCTTTAAACATATTCCCGAATAGATTAATAGGGGAGTTTCTGATATCGATTATGGTATGATTGGCATGTTGATTGAGTTTTGATGTGTTGTTTTGGTATTTTTTGGAGTTTTGTGATAGCGAGCGGGCGAATGGTTAGAGAATTGGCATAATTTTAAGATTGTGTGTGGTTTATGCCTATTGTGTTGAGTTTTTATGAAAGATGGGGCAAGGACACCGATGTCATGGTCTGGCCTGGACAATGCGTCTGGTTCTGGCCACCAAGGCAGATGAGTTTTCAACAAGAGAACCGGGCTTAAGGCGATGCCTGCACTCTTTGCTGCCCGAAGGTAACCAGCGCACGCTGTATGAAAGGCGATCCCTACCATAGTCCCCTCAAAATACGCACTAAACTCTACAGGCAGCTAGAAATAAACCCGCATGCACTCCTTACAAGAAATAACCTTCATCCCTAATCCTTCACTGAACAGCGCTAATAACCCATCCAAAAAACGACCCGCTCTATTCATCCTTATAAATATCCCAATGCTTGCCTCGCTGATGAAAATGAAAGGGCAAAGGTTAAAAGATTTATAGTTGAGGATGATATCCAAATTATCGAACATTTAGACTAGCAAGTAGGACTCATATGCTATATTTGCTATGTCATAAGAGAATATTAACAACCAGAAAAATAAAACTACTCTATAATATCTTTTAAAGGATGATGATACCATCAAAGCTTCGTTATATCTTTTCTGGGTTCATTGCATATGGCGTAAATCTCGTGCATTTAGTATAATGTGGAATTGGTTTTTATGATAATTATTAAGGACAAAAATAAATGCTTGCCATTACTCGCAGTGATGTTCTTGGCCAGCTGAAACAGGTCAAAGGTC
Source organism: Candidatus Tokpelaia sp. JSC189 (assembly GCA_003331045.1). Classification (GTDB taxonomy): domain Bacteria; phylum Pseudomonadota; class Alphaproteobacteria; order Rhizobiales; family Rhizobiaceae; genus JSC188. Next base: position 2,362 of record QENA01000012.1, read on the forward strand.
CTGATTTTACAGATGATATTGTTTCTCTGGGGCTTGTATCCGAAATATCCATTGTTGATGGGAAGGTATTTTTTTCTATCACTGTACCGACTGGACGCGCTGAAGAGTTAGAGCTCTTGCGTCAGACAGCTGAAAAGGTAGTAACAGCAATTGATGGAGTCAATTCAGCAGTTGTCACGTTGACCGCTGAAAGAAAACACGGCACGGAAGAAAAATCTATGTTTTCTTTGCGATCAGCAGCCCATAAGCAGCTTAGAATCGCACCTCGCAGACCGATAGAGGGCGTGAAATATATTATTACCGTTGCTTCTGGTAAGGGCGGTGTTGGAAAATCAACAACAGCAATCAATCTTGCTCTTGCATTGAAAGAAAGTGGGTTGACCATCGGCTTGCTTGATGCTGATATCTATGGCCCCTCTCTGCCCCGGCTTGTCGGCATCCACAGACGCCCTGAATCTCATGATAAAAAACTCGAACCTCTAGAGCAGTATGGGCTAAAGCTGATATCGATGGGTTTTCTGGTTGATGAGGAAACCCCTATGGTTTGGCGCGGCCCCATGGTAATGGGGGCTATCACACAAATGCTTAGGGATGTCCTATGGGCACCGCTTGATGTACTTGTTGTCGATATGCCGCCAGGAACTGGCGATGCGCACTTGACTCTTGCACAGCAGGTACCGCTTTCAGGCAGTGTTATTATCTCCACTCCGCAGGACCTTGCTTTGGCTGATGCTCGCAAGGGGATTGAGATGTTCATGAAAGTTGGCGTCCCCATCTTGGGAATAATTGAGAATATGAGCTACTTCATTGCTCCTGACACGGGTAGGCGATATGATATTTTTGGTCATGGCAGCGTACGTCTTGAAGCTAAAAAAAGAAAAGTGGCTTTTTTAGGAGAGGTACCCCTTGATCCGCAGATACGCGCTGCATCCGATGAAGGTAGGCCCATTATCTTGGCAAAGCCATATGGCCTACATGCTAAGCGCTACCGTGATATCGCACAAGTGATCATAAAAAAACTTGAGGAGAGTCCTATCCCAAATCATGCAAAAGGTGATAAAGTGTTGGAAAATGTAAGTGGGCAATACAACAACCCGTCCACGTAATTTAATGTAAAGTTGTGTTTCAGCAGCTAATCACTGCACGGTGGTCAGTGATTTACCAAATATCTCAAGTGCTCCCTAATGCAACCGGCAAAGCGGTATTGGTAAGAGGTCAGCATCCGCATACAATAGTTTCTTTATCTCTTTGACGAATGATAGTTAGGTCGGTTAACAGAGATGATATCACTTGATATAAGCTTCAGCTTACAGGATGTAAGTTAAAAATTACGATGCAAGAATCAAGAATGATGTGCTTTCTTGCCTACTGGTTGCTTCAGAGTAAAGAATAATTACTCTATATTTCTTTTTAAAGTATTTACAGTATGAAATAAATATCCCGAATGGACTTTAATAAAGCAGGAAATCCGTCCAATATGGTATGCCGTATCAGGCAGGAAGTATTACCTTTAAATTGAGATCGTTGCATCAAGGCCGTCAACAGCAGTTGATACTTCAAAACTTAAAATTTTACGGATACGCAAGACCACATTTTCAAGAAAATACTTCAAGTGCTGTTGTCAGAAATTTACTCGTTGTCTTGATTGGCGTGTGCATGCTCATCCCGTAGGGGTTGCCTGTGCAGCTGCGTTACGCTTTTTTCTCTTTTTGGAAGCTTTACCATATAACTAGTCTGTTTCTTTGATAAAATCAGTATGAAGCGCATCAAAATATGCTTGTGACGTTAGCTTTATTATTATCCCATCAGATGTGCTGTTCGGTTCAGGTGTGTGGATAATGAACTTATCGCGGAGGGAACACTTTAAAGTATTGCGAGCCACTGTAAGCGGTAAGCGCACCTTGTTTTGTAAGTTTGGCTTCATTCCGGCCAATTGTTTCTTCCATATAGGAGGAAACACGATGTTAGATTATAATAAAACGTTGGATAGGCCTTTTAATCTTGAAGTTCCGATTGAAGCAGGCAGATTGAAATTGTCGGTCTCTTTTATGATTTCTCCACAAAATTCTCATAAATCTTAAAGTGATTTTTATTTTTCAGAAAGGGGTTCAGCTTTCCAAAACAAAGAATATCAATAATTTAAAAGCTGTAAAAAGTGATAAAAACAGCTTTTATTCTTTATGAAATCAAACATTTTTGTGAAATTACCACAGTTTGCATCTGGTATGTCTGGCACAAGCCAAAAAACATCCCTAACAGAATATCTACGGCTTTTAAAGAGATAGCTGGTAATTTCAGAAGTTGCAAAGCCGGAGTGATAGAGGCGGGATCTATAAAGATGGCCTGTTGTATAAGCTTTGGCAAAGCTTGAGAAAGAAAAGAATGGAAGACGTACTAACAATCAAACAGACGATTGCACTTGTTGATGATGATCGCAATATTTTGACATCCGTGTCCATTGTACTGGAAGCCGAAGGTTATCGGGTGCAGACTTATACAGATGGTGCTTCTGCCCTTGAAGGGTTGGTTGCTTCCCCCCCCAGTTTGGCTATTCTTGATATTAAAATGCCGCGGATGGATGGAATGGAGCTGTTGCGTCGTCTTCGCCAAAAATCTGACCTGCCAGTTATTTTCTTGACCTCAAAGGATGATGAGATTGATGAATTGTTCGGTTTGAAAATGGGAGCTGATGATTTTATTACCAAACCGTTTTCACAGCGTTTACTGGTTGAACGAGTCAGAGCTGTTTTGCGTCGTGTTGCTGCTCCTGATATGGCAAGAATAATTGGGCAGTCCTCCGCGTCTCTTGAGCGTGGAGCGCTCATTATGGATCATGAACGTCATACCTGTACTTGGAAAGGTCTGCGGGTCACATTAACTGTTACAGAATTCCTAATTCTTCAAGCATTGGCGCAACGTTCGGGTGTTGTGAAAAGCCGTAATGCGCTGATGGATGCCGCCTATGATGATCAGGTCTATGTTGATGATCGTACTATTGACAGCCATATTAAGCGCCTTCGGAAAAAGTTTAAAGCAGTTGATGAAAGTTTTGAGATGATTGAAACATTATATGGTGTTGGTTACCGTTTTCGAGAGAGCTGAAAGCTGAAAAATGCTATCTGCCGCCAGTTGGTTATAGGCAGAGCCTAGAGGAAGGTGCCGCTTCGCTTCCTTTAGAAGGGAGATGATTACAACAGACAAGAATAATCGGATACGCTGGATAATATCTAAAAACAATAGGTTAGCATACAAAAATGTATGATATTCTGAAACGCACTTGGAAAGCAGGTCTGTTACGTATCTTGGCACGGGTAAGGCATCTATCTGAACAGCTTTTGTTTTCCAGCCTGACACGTCGCATTGTCATTCTTAATCTTGCGGCGCTTTGTGTACTTGTTGTTGGTATTATGTATCTCAACCAGTTCCGTGATGGTTTGATTGATGCAAGGATTGACAGTTTGAAAACCCAAGGCAAGATTATTGCCGGTGCTATTGCAGCTTCTGCAACTGTTGATAGCAATTCCAGTATGATTGTTCCAGAGCAGCTGATGGAACTGCAAGCTGGCGAAAGTATGATACCGCATGCGGAGATGACTGAAAATTGGGATTTTCCTATTAATTCAGAAAGGATCTCACCTCTTTTACGGCGTGTTATCCTTCCGATCACTACGCGGGCACGTATTTATGATCGGGATGCCAATCTGGTGCTTGATTCGCGATTACTGTATTCCAGCGGCCAAGTTTTGAGCTACAATTTACCTCCTGTTGCTGAAGATAAGTTAGGCTGGTTTGGAAGATGTTGCCAGTGGCTCTATAGCCAAATTCGGGGGGGGGGTATCCCTTTTGATAAAGACCAAACTAATGCGAGCGGGGCAATTTATCCTGAGGTGCTCAAAGCCATTAATGGCATGCCGGCAACGGCGCAGCGGCGTAACAAAGAACATGAGCTTATTGTGTCCGTTGCGGTGCCGATACAGCGCTATCATGGGGTTATGGGCGTACTGCTGTTGTCAACCGTGGGATCTGATATTGATAATATTGTACGTGCCGAGCGACAAAATATTTTCAAGATTTTTGCTATTGTCGCAGCAGTGATGCTTATCCTTTCACTTTTTCTTGCCTCGATAATTGCTAATCCTCTGCGGCGGTTGGCAGCGGCCGCAGATCGGGTGCGCCATGGTACAAGCAAGCGTGTTGAAATTCCGGATTATTCTTTTCGACAGGATGAAATTGGCCATCTTTCTAGGTCTATTCGTGATATGACGGATGCTCTTTATACAAGGATAGAGGCGATTGAGCGTTTTGCTGCGGATGTCAGCCATGAGTTAAAAAATCCATTAACATCGCTCAAAAGCGCTGTAGAAGCCTTACCACTTGTCAAAACGAAAGATGCACGCAAGCGTTTGTTCAATGTTATTCAGCATGATATACGTCGTTTTGACCGCTTGATCACAGATATTTCGAGCGCATCACGTCTTGATGCAGAATTGGCGCGTGAAGCATCTGATCCAGTTAATCTTGAAATACTGCTTGAAAATCTGGTATGTGCTGCCCGTGAGATACGCAAAGATCAGATTTCTGCAGATATAAGGCTTGAGATTGAGCCACTTGGCGGCCACAAAAAATATTTTGTGGCCGGCCATGATCTACGTCTTGGGCAGGTTATTTCCAATCTGATTGAAAATGCGCGTTCCTTTATTCCTGAAAAGGGTGGAGAAATCCGTATTCATATGGTGAAATGTGGCAACCGTATTGAAATTACCGTGGAAGATAACGGCCCAGGTATCTCTGCAGGGAATATTGACCGTATTTTTAATCGTTTTTATACTGACCGGCCTAGAGAGGAAGATTTTGGCCAGCATTCCGGTTTGGGGCTTTCTATCAGTCGGCAGATTATTGAAGCCCATGAAGGAACCCTGACGGTTAAAAATATTATTGATGAAACTGATTTCAATCATTGGCTCGGGGCACGTTTTATTATCAATCTGCCGGCCATAGGCTAGATTAAACAGGTAAAGATCGCGTGTGCCATTTGTATTATTAAAAAGGCTGGGTCAATATTCTATGGATAATTAGGAAAACCGCTTCTGCTAAGAGTAAATGTCTATGAAAATTCAACACGGGAATGCTCTCCATCTTGGAGGCTTTGGTCTTCTGATTATTGGGCTTTCAGGTTCGGGCAAATCTGTGCTTACCCTTGCCCTTATTGAGCGCAGTCATCTTTTTGGGCGCAAGGCAGCGCTGGTCGGGGATGATTATGTAGAACTTGAAAATATGACAGGGCAGCTTTTTGCTTATGCTCCGTTGCAAATTGCCGGTGTTATAGAGGTTCGTGGTGCTGGGCTGTTCAAAATGGCTTATGAGGAAAAAACTCGTCTTGATCTTGTGATTGAACTAGATAAGAAAGGTGAACGGTATCCGGAAGAGCATTTTTTTGAGAATATGCAGGTTCGTCTGCCGTTACTGAAGTTGCCACAACTGAGAGAAAGTGATGTTCTAGGGCTTTGCTATGCGGTTGAAGCAACTTTGTTCGGAACTCGCTGGCAACTGGAATCTGCAGAAAAGGGTGTTTAATTTATGTCAAATTAAATATTTTCGTCGGAAAATTAGCATCTAAATATCTTTTATAAGGTAATAAATTAAAAAAGGTTAAATTTTTTCTTGCACTTAATGTCAGGATTGCGATGATGCAGCTACCTTTTTCCTTTGCTATGAGCTGTAAAAAGGGAACCATAATGATAGGAGCTTTTGTTGATGATTGGACTCGTGCTTGTAACGCACGGTAATCTGGCTGATGAATTTCTTCATGCTGTTGTGCATGTCGTCGGGCCACAAGGGAAATTTGCAACCGTCTGTATTGGTCCTGATGATGATATGGATCAGCGTCGTGAAGATGTTATAACAGCTGTTCATCTGGTCGATGATGGCAGCGGAGTTATCATTCTGACAGATATGTTTGGCGGAACTCCTTCCAATCTGGCAATTTCTGTTATGAAGGAAGGCGAGATTGAGGTGATTGCAGGTATGAATTTGCCAATGTTGATCAAGTTGACCAGTATACGGCAGACAGAAACATTAGCAGGTGCTTTGCGGGCTGCTCAGGATGCGGGGCGGAAGTATATAAATGTTCCAAGCATGATTCTTGCTGAAGAATAGAAAATACACATGTACTATAGTGAATCCTTTGATTATGAAAACGCTTTGACGCGTGAAATAGTGATTTGTAACAAACGGGGGTTACATGCGCGTGCTTCAGCACAGTTTGTTAAGGTTGTCACCTCTTATGAGGCCTGTGTTATCGTTGAAAAAGATGGTGTAGTCGTTGGTGGTAGTTCGATTATGGGTCTTATGATACTTGCAGCGTCTCCCGGTTGCACAATTACTGTAAAAGCTTCTGGAAAACGGGCAGGAGATGTGCTTGATGCACTGGAGCACTTAGTCAATGAACGTTTTGGCGAAGAAGTTTGACCTATTATAAAACTTCCTAACTGAAGAACAGCCATCTCGCTGAGAAATTACTGCATTTAAATGAAAACGATCGCTTCCTAAGCTTTATCGGCTGAAAGCAATATTGTCTTAATTATCCCAATCTGTTTTGAGAGGCCTTATTCATCATTTTTTAGTGGAGAAAATTTGGCAAAAACCTTATCAGCATCAAGTATATCATCATCCTGATTTTCTGTAATATCAAGGTTTTCTGTGACAGAGGCGGGTAGTAGGATTTCATCCTTCGGCATAATGTGTGGCCGGTTTTTAGATGCCCGTTCCACCTCTATATCAAGGTCAATCTGCAAACAAAGACCCAGTGTCACCGGGTCAAGTGGTGTCAGGTTGGCCGAATTCCAGTGTGTACGGTTACGAATTTGCTCAATTGTAAATTTTGTCGTTCCGATAAGACGCGAAATCTGAATATCTTTTAATTCCGGATGATTTCTTAGCAACCACAGGATCGCATTGGGACGATCTTGCCGTTTGGAAAGTGGCGTATAACGTGGACCCTGGCGTTTTTTTTCAGGGATACGTATCTTGGGTTCAGAAAGTTTGAGACAGTAATTGAAGTCTTGCTCTCCCTTAGCAATTTCTTCACGTGCAAGCTGTCCGGTTATAACCGGGTTAAGCCCCTTGATACCTTGTGCGGTTTCGCCATCAGCGATTGCCTTGACCTCAAGCAGATGGAGTTTGCAGAATGCCGCAATCTGATCAAAAGAAAGCGCTGTATTATCAACAAGCCAAACTGCAGTAGCCTTAGGCATCAGAAGCTGGTTACGCATGAATTATAGCCCTTTTGTTCGCCCACTCCGGTAAGCAGGACATGGAATAAAACCACAATTTCCATGAAATCATTACCCCTCCCTATATCCTGATTTTATCAAAATAGCAAGTGATTGATAAAGGATATGAAAATGCCGGGAAATTCAGAAACATGCGGTCTGCAAACTGCACACTATTGCAGGGGCTTAGGACACTTTAAGGACAATTTTGCCGATATGTGCACTTTTTTCCATGTGTTCATGCGCCTTGGCTGCTTGGTCAAGCGGCATTATCTCATCAATGAGTGGGTATACCGTCCTATTTTCCAGAAGCGGCCAGACTTTTTTCTGTAAAGTATTAGCAATCTCTGCCTTGAAACTGATATCTTGTGCCCGTAATGTGGAGCCGGTATGGATCAGACGTTTCACCATCAGTGTATTGAGATTGATTGTTGCTTTATAGCCGTTCAGAAACGCAATCTGAACGATGCGGCCTTCGACAGAAGCGATTTTATAATTAAGCTCAGTATAATTGCCGCCGATCATATCCAGAATGACATTAACGCCTTTTTTATGCGTAAATTCATTGATTTCCTTGACGAAATCCTGTGTACGATAGTTGATGGCAAGATCAGCGCCTAGATCAAGGCAGGCTTTGCATTTTTCTGTGGTGCCCGCCGTAATAATAACAAAAGAGCCGAAAGCCTTGGCAAGCTGGATTGCTGTTGTGCCAACTCCCGAACTTCCGCCATGAATAAGCAGGATTTCGCCTTTGGAAAGCTGGCCGCATTGAAAAACATTGCTCCAGACCGTGAAAAAAGTTTCCGGTATTGCTGCGGCATGGATATAGTCCATGTTCTTCGGAACTGACAGCACATTGCGTTCATCGGCCGTGGCAAATTCAGCATAACCGCCGCCAGGCACAAGAGCCATGACCTTGGCACCTAGCGGATAGCGGCTTGCATTTTTACCACGGGCGACCACTTCACCGGCAATTTCAAGTCCAGGCAGAGTTGAAGCCCTTGACGGAGGTGGGTAGATACCTTGGCGCTGAGCAACATCAGACCGGTTGACACCGGCTGCATAGATACGGATTAAAACCTCATGTTCTTCTGGTTCTGGCACAGGAAACATGCCAACTTGCAGGACGTCGGGGCCACCAGGTTGGGTTATTTCGACAGCACGCATTTCTGTGGGAATCATAATTTCCTTGCTTCTTGTAGATTTCTGTTCAGGAAATATTCGCTATTCCTTAGCTATCTACGCTTAATGTTAAAACAAATTAAAGATCGCTGCAAGACCCCATAATAACGAGAAAAATGCATGTATTGGAACAGCAGCAGAATAGCATCCCAATATGCAAAGGATAACAGCATATCACTAAAAACGAGCTCGGAATCCTAATTTTAGAAATGTGTTTTCAACTTCAGATATGCAATCTTTTCTAACATGTGTTATAGAGAATGCAGATCAATATAGACGACTGATTTGCTACTTTGAATACAGTTTTCTAGAAAAAAAATAGCAGGATGAGGCAGATTCCAAATTGGTACTTGCACCTTTCAAAGCGGCAATAGGAGGCACATTCAGGGTCAGTTGTGCCCAGTTTATGCTAAAAGACTAAAATTGCAGAAGCTTAAACGGTATCATTGCCTGAATTGTAAACAGGAGATTATTTTAGAGATGACAAGAAACGGTGCTGATATTGCTATTATAATGGGAAGCCAATCCGATTGGGATACTATGCGTCATGCCGCACAGACACTTGATAGGCTGGAGATAAGTTATAATGCTCGCATCATCTCAGCGCATCGTACGCCTGACCGGTTTCTGACTTTTGCCAAAGCGGCCAAAAAGGTAGGATTTAAGGCAATCATTGCCGGTGCGGGTGGCGCTGCCCATCTGGCAGGTATGACGGCAGCTATGACGCCATTGCCTGTTTTGGGCGTTCCTATGCAGTCGAGCGCTCTTTCAGGGCAGGATTCACTCCTTTCCATTGTACAGATGCCTGCCGGTATTCCCGTTGGTACATTGGCAATCGGCAAACCGGGTGCCATAAATGCCGCGTTGCTTGCGGCAGCAATGCTTGCTGTTTTTGATAACGCGCTGGCTGAGCGCCTCGATGCGTGGCGGGAAGAGCAGACCGCCAGTGTTGCGGAATTTCCAATAGAAGGACGTGAATATGAGAATACTGGAACTGGGAAGAATTAGATTATAAGATCTAATTTAAAATGGTGGGCAGCTTGTCTGCCTAATTGTTATTAGGGCGCTGATTTATCTTGGCTTTGGAGTTTTTTCTGGCCCTTTACGTACATTCAAATCGTTTTAGTAATGATTTTTGCTGAAACTACGTAGACAGAACCGGATGCGACAACAAATAATCTTGCATGCGCTGAGTTATATTAGTGTTATCGCCGTCTCATAAAGGTTTGCTTTGCCTGTCTATAATATCGGGATACTGGAGAGAGCAGATTCTGTTATCTCGCACTTTGGATAGTATATCCATTCGGCAGCGATATAGAAGAAATACCTGAGCAGGGTGCTATTGTATATTTGCAGATCTGTTATGGTGAAGAGGTTGCAGTGCAAAGACGGAAAATGGGAAATGTTATCCATCTAAAAATTCATTGATCAATAGCTTCTTCGTCTTCGGGATAATGGATTTATGTACTTTCAAGTACATCAAGGCTTGACAAACTCTGTGATTACTGGATTAGTGAGAGTGGACTTGATTATGCATTCTTAATTTTAGGTTCGGCGAGGGCCGGATGCTGTTGGTGATTGATATGAAAATCAAAAATTCGCTTAGAGTACTTAAGTCGCGTCACCGCGATAACCGTATGGTTCGACGCAAAGGTCGCGTTTATATTATTAATAAAACGGCACCTCGCTTTAAAGCCTGTCAAGGATAAGCTTTACAAGTTACTTTCAACAAGCTGATCTGATTACACTAATGGGGCTATTCTTCCTATTGTAGGATTTTGGAAATCCAGCATTTTATCTTATGATAGGGTATACGTTCTTTATGATTTTTAGGGCTGTATACAATCCATTCTTTCCTTCTGATTAGGGGAATCGGACTTTTTCCCGAGATAGGTTTTTCTATACTGTTGTTTTCACAGATGGTGTCATTCCGCAGAATAACTTTGGAAATAAGCACATCACATGTGTAGCTTAAATAGGGTTCTGATAGTAAATAAGGCAGTTAGGATTAGACCTCCGATATGGAGTTTATCGGCAATGTCCGACAGTGATATGATTGATCCGCTGCTGTAATTGGCAGAAATACCGTATGTGAGGAAAACTATGCCGAGGCTATGGGTTTCTCGATGATGCTGTGCATTTAATTTGGGCTTTGCCGAAGGCAAGATGTGGCGTGCATCGATTCATAATGAATAAATCCTGATCGACACATGCAGCGTGTCTAGAAGCAGATCGATGTGTTTTTGGAAGAGAAAATGGATCAGCCGATCTGAATTTTATCAAAATCATTGATATATTTATGTCATTATCGTATACATGAAGGCGGCGTTCTGCGCTTCTCGATAGAAATAATATATCCCGGGGCCTTATTGATCCTTAAGGGCGCTGTCACTGACAAAGCTCGTGGGCCTTGTCATATGGTGTATCCACCTGTTATGCTGGTTCCTGGGATTAAAGCTTTTCGTCGGTTGTCGTGGTCGCCACTGGGTACTGATTCATGTGGCGAAGGCCATAATAAAGGTAAATTTCCGGCTATTTTATTCTATTAGCTGACAACAGCTTATAGTTTTTATTGGTGTTTATTTGTTTGAATTTCTATAAAATAAGCTTATGAAAAACCGGAAAAATGAATTACGCCATCAGGCATTAGCTCGACGCAGTAGATTGAGGGAGGCTGAGCGTCGTTCTGCCTCTGAAGCTCTTATTGCTGGTGCCGTAGGGCTTTTTCCCGAGACTGAAACAATATCAGCTTTTTGGCCTGTCGGCTCTGAAATTGATCCGCGTCCTTTGATGACAACTTTGGAAAAACAGGGAAACCGGCTGGCTTTGCCAGCTATTATCGGTAAGGGCATTATCATATTCCGGCGGTTTGATATGGGAAATCCGCTTGTCGACATGGCATGTGGTACAAAAGGTCCTCCCGCTGATGCGGATACAGTTGATCCGACAACAATATTGCTGCCGCTTGCAGCTTTTGATGCCCGAGGTAATCGTATCGGTTATGGTGGCGGCTATTATGACAGAGTTATTGGGCAAATGCGTATACGAGGTTTGAAACTGCGCCTAATCGGGCTTGCTTTCGATTGTCAGCAGGTAAAAAATATCCCCGTCAAGCTACATGATGTATCTATGGAGTCAATTTTGACGGAGAGTGGTTTTAGAGTGTTTTGCTGGTAGGTTTTCCTTATTGGAAGGATATTTATGCGTTTTTTGTTTTTGGGTGATATGGTTGGTCGTACAGGCCGCAATGCTGTGTTCAAAAAACTTCCGGATCTGATTACGGGTCTGCAGCTTGATTTTGTGGTGGTGAATGGTGAAAATGCTGCAAATGGACATGGTATTACCGAAAAGATCTATCTTGAAGCATTAGACTGTGGTGTTGATGTCGTAACATCTGGGAATCATGTCTTTGATCACAAGGATACACTTGTATATGCTAACAGGGTAGATCGCTTTCTGCGTCCGGCCAATTTTCCCGAAGGGACGCCTGGTAGGGGTTCAAGTATCTATATTGCGAGAAATGGGGCACGAGTTCTGGTTGCCAATGTCATGGGCCGTGTTTTCATGTATCCTGATCTTGATGATCCATTTGGAACAGCGGAAAAAATTGTTTCATCTTGTCTGCTCGGTGAACAGGCTGACGCGCTGATTTTTGATTTTCATGCTGAGGCCACGAGTGAGAAACAGTGTTTTGGTCATTTTTTGGATAGCAGAGTGAGTGTTGTAGTTGGTACCCATACCCATGTGCCGACAGCGGATGTGCAAATTCTGAAGGGCGGTACTGCCTATATGTCTGATGCAGGTATGTGTGGGGATTATGATTCTACTCTTGGTATGGACAAGGAAGAACCATTGCAGCGCTTTTTAAGCAAAATCCTGCGTGCCCGTTATGAAGTGGCAAATGGCCCGGCAACAATCTGTGGTTTTGCGGTTGATATTTCGGACAGAACAGGGCTTGCCGAAAAAGTATCTCCTTTACGGATCGGGCCGCATTTACAGCAAATCCTCCCTGATTTCTGGTAAGAAAAGTAGTACCTTGCAGGGAAAGTCGAGCAGGTAAGGGCTGCATTTTCTTTACGTTGCCAGTATTTTTCTGTATAAGGGCCATATTGATAAGCCGAGATTTGCTCAAGAGCGCTGTCGGCAGTCTAACTCAGGCAGGAATGTTATGGCCGGTCATTCACAGTTTAAAAACATTATGCATCGCAAAGGACGGCAAGATGCTGCGCGTTCCAAGATATTTTCCAAACTTGCACGCGAAATTACAGTTTCTGCTAAGCAGGGGCTGCCCGATCCCATGATGAATCCGCGTCTGCGCCTTGCAATCCAGAATGCCAAGGCGCAGTCCATGCCAAAGGATAATATCGAGCGTGCCATTAAAAAGGCTTCAGGCGGTGATGAGGAAAATTATGAAGAAATCCGTTATGAAGGCTATGGCCCTGGCGGTGTGGCCGTTATTGTTGAAGTGTTGACAGATAACCGCAATCGTACGGCATCCAATATCCGTTCAGCCTTTACAAGGTCGGGTGGTGTGCTGGGAGAAACAGGCTCGGTAAGCTTTATGTTTAGCCGCCTCGGTGAAATTGTCTATAAATCTGCGGTGGGTGATGCTGACACGATTATGGAGGCGGTCATAGAAGCCGGTGCTGAAGATGTGCAGTCAGATGAACATGGCCATCTCATAATCTGTGGGTTTGAAGATATAGGTGAAGTTTCTAAGATTCTTGAAAACATATTAGGTGAAGCGGACTCGATCAAAATCGTATGGAAGCCTTTAACGTTAATCCCTGTTGGTGAGGAAAAGGCTCAATCTGTATTGAGATTAATCACCGTTCTTGATGATGACGATGATGTGCAGAATGTTTATGCAAATTTTGAAGTCAGTGATGCAGTCATGGAAAAGCTTTCTGTTTGAAGAAAGGTTAGGAGAGCAAAGTAAAGCTTTTTTAGTTTTCTAACATATCAGCTTTAGTATAATTATTGAGATAATAGAATAATTCTTATCATATTCCTGCCTTAATGCTCAAAGGTGGAATTTTTTCTGCAAAGGGGCCTTGTTCAACTACGTTTTATTGATTGGTGCATTTATAATATTTTCATAACGAAAAACTACCTGCTGAAGAGCAGGCTAAAACTGACAGTTAGTCCGCGCGTGTTGACGCAGATGATAATGATAGCTTGTAGGATGTAGGCTATATGGGTGTGCTATAAATATCACTAAAAGTTTCCGGCTCCTTTCAGACGCAAGGGCAGACAGTCGAGTATCTGGAATGGTGAGTCCCACTGTAAGCGGCGAATTATATACGTGGAACCCTATATTCAAGGTTCATGCCGAAGATTACCTTGATAAGGTCTAAAAAATGAAAACAAATACAGGGAATATCAGCCAATCTCATTCTGGTTGGATCGCATTTTGCGGAAAGATTTGTCCAGCATGACCCATTTCAGTTGCAGCGCTATTGAATACGAGCGCGTGGTGATGAACGACTTTACTGGTCAGCACTCGCTGCCTCTCTAATTTAAGAAAGTTCAAAAGCCTATTATTCCGTTAAAATATGACTCTTGCTCTGTGTGTATTCATGAGGCAAAATAGAAATAGATAAATTTTTTGGGAAATAGAATTTGAATATGCCGCCCAGAAGTGACCGCAAGATGCTTGAATTGCTCGTTTGCCCGCTTACGGGCGATGCTCTGTATTATGATGCCGAATCACAGGAACTTATTTCATCCAAGGCAAAACTTGCCTATCCTATCCGCAATGGGGTGCCGATCATGCTGGTCTCAGAAGCGCGCGTCCTATCATAAAGGAGAATGATGAATTTTTTCAGACAGTTTTAGTTCTGAAGAAAAATACTGTAAGGGCCTTGCAGGTAGTGTCCAATAACGTGAAAGCAAACATCATGAAACCAAGAAAAATTTTTCTTCTCCCAGGCGATGGTATTGGTGTTGAAATCATGGCCGAGGCTCGGAAATTCATCGCCTATATGAATGATGAGTTGAAGCTTGGCTTCATCTGTGAAGAAGGGCTTGTCGGCGGTGCTGCCTATAATGCACATGGTATGCCGATTTCTGATGGGGACATGCGCCGTGCGCTTGCTGCGGATGCTATCCTTTTGGGTTCGGTTGGAGGTCCGGAATGGGATGGCGTTTCCTATGATCTGCGTCCTGAAGCGGGCCTTTTGCGTCTACGCAAGGATCTTCAGTTATTTGCCAATCTGCGGCCTGCCATCTGTTATCCTGCACTTGCCAGTGCTTCATCACTCAAATCCGATTTGGTTGAGGGGCTAGATATTCTTATTGTCCGAGAATTGACAGGGGGTGTTTATTTCGGTGAGCCGAAAGAGATCATTGATCTGGGGGAGGGACAAAAACGGGCCATTGATACACAGATTTATGAAACCTATGAGGTCGTACGGATTGCCCGCGTTGGTTTTGAGCTTGCTAGGACACGGCGTGGCCACGTTACCTCAATGGAAAAACGCAATGTCATGAAAACCGGCCTGTTGTGGAACGAGGTGATTACAGCGATACATGCTGCACGCTACCAAGATGTTATACTCAGCCATATGCTGGCGGATGCTGGCGGGATGCAGCTCGTTCGGGCACCAAAGCAATTTGATGTCATTGTGACAGATAACCTTTTTGGAGATCTTCTTTCTGATGTTGCTGCAATGCTGACCGGTTCACTTGGCATGCTGCCCTCTGCCTCTCTCGGGTCTTTGGATGAAATAAGCGGAAAACGCCGTGCAATGTATGAGCCTGTGCATGGATCAGCACCTGATATTGTAGGGAAAGGCATTGCCAATCCTATTGCGATGATTGCTTCATTGGCAATGTGTCTTCGCTATTCCTTTGCGTTGAATATTGAGGCGGATCGTCTTGAAAAGGCAATTTCGGCCGTTCTGGATGATGGTTTGCGCACAGCAGATATTTATGTACAGGGAATGCAGAAAGTTTCTACATCTGAAATGGGCGATGCCATTCTTGAAAAGTTCAGGCTGATATCTGCCTGAAATATCAAGCCTTTTGGGGTTAATTTCCGGCTTCTATTCGTTATAGATGATATTACAATGAGCTGTCCGCTTCTCATATGCCATGGGTTCAGCCTAGTTGTGTCCTCATGGCCTACATTGATGAAAGGCTATGATAAAGTGTTTCACCGATAATGCGTACACTAATATCGGATGTGACGGGATCCCCCCCCCTGAAGACTGGAGATTTTTACAGCGCTTATGGATATCCGAATAATTGCTCCTCACACAGAAAAAACTTCTATGACTTTCTTTGGTCGATGCGTTAAATTGATTGCTTTATATTTCATATTCTAATGTTGCATTAATATAATTCTCCTCATATCAGTTCTCCTGAAGAGACCTTGAGTGTTTGTTCAGTAAAACCCGTGAAAAGAGAGGCTTGTAGGGTACAAGCTTTTTGATATGAGGATCGATGATGGCGAAATTTTTAATCAAGACTATGTTCCAGCTTGGCCAACTATGAAGGTGATGTAATACCGATAATATCACTTCCAAGCATAAGAGTTTTCATCTCTTCTCCTTCCGCTTCTGCGCATTATTCTGATTGAATATAACGCCGTTCATAACGATGGCCAAATGACGTCAGAATTTCATAAGGAATAGTGTCTGCATCACGGGCAATATCTTCAAGCATCTGGTTTGGGCCAATCAATTCAACAAGATCGCCGCGTTGGGGGCCTTTTCTGCCGAGAGTTGTTATATCAAGCATCATCGAATCCATGGAAATTCTGCCGATTATTGGTAAGCGCCTACCGGCGAAGTATGCTGCACCGCGATTACCAAGTGAACGATGCCAGCCATCTGCATAGCCAACAGCAAGTGTTGCTATCTGAGTCGGGTATTTTGTCAGGAAAGTGCCACCGTAACCGATTTTCAGGCCTGCCGGTACACTACGTGTCTGAATAACCCTTGCTTTAAGCTGGACAACAGGCTGGAGACGAGAAGGAGTTTGCCCATGTGGATCAATACCGTAAAGGGCAATTCCCGGGCGGACAAGATCAAACCTATAGTCCTTTCCCAGATAAACAGCAGCTGAATTGGCAAAACTTACGTGGGCAGTAGGCAGTTTTTTTAGCAGCTTTTTTAAGGTGATCAATTGTGTATAATTCATATTATTGGCAGAATCATCACTGCATGCGAGATGACTCAGAATATAGTAGATATCAGCAAGATTGAAAATTTCAGGATCTGCAACCAGCTGTTTTATTTCTTTTATATCAAGGCCAAGTCGGCACATACCGGTGTCAATTTGCAGCATTGCCGGCAGTTTCTCTCTGCGTTTTCGGCAAAGGTCACCCCATGCCTCAATAGAAGAGAGAGAGTTCAGAACAGGAATAAAACCCGCATCTGCGGTTGTAGTTTCCATCCCTGGGTGGATATCATTCAAAATGGCAATTGTCGCATCAGGTGACAGGAGAGGTTTGAGCTGAAGCGCTTCAATAAGCTGCGCTACAAAAAATAAGCGGCAGCCTGCTTTATAAAGAGCGGGAGCTGCTTGCGCCGCGCCGATGCCATAGGCGTCGGCTTTAACAATGGCTGCAGTTCTAGCAGGTTTGGCCTCAGCGCATAAGCGGCGATAGTTGTCTTGCAATGCATCAAGATCAATAATTAGTAGACCCCCCGCAGCACCGCTATCAATGTTGTCAGAATCAAAATTATTGTTCATTTCATGACCTGTCGGATCATATTTCTATTTCAATGATAAAATATAATCGGACATTCTTTGAATGTTATCAATAATATTTATATTATCAGATAATTTACAAAACTTCTCTTTATATGCGATAGCTGGCGAGATTTCTTCTCGCCAGCTAGTGGGCACATCAATTATCAAAAACACTACAGGTCGGCTACTTCCCCTTTGCTACATCTTATCCAACTCTCTGGAAATTATATCAAACACCAGTCACCTCTCCCTTTAATTTTTTCTATGGCAAGCAGAATTTGGCCATCGCTAGATTGCATACTGGCAAAATCAGTAGGAGTTTGTGGAAACGGCGTAACAATACTCTGTCCTGCTATTCAGCATCCGTTCTTCACGGCAAGGTTTTTAAAATTATTGATTTCAAGAACAACAGATATTTTTTCAATCCTAGACTCAAAATTCTGAAAGATAGTACTGTTTTTTCCTTTCTTTATAAGACCTTAATCGCTTATGACATAAAATGTTATTAAAATTATATCTATATTCTGAAGGAGGGCTTGCTTGACTTGGGATATTTTCAATTTTATCTGCACCAGAATCAAATATTCCGAGTGTCTCAGAGAAATGGCCCACCAATATTTGAAATGGTCGCTTGATCATAGTTTTTGACTTTAGCAGGACACAGATAACAGATTCTCTTTACGGGATTTACGATAAACTCGAGCCGCTGGTCGTTTTTTTCTGCCTTCCAGCACCTTCTGGCTATTATTGTCCCGACTGTAACACTGCGTTTTCTAATATGTGCTGCAATTGGAGTCAACCCGCGTGATACATCTATGATTCTATCAATGTCGCTGGTGATTTCTGGCATCGCCACTTTTGTGCAGTGTTACAAATTTGGGTTGCTTGGCGCTGACCTGTTGTGATTATACAGAGAACAAACTAATCTTATCAGCCCGCTTATATTGGCGGCACATTGATGGTAAAATCTGGGACACTGATTGCACAGGTCATAGCAACAATTTTCGGCGTTGTTATGACGGGTTCCTTTATTGAAATGGGTATTTCGTGAATCTTGCCTTTTGTCAGACGCGTGATAACACCGCTTGTTACCAGTATTGTGGTGCTTATTATCGGTCTTTCTCTTATCAAGGAAGGACTGGTAAGTATGGGCGGCGGTTATGGCACAAGGCAGTTTTCCAGTCCGCAAAATCTTTTGCTTTCTACCACAGTACTACTTCTTATTATCGTTTTTAATCGCCTATCCGTTTTGTGGGTGCGTTCAAGTGCTGCCATGCTTGCCCCCTCTTTGCTAGTTGTCGGTTACAGGGTGGCAGTGGGGGCTTGGGTGACTTGATTTTCGGCGCTTAGGTAGCATGGTTTCAAATTCCTTCAAAAAAATTTCCCGTGAGCCCCTGCAGGGGCCTGTGTGGGTGAATCGCATACGCGGTGGGATTTTGGTCAATGGTATTAATTCACTGCTTGCAGGTTTTTTAATACATTTCCAAGCTGCATTTTCGTGCAAAATAATGGTATTATCCAGCTGACAGGAGAGGCAAGCCAGTTATACTGGTTTATGGATTGATGTGATCCTTGTTATTATGGGGTTTGTTCCAGTCTTTGCCGGAAGCAGCTCTTGTTGGTGCCACTATTATCATGTTTGGCTCTGTTGCTGCTTCCGGCATCAATATTTTATCGAGCACTCAGCTTGAT
Source organism: Candidatus Tokpelaia sp. JSC189 (assembly GCA_003331045.1). Lineage (GTDB taxonomy): Bacteria > Pseudomonadota > Alphaproteobacteria > Rhizobiales > Rhizobiaceae > JSC188. Next base: position 21,207 of record QENA01000012.1, read on the forward strand.
CGTCGTGCCCTGCTGATTAATTGTGGTATCATTGGCCGTTGGTTTTGGCATATCGCAGGTGCTTGAATTTATTCACCAGATTCCTGCATCCATGCAGATCATAATTCGGTCAGCTTTTTCTGTTTTTGATATCAGTGATGTTCTGGCATTTTTGTTGGCTATTCCGCAGCTTGTGCTTCATATTCTGGGCTCAAGCCTTGCTACTGGTGGCTTGTGCGCCATTCTACTTAACCTTTTTATTCCTGAAATAGAAAGATTCAAATCCGCTGGGTAAAATAAAACCGGTTTCTTCTATTACCTATCATATGGGTTTTTTAAGAGTTTTCATCAATGCGTTATGGATAAGCTCATTTCCTGCAACAATGTTTCGGTTGGCAAAAATATTTTGCCCGCCTTGGCTATCAGAAACAAAGCCACCTGCTTCCCGTACCATCAGAATACCGGCTGCCATATTCCAAGGCTGAAGATCATGTTCCCAGAAACCGTCAAGCTGCCCGGCGGCGACATAGGCAAGATCAAGCGCTACAGCCCCCATGCATCGGATGCCCGCAACTTCTGCCATGACATTACGCAATTCAACAAGATAACGGCCATGCCTGTCGCATCCTAAGTGCGGTACGCTGGTACCGATAACACTCTCAGCGAGCTTGCGGCGGCCGGCAATGCGCAGACGACGGTCATTTAAAAAGGCACCACTACCGCGTTCTGCTGTAAAAAGCTCATCGATTGCCGGATTATAGATAACACCTGCAACCACCTGCCCCTGTCGTTCTAGACTGATAGATATGGCAAAAAATGGTATAGCATGTAAAAAATTCATTATACCATCAAGCGAGTCAACAATAAAACAATGCTGATCGTCATTTCCTGTGATTTCCCCTCCTTTTTTCATTAGAAAGCTGTAATCAGGCCTTGCACGCTGCAGCTCATTATATATAGTGTTCTCAGCACGCTTCTCAGCTTGGCTGACATAATTAGCCGGACCTTTTAGTGAAACCTGCAGATTCTGTACCTCACCAAAATCACGAGCAAGAAAACGGCCTGCTTTTATAGCAGCTTGAACCATCACATTCATTCTTGCCGAGCGGGCCATATCATTTATCCTGTATAAAAATACCTTACAATTGGACGGGACCATCTGGCCGGAAAATCATCTATCAAGTGCAGAAATCCGATTACTATTCTAATAGAACAAAAACCAGAAACGTTCGAAACTATTTTCAGATTTATTTGAAAGATAGTCCAAGTCTTTAATTTTTTTGTATTATCTCGTCCGCTTCGATGAGATATCAAACTGGGAAATATTTCAGTCTGCACGACGTAGGTAGGCAATTTCATTGGTATCAACAATAATACGTTCGCCTGATTCAATAAAAGGGGGTACAAGAATGCGGATGCTGTTTTCCAGTATAGCAGGCTTGTAGGAAGAAGCCGCAGTCTGTCCCTTGACTACGGGATCAGCTTTGGTAATTGTTAGCACAATCTGATCCGGCAACGAAATACCAATAGGCCTGTTCTCATAAAGTTCAACCGTTACCGTCATACCATCCTGTAGAAATACAGCGCGGTCACCGATAAAATCCTTCTGGAGCTCAAGCTGTTCATAAGATTGCGAATCCATGAATACAAGTACACTGTCCTGTTCATAAAGAAACGTGAAATCCTTCTGTTCAAGACGCACTTTTTCCACGGTCTCGGCGGCCCGGAAACGTTCATTCAGTTTTGTGCCATCAAGCAGATTCTTCAATTCCACTTGATTGAAAGCACCGCCCTTTCCGGGTTTGACCGCATTGCATTTGACAGCAATCCACAGGTTACCACCATGTTCAATCACATTGCCTGGCCGAATCTCATTGCCATTGATTTTCATAGATTTTGTCCATCTTAGATCATGAATGAAACAAACCATTTTAATTACTTCTCCAAGATCATAAAAATGGGCAGGACGCAAGAAAAAATGACAATTTATTCGGGCTCTTACGAGTTTATAAGCAGTATTTCTATACCTTTTGGGGTATATTCCAACTGGTACAGTATTGCCGTTTTGGGTGCTATTTTCGGTAACGCAGCGGGCAATCTCGTTGTATCTTCAGCCAATATCTGGCTTGTCTGCTAAGCGACATTAGCGTTTTCGGCAACGGCGTCTTTACAGAAACCATTTGAGCCTGATATCAAAACGCTCATCACGGGCTGCATTGTCCATAAGAATCTGTCCATAATAAAATAAGCGACGAGAATATCGGAATCGATCGCCTTCCTAATATATTCTTGGCTTTTTTGCGTTTGGCAATATGGATGCCATTGAACATATTGATATCATAATGCAGCTGGACCTGCGGGTCACCTGTCTCTGCTATACGACCATATCAGTGTTATAGTGCTGTTGCATTGTTACATCTTCAGGCTATTTCATTGCACTTTCAAAGATTATTTATTTTAAAGTATCCTTCTAGGTATTGCAGGGAAAATCAAAGTTCTCCCCTTTGATCGGTTCATTTGGTTATGAATTTTGCAGGGTTTTCTGCCGGTGATTAGGCAAAGATCTTCGTCCTGTTTAAGAGAACGCTAATCAGGAAAAGTCGAGTGACGTATTTCGTCAGCCTCAATCTCCAACCGCCAGTGCATTTTCATCCACAAATCCGTATGGTTTAGCAAAAGGCCTGTAGCGTGTTTTCTGCCACAAAAACAGCTTATCCCGCCACAATAACACTTTTGCCAGATTATTGCTAGTCTATACAATGCAAGGTAATTTTTCATTTAAGGTCCCTCTATATTCGCCAACGCTTAGGATTATGCGGGTATCGGTTTCTTAATCTTTGCCTAGTTTGCCGAAAAAATATAATCGGGCTGCATCTCATCTATTTCCGTTGCGCTGTGATAGTCGGGCAGGTTACCATAGGGCCAAAATCATGGCCGGCCTGTGCTTTTTTCTAGAATGCTCTCTAGATCCTGATTGCTGCCTTCAAGATGCAGGTCATCTACTTTCATCATCTTGCAATCCAACTATCTTTAGCAAAGGTCGCTAAAGAAATGGCATCCTAAATAAAAAGGAACCAATCTTTCAGCTTTTATTCATCCGCTTTACAACACGAAACTCTTCCTGCGGGTTCTCCGCAATATTTTCAATCCGGAAGGAAAATTGATCATAATTCTTATTAAGATAAGATTCTTTTTCTGCTTTTATATCTCTAAATTAAAGTAGGTCGTACAATATCATGGCAATTTTTGGAGTTTTTGGATTTGAGCCAGTTCATGCATGTTGACATACGTTTGCATTCTAGACGTGATACACGGATCGACGTTTTTCGGGCGCTAGCACTGTTAACGATATTTATAAACCATGTTCCAGGCACGATTTTTGAAAGTATTACGTATAAGCATTTTGGCTTTTCCGATTCTACCGAGGCTTTTGTATTAATATCCGGTATCTCTGTTGGGCTTGCTTATGGTGCAAAATATCATGTTGACAACCGTCTGATGCTTACATTGAAAATGTGGCGCAGAGCATTTGTGCTTTATTCGGCCCATATTCTGACGACATTTGCGACACTAAGTATTTTCTGCGGCGCTGCAATTTTTATGCACTGTCCGGAATTTTTATCAAGAATTAACATCAACCCTGTTATTAACGAACCGGCAAAAGCACTGTTCGGTATTGTAGTGCTTGGCCACCAACTCGGTTATAACAATATTTTACCGCTTTATATGGTGCTGATGTTTATAGTGCCACTGATGCTATATCTCGCCAGTAAAAATCTCAAACTGTTGCTTATGCTGTCAGGTGCGCTTTATTTTTTTGCAGGTGTCTACCAGCTTGCACCACCTAATTACCCGACAAAGGGTTTATGGTTTCTCAATCCGTTATCATGGCAGTTCCTGTTTGTTATTGGTCTTGCGACAATGATATATATCAGACAGGGTGGTGATTTGCCGCGCCATCCTCTGCTGTTAATTGCTGCAATTGCCTATCTTGTTATGTCACTTGTTTGGGTACGGTGCGGTTTCTGGTGGATTGATACATCCATGGGGTTCCCGCGTACATTGACCGGCTTTAATAAAACCTTTGTTTCCTTACCGCGTCTTGTGCATATTCTAGCGCTTGCGTATGTGATTGCTATCATTCCGGCTATTTCTGATCGGATGCGTTTCAGTGTATATCATCCGCTAGCAATCTTGGGTAAGTACAGCTTGCCCGTTTTCATTGCTGGTACAATTCTAGCCATGATGGCCCAGATATTAAAGAAAGTTAATCCTGGAGGGATTCCTTATGATACACTTCTGATTGCCACCGGCATTGTTGTGCAGTTTGCATTAGCCTATTATCTGGAATGGCTGGGCATGATTGGTTGGCGAAATAGACAGGTTGTACCTACAGTTTCTGCTGATGTAGTGATACTGGCAGGTTCTCTTAATCTCGGAAATACCGCAAGGGTTGGAGAGAAAGCACTTGATGGTGCTAATGGATGAGGATGTAAGGTCAAATCTTGGCACTTTCTAGTGTTGAACCGGTTACTAACTTTGATTTACTAGGCTTTTAGAACCATTCAATTGCCATTGTATCATATTCTGTGAACTATTTATGTTGTCTGCGTAGAAGAATAATGGCTTCTTACTGAGATCGGTGAGATGGATTATGTTCTTTGTCATCATGATAATCTTAAAAGTTACAGAAAAAGTCCAAGATGAGTCTGCATTCTTCAAAATCTGACAATATGGTAGTGCTGGTTGAGCATGAAGTTTTTGCTGCATCATTTAAAGAGCTTTATATCTATGGTATAAAATTGATTAACGAAGCGAGTGATTATTTCAGTGGTGAGGGAACGGGAATCGTAGGTTCATTGGAGGGAGAAGCAGCTGATTTTTATTCCAGTGAGGCCAAGAACCTGAATTACAGGCTCATGCAGGCTGCCTCATGGCTGTTGTTGGAGCGTGCCACCATGAGCAGAATATGACAGCGGATATGCTGGCACGTGAGAAGAAGAAGGTGGTATTGGATGTAAAGCCGGCTATGTATGATCATCCAGTCTGGGATGTGCTACCGGAGTGTTTTCGAAAACTTTCTGAAGAATCATTGCGATTTGTCAAGCAAGTGCATTATCTGGAAAGTGAGAGCCACTCCCCTGAATAGGTTGGTAACCACAGAAATTCTGTTAGTCAACAGCTTTCTAAGCTGAAGGATGTTTTTAACAGTAAGCCGCAGATCTTGGTTTTTCTTTTGTTCATATTCGACTGTAATTGAATGGAAATAGCGATTACAATTTGTGCTATGATAGAAATGATTCGCATCATTGGAGTAGATCCCGGTTTGCGACGGACCGGTTGGGGGATTATTGAAATCACTGGTAGTCGATTGCAATTTATTGCAGCAGGAACGGTGAGATCTGACGATAAATGCGCACTTGCTGCGCGGCTTTGCCAATTGCATGAAGGATTATCACAGGTACTGCAATCTTATATGCCACATGAAGCTGCAGTTGAGCATACCTTTGTCAATAAGGATGCAACAGCGACACTTAAATTGGGCCAAGCACGCGGTATTGCTCTGCTAGTTCCGGCACAGGCAGGGCTTGATGTTGCTGAATATGCCCCGAATACTGTTAAAAAAGCGGTTATCGGTGTAGGACATGGGGAAAAGAAGCAAATTCATATGATGGTGAAAGTATTGATGCCGCGTGCAGTTTTTGACACAACTGATGCAGCTGATGCTCTTGCAGTTGCCATTTGCCATGCCCACAGCAGGCAGGCCAAAGCATTTTCAGCAAGGATAGAGGGGCTTCTACATCCGAAAATATGATAAAATTCAAGGACTAAAATAGTCCCATAATCAGAATGAAACTAAGCGTTTCCTGTCATTTGCAAGGTAAGATGAAGGTGATGGCATGATCGGTAAACTCAAAGGTTTTCTTGAAGATATTGGCGATGGTTATATCATCATCGATGTGCAGGGTGTCGGTTACATGGTTTATGTGACAGCGCGCATACTAGGCAGTTTGCCTGAGATGGGACAATCTGTAACATTTTTTATTGAAACGCAGGTACGAGAAGATGCTATCCGTCTTTTTGGCTTTTCTTCAAGGCTTGAACAGGGATGGTTTCGCCTGCTGCAGAATGTTCAGGGTATCGGGGCCAGAGTTGCTCTTGCCGTCCTTGGTACTTTGGGGACAGAAGAACTTGCCTCTGCCATTGCCTTGTGTGATACGACAACTATCTGCCGTGCACCCGGGGTAGGAAAAAAGGTAGCGGAACGGATTGTGACCGAACTTAAGAACAAGGCACCTATCTATTCTAGCGGAATGATGGCGATCATCGGTGCTGTGGGTACTGGAGGGCAAGGTGTACAGGCATCGGTGGCAGATGCAGTTTCTGCCCTTTGCAATTTGGGATATTCTTATGAGTTGGCAGCCAATGCTATCGCAGAAGCCCTAAAAACCGCTGGAGAAGGAGTGGATTCAGCAAAATTGATACGGTTTGGCCTTAGAGAGCTTTCAAAATGAGCAAAGTGATAGATAACTCTGACCGCTTTATTTCGGCAGAGAAAATGTTTGAGGATGCTGATGTGTCGCTGCGACCCCATGCATTAGGCGATTTTGTCGGTCAAGAGGCTGCACGGGCTAACCTGCGGGTGTTTATTGAGGCAGCGATCAAGCGCAATGAGGCGCTTGATCATGTGCTCTTTGTCGGGCCACCAGGGCTTGGCAAGACAACGCTTGCCCAGATCATGGCAAAGGAGTTAGGGGTTAACTTTCGTTCAACCTCAGGGCCGGTTATTGCCAAAGCCGGAGATTTGGCAGCGCTACTGACTAATTTGGAAGAGCGGGATGTGCTTTTTATCGATGAAATTCACCGGCTTAATCCAGCCGTTGAGGAAATTCTTTATCCGGTAATGGAAGATTTTCAGCTTGATCTGATTATCGGGGAAGGGCCGGCAGCCCGTTCAGTCAAAATTGATCTTGCACGGTTTACGCTTGTTGCGGCGACAACAAGGCTTGGGCTACTGACGACGCCACTGCGCGATCGTTTCGGTATTCCTGTGCGGCTTCAGTTCTATACAGTTGAAGAGCTGGAATATATTGTTCGCCGCGGAGCACGTATTTTGCAGATGTCGGTTTCCGATGATGGTGCCCGGGAAATTGCCCGCCGGGCACGTGGAACGCCACGTATTGCTGGACGCTTGTTACGGCGTGTACGTGATTTTGCACTGATTGCCTGCAAAGCGATTATTAATCAACAGATTGCTGATGAAGCCTTGTCACGTCTTGAGGTAGATGCTCTTGGTCTTGATTTGCTTGATAGGCAATATCTGCTGATGATTGCTGAAAATTTTGGTGGCGGCCCGGTTGGCATTGAAACAATTTCGGCAGGTTTGTCAGAACCACGTGATGCTATCGAGGATATTATTGAGCCTTATCTTATTCAACAGGGTTTTATTCAAAGAACACCGCGTGGGCGTATGCTTACAGTCAATGCTTGGAAGCATCTGGGGCTAGTCGCACCTGAAACTAAGAAAGGAATGCAATCCCGATTATTTGAAAACGATGACATTAAATGAAATGATTTCCCTTTGCGGCCGCATTGAAGCGATATTTATCGTTTGGCTCTGCGCATTTATTATGGCCGTTATCTTAGGTTTCTAGAGCTGGTTGGCGGAGAGGGTCGTGAAGAGTTGTCCACAGATTGTAGCGATAAAAACCAATTTTCTCACAATACCACATATTATCTCTTATTGAAACCAATGTAAATCTGTATTCAGTGTACGATTTCATATGAAATACCGTTATCATGTTTGATGGCTAATTCTTGCTTGATATGGCCGTTGAAGCTATGATGATGTAAGTTCAAAAAACATCTGCGTTTAGAGTGAGTCAGGCTGTGGTTTCTATCTTAGAATTTTCTGGCAAGCGAATTCGATTATATTCAAGTCAATAGCACTTTACAGGTTTTTTCCTGGATGCATATGTTTACTAGAGCCGTTTTTGGTTTTAGCAGTATCCCAAAGGGCATCCTCATCAATGAGGCGATCAGGATTTTGAAATTGCAGATCATATAGGCGTTTATAAAGTCCGTATTGCCGGTCGAGCAATTCGTTCTGTTTTCCTTCCTCGACAACTTGACCGTCTTTCATAACGACAATCTTGTCAGCTGTCGCCACGGTAGATAAGCGGTGTGCAATAAGAATTGTGGTGCGATCTTTGGTAAGGCGTGCTAATGCTTCGCTGACCAGGGATTCTGATTCTGAATCAAGAGCATTTGTCGCTTCATCAAGAATAAAAATTTCGCTGTCACGCAGCATGGCACGGGCGATGGCGATGCGTTGGCGCTGTCCACCTGAAAGATTTGTGCCGTTGTCACCGATATTAGTGTTATATCCTCTGTTTAAGCCTAGGATAAAATCATGAGCATTGGCTGCTTTCGCTGCAGCAATAATTTCTTCTTCAGTGGCACTTGGCTTGCCTAACGCGATATTGTAATAGATCGTGCCATCGAAAAGAAATGTATTTTGGCCGACATAGGATATTCTCTCACGCAGGGATCTGAAGGTGGCTTCGCGGATATCCAGCCCGTCAATTTCGATATGTCCTTGTATCGGATCATAAAGCCGCATGATAAGATTGATCATAGTTGATTTTCCTGAGCCGGAAAGGCCGACAAGTATTGTCGTCTTGCCGGCAGGAAAGGTCAAATTAATATCTTCAAGCACATGGTGATTATCGATATAGGCGAATGTAACATTCTTAAAAGTAATCTCACCCCGGCCCTGAGGAAGATCTTTTGCGTTTTTGGCTTCCATGATCATGATCGGCTGGTCGAGGATTTCGAACATCATGCGGACGCCGATCATGCCGGATTCGATCTTGACTCGGATATTAGCAAGCCGTTTTGCTGGTTCATAGGCAAGCAGCAGGGCAGTGATAAAAGCCATGAGCTGGGCTTCAATCCCCGGCTGTCGGGTTGCCATATAACCCGAAAAAACAATGACAATGGCAATGGCAATACCTGCTAGTGTTTCCATGATCGGGTTGGTTGCAGCTTCTAGGGAGGCAATGCTGTTGGCTCGCTGTTCTACATCCGTAATCGCTTTTTCCATTCGCTTTTTCATAAGGCTTTCAAGAGAGAATGTTTTGACTACCCGGATTCCGATGGATGTTTCCTGCATGACTTTTATGATTTCAGAAATCGAACTGAATTCTTTTTCCATCAAACCGCGGATACGCTTCAACACTAGGCGTATACCCAGAAATGCGAGAGGCCCGACAGTCAGCGCCATAATGCTGAGTGTAAAATTCTGAACCAGCATCACTGTTATAAGGCCGATAAGGGAAAAAAGATCACGTACAAATGTCGTGACAATCGTATCAATGATACTGCGTGCTGCATTGGCATTGTGGGTCACACGCACAAGTAAGTCTGAAGATCCCATGTTTTGGTAAAATGAAACATCCTGTTGCATCAAACGCGCATAAATCTTACGCTGCTGCTCAGCCACAATACTGTTACCGGCCCTGCTGAGGAAAAAGGTTTGGAAAAAGGTTGCAAGGCCTTTAATGATAAAGATAGCTGCTACCGTGGCTGCTATAGTGATAACCATCTTGGAATCGTGGCCGTTAATGATTTGTTTGACAACATCGCGCATGATCCACGCACTCGCAGACGTTGTCCCTGCAATAAGCAACATGTTAATTATTGCACAGATATACCACTTGGCATGTTTCTTGAAATTCTCATGCAACAGACGAATAATCATTTGTCTATCGAATGAGGTTATTTGTTTTTCTTTTGCCATTATCAGCTTTTTAATCCTTAATTTTACTGTGCAGTATTTTTCCCTAGCTTGATCAGGCTTTAATATACAACCCAAAACCATTTTTCTAAAAATGGCGGCTAGAACACAACTACCTAGTTAAGGAGAACGAAATTTTATTAATTGCCACTTATATTTTCAATGTGGCCTCGATAGTTATTTACTGCATAATAATTAAGGCAAAATTATAATGGATAGGCAATGAATTTTGACTCTTGTATTAAGACAGCGTACCTGAATTTGTTTTTTCAAATAAAACTTCACAGAAAGGAAATCTTTGAGTTGAATGGCATTGATATTAACTTAAATATTTCCTGCTCCTGTAACAGGAAAAAGCAATTTAATAATCACTATTTATGTTTTTGTGTAAAAAGTGCAGCCAATTGTTCTTTCATTGCGCAGGCTAATTCCTCTACATCAACAATTGTTACAGCCCGTCGGTAATAACGGGTTACATCATGGCCGATACCAATTGCTATAAGCTCAATCGGTGAATGGGTTTCAATTTCCTCAATGACTGTCCGCAGGTGTTTTTCAAGATAATTGCTGGGATTAACCGAAAGAGTTGAGTCATCAACCGGTGCACCGTCAGAGATCATCATCAGAATACGACGGTATTCCCGGCGGCTAAGTAGGCGCTGGTGTGCCCAGATCAATGCTTCACCGTCAATATTTTCTTTAAGCAACCTTTTATGCATCATTAGACCGAGATTACGTCGTGCTCTGCGCCACGGACTATCAGCGCTTTTATAGATAATATGCCGCAGGTCATTCAATCGGCCTGGATTGCCTGGTTTGCCTTGCTGTTGCCAAGATTCCCGTGAACGACCGCCTTTCCATGTTTTGGTCGTAAAGCCTAAAATCTCGACTTTGACACCACAGCGTTCAAGTGTGCGGGCAAGAATATCGGCACTGGTGGCAGCTATGGTAATGGGGCGGCCCCGCATGGAGCCTGAATTATCGATCAGCAATGTAACAATTGTATCGCGAAATTCTGTATCTCGTTCCATTTTATAGGAAAGCGGTTGAGTTGGATCTATTACGACACGCGACAGGCGCGCTGTATCAAGGTAACCTTCTTCTAGATCAAAATCCCATGAGCGGTTCTGTTGTGCCATCAACTGACGCTGCAACTGATTTGCCAGTCGTCCAATAATACCTTGCAGTTTAGAAAGCTGCTTGTCGAGAGAGGCGCGTAGCTTTTCCAGTTCAGTTTCCTCGCATAGTCTCGCGGCTTCAATCGTTTCATCGAATATCCGGGTAAAAACCTTATAATCAGCGATATTGCTTATATCCATCGCCTGTTGCGGGCAGCGTGTCTGGCTGGGCTGTTTCTCCGAATCAATGTTCTCCGTTTCCTTGCCATCTTCTTCAACCAGGTTAACGGATTCTATTTTGCCATCTTCATCAGAGGAATCACCATTAGTAGTATAAGATCTATGCTGTTCTTCAAGCGTGTCACCTTCTTCTTGGCTGTTTTCGCTGTTGTCGGCAACAGGTTCTTCCTCAAACGCCTCTATTATGCTCATGGAGGTGAGCATAACACGGATGGCGCGGGCAAAGGCATTCTGATCATTCATTTTGCTTTGCAGGATCTTGAGATTTTCGCCGGCTTTTTCGTCAATCCACCTCCGCCATACATCAACCAGCTGTTTGCCTTCCTTGGGAATCAGGCGGCCTGTTAGCTTTTCACGTACTATAAGCGCCAAAGCTTCTGCCAATGGCGCTTCATCGCATTTAGTTATTGCAGGATAATTTGCCCGTGCGTATCGGTCAGCAAGCATACTCTCAAGATTGTCGGCCATGCCTTTCATTGCACGTGCACCAATTGATTCAAACCGTGCTTCTTCAACAGCATCAAATATGGCGCGTGCATCTGTACTTTGCGGTATAAAATTTGCATGAATACGGGCATCATGCCACATATGGCGCAAGGCCATTGAATCACCGAGTCCCCGTATAACAGCAATATTTTTCATCGTTAGTCGTTTGGGCAGATCGGGTAAGCGAGCATGATCGCCACTTATTGATGGACGGTCATTGCCAAAGGAAACTTCAAGTTTTCTGCTGCCGGCAACAGCACGTATGCATGATGCTACCGCTCGTTTAAACGGTTCCGAGGCCACTGGTTTTGACAGGGTTTTGGCACCATTGTCTTCGAGCTTTGTTTTCATGCTTTTTAAGTTTCTCCAAAGCATTTCGGTACAGTTCTAAAATGGGGATTGGAAAAAAGCAGATACCAATTTTCAGTCCCTTGTTTTATCAGATTAATGATACCGGATCTTTGATCCGGAGGAATACCTTCCTAGGCAAGTGATTCTGGCAATTCTTCGCCAAAAGCGCGTTGATAAAATTCCGCGACTATCGGCCGTTCTAGCTCATCACATTTGTTAAGGAATGTAAGACGGAAAGCAAAGTCGATGTCCTTGAAGATTTCAGCATTCTCTGCCCATGTGATAACAGTGCGCGGGCTCATAAGCGTAGAAAGATCCCCATTGATAAAAGCCTGCCGTGTCATATCAGCAACCCATACCATGCGTGAAATTGTTTCTTGTCCTTTTTTATTCTGAAAATGTTTGGCCTTGGCCAGAACAATTCTGGCTTCGTTATCATGTGGCAAATAATTCAAGGTTGTTACGATGGACCAGCGATCCATCTGGGCTTGGTTGATCTGCTGCGTACCATGATAAAGGCCCGTAGTGTCTCCGAGACCGATTGTGTTTGCCGTGGCAAACAGGCGGAATGCCGGGTGCGGTGAAATAACGCGGCTCTGGTCGAGCAATGTCAACCGGCCTGAAGATTCAAGCACACGCTGGATGACAAACATGACATCGGGCCGGCCAGCATCATATTCATCAAAAACAAGCGCTATATTATTCTGGTAAGCCCAAGGCAAAATGCCATCTTTGAATTCTGTCACCTGCATGCCATCTCTAACCACAATGGCATCCTTGCCAACAAGGTCGATACGGCTGATATGACTGTCCAGATTGACACGCACACACGGCCAATTAAGTCTTGCTGCTACCTGTTCGATATGAGTGGATTTTCCCGTGCCATGATAGCCGGAGATCATGACACGGCGGTTGAAGGCAAATCCGGCCAGAATGGCAAGTGTTGTCTGATGGTCAAAAAGATAATAAGGATCAAGTTGAGGTACGTAAAAATCCGATCTACTATAAGCAGGAACCTGTATATTACTGTTAATACCAAAAACCTTGCGCACCGAGACAATCTTGTCGGGCAGATCCGCTGTTACGGAATTATTTTCTTTCATCATGCCTCCGATACGGAATACAGATCCGCCTAAAATCTAGGCTGTATTTTCTACATGATTTTTTATCAACCGTTTGCAGAATTTCAATGCCAATACAGTTTAAAATGGTTTTTTCAAAAAATATCAGCAAAAACCTGCCTGTTTGAGAAGATTATATGCTTGAAGGACCTCACGGAACCTGTCTTCCGAACTTCTATCACCGCCATTTGAATCAGGATGATGCAGTTTGACAAGCGCCTTGTATTTTGCCTTGATCTTTGTGCTTGAAACGCCTTCTTCAAGGCCTAAGATTGCAAAAGCCTTTGTTTCCAAGGTTTTAAGCTTACGTTGGCGCGGACGGGCAGGTGCCTGTTCATTAAAAAGGTTGAAGGAGTAGCGAAGGCGATTTTGATACGATGCAGAGCCAGAACGCAGATGCGAAAAATGCTGTGATGCGCGTGCCGCATTCTCTGAAGAGGTTTTCCAAGTTGGCCTGTGTCCGATAATAGAATCTTTCTGAAACTTGATAATCTCACTGTTTGAAAAACCGGAAAAATAGTTGAAATTCTTATTATACTCTCGCACATGGTCAATACAGAAATGCAGATACTGACCCTCTTGGTTGCGACCAGCAGGTGCCCGGTGTGTCCCCGACTTCTCGCATCTTTCCCATTGGCACTGAGGGGTATCCGGCTTACTTCTTTTTTTGCCGGAACGGATGCGGATGGAATCAAAATATTTCGAATTGATTGACATGGTACTTGGATTAAACGGAAACAGATAAATTTAGTAAGGTTTGACTTTTGCAAGCCAATCGCTCAGTTATTAACCCAGAAAAGGGATAAGGAGAATCTGTAGCTGCTCCTTATATGGTTTGAGAAACGTGTGATGTCCAGAAGTGTTCAGGAAACGATCGAGAAAAAACTGCGTACAGCCTTTAATCCCAGTATGCTTGATGTTATCAATGAAACCTATTTGCATGCTGGCCATCGCCATGTGAATGGCTCCTCATTTGATGGAAGCGGTGAAACGCATTTTCGTATTAGAATTGTCTCACGGGTCTTTTCGGGCATGAAAAGGATTGAACGCCACTGTGCCATCAATCATATCCTTGAAATTGAATTAAACCATCACATCCATGCCTTGGTAATTGAGGCAAGAGCGCCAGATGAGTGAGCATCCCATTAGCACGGTAGCATTTCCTGTAGATTCATGCAACGTTGTTATGTAATATCTAGCATTGCATGGATATTGGGTTGGCTAGTCAGGAGTTACTAAAGTTTCTATTTTAAGCTGGAAAAAATGACAAGAGAACAAGATTTTTCCTCACTGCTGCCTTGCGCAGCTGATGTTCTTTCTGCGCGTAAGGCATGGCTTATGACTCTTGCTGGTCTGCGGCGCCTTTCACCCCTGACAATTAAGGCATATGAGCGTGATACACGACAATTTCTGCATTTTCTAGCTGAACATCTTGGAAAGATGCCATGTCTTGCGGATTTTGCAACACTGACAGTTACCGATCTGCGCAGTTTTCTAGTAGCAAGGCAGCGGGGCGGAGCGGGGGCGCGTACCCTTGGACGTGGGCTTGCAGGGCTGCGTTCATTTTTCAACTTTTTAATGGGGCAGGGGTTGGCTGAAATCCCGGCAGTGCATGTTATCCGATCTCCCCGTCAACCGAAACTGTTGCCCAAGCCACTTGGTATTGCCGAAGCGGCAAAAATTATCGGCCAAGATGTCCAATCTGAAGAGAAACCTTGGATTGCTGCGCGCAATGCCGCTGTTTTGACGCTTCTTTATGGCTGCGGCCTGCGTATTTCTGAAGCACTTACACTGAAAGGCAAAGATCTTACAGATCAAGGCCAGGTGAGTCTCTATGTGCTGGGCAAAGGGGAAAAAACCCGACTTGTTCCGCTCATTAAGGCGGTGGGGGATGCTGTTGCGGTTTACCGTCGGCAATGCCCGTATTTTTTGGCACCCGATGAATTGCTTTTCCGGGGTGCGCGGGGTGGCCCGCTTCAGCCTGCCATCATTCAGCGCGCTGTGCAAAAATTGCGCTCTGCTCTACGATTACCGGATACAACAACACCTCATGCATTGCGCCATTCTTTTGCAACACATCTCCTATCGCGTGGTGGGGATTTACGTACGATCCAGGAATTGTTGGGTCATGCCAGCCTTTCAACAACACAAATCTATACCCGTGTGGATAGTGAGGAAGTACTCTATATTTATGAAAAGGCGCATCCACGTGCATAAATGAGTTATAGTTTAAGAAAGCAAAAAAGTGGCAGATCATGATTACAGGAATTCGGTTGCAGGATTTCAATATCCACAAGAGATTTTTGTTATTGATGGGTAACGATTTGAAATACCAACAACCTTTATGATCTGAATCCTCATCTTCTTTATTGTGGTCGCAAAATATAATAGATTCCACTTAAAGCTAGGAAATATATAGGAATACAAATTCCGGAAGAAATTATTTCTGCAGTTTTTATTTGACAGATGTTTTAATCCAATCAGCTAACCGGCTTTTAGGGGCTGCGCCAACCATGTTGGATACCACTTCGCCATTTTTGAAGAGCAGCAGCGTGGGAATGGAACGCACGCCGAACTGTACCGCCAGCTCGGGGTTCTCATCAATATTGAGCTTGGCAATTTTTATCTGCTCTTTCATCTCAACAGCAATTTCATCTAAGGCAGGTGCAATCATCTTGCAGGGGCCGCACCACTCTGCCCAGAAATCCACGACAACTGGTTCGTGCACCTGAAGGACATTTTTCTCAAAGTTATCTTTATTCACTGTCACAACTGTCATCCGAATTATCCTTTCTCGTGATTCTCTAAGTCATTCTAAATCTGGTGCGCGCCTGAATCTACATTAAAAATTTACTTCTGTTGGGCAGCCTTGCCGATTTTGTTTACTGTGCCGTATTCTATCTCAGTTCTGCGAGCAGTATATTCAGTCTTTCTCTGTCCAGTGCAAAGAGCACAGGTCTCTGTGTATAGATAAGAATAGGGTGAATTTCTTTTTGCGGGTAGAGCAGCTCCAAAAGCCGGACATAGAAACCTAATTGTAGCAGATAAGCTGCTGGTATTTTATCCATGT
Organism: Candidatus Tokpelaia sp. JSC189; assembly: GCA_003331045.1. GTDB lineage: Bacteria > Pseudomonadota > Alphaproteobacteria > Rhizobiales > Rhizobiaceae > JSC188. The sequence continues at coordinate 37,371 of QENA01000012.1, forward strand.
TTTGTGGTGGACGGCCAGTTTTAAAATCAGCAAGTAGGATATGTCTATCTAAAATAGCAAGCCGATCGATCTGGCCTGAAACAACCCGTTTTTTGCCACCAATTTCAACCAATCCCATAAGAGCTACTTCAGCTCTGCTGTTTTGTGCAAAAAGGGGAGAAAAGTCTGTGTCTTCCAGAAATGTGAAAATATTTTCCAGAATTTCCTCATGCTGTTCAGTTGTCTGGCTAGGCAGGGTGCGCTGCAAGTAATGAACAGCAAGGGCATGCCTTTTCCTAGGTTCTATGCTTGGCAGGTGCTGCAACAGCCGGTGAATGGCATTTCCGCGCTCGATTGCTTTTGTGAGGGGACGTCCATAAGGTGTGTTTTCCTCAAATATAGGGGATTTTTTCAGCAGATCAGGATTGATATTTTGTTTTGCTTCCATAGCTAATGTTGCATCTGAGGGGGCAAACGGCTCTGGCAGGCTGGGTTCAGGCAATGCCTTGATTTTTAGAAAGCTGGGAACAGGGGGCAAAGTGGAAAGTGTCTGCGGCGGCATCTTCCATGCTAGTGTCAGCTGGTCCTGAACAGTGGTGCGATAACACCAAGCTGTGACACCTTCCGCAGGTGGCGGCATGCTCTCTGCATGGGGTAACAGTGCATCTGAAACAAGAGAAAGCCAAGTATTTTCAGTTTTTCGTTTACCCCGGTAACCGCAGACAATTAGCCTGTCTTTCGCCCGTGTCATCCCGACATAAAGCAGGCGGCGATATTCCTGTTCAGCCTTTTTTTTCAATATCTTAATAACTTCCCGTCCCTGCTGGCTTTCCAGCTCCACTGTTGGTTCCCAGATTAGAATCTTGTTATTATTATGCCGGATGGGCAGTAATTTTGGCTGATGCTGGCTGTTCCAGATGCAACTGCCAGGATCCACAAGAAAAACCACAGCTGCCTCAAGCCCTTTGGCGGCATGCACTGTCATGATGCGGATTTCATCCCGGTTCTGGTCCAACTCGCGTTTGATTTCAGGATTGGCGGTTGCCAATATTTCCAGAAAGGTCTGTAATCCAGGTAGTCCAATTTTCTGAATGACAAGAATATAATCAAGAAAAGCGTCTAGCACATCACTTGCCTCTGCGCCAAGCCTAGCAAGGATTTTTCTTCGGCCGCCATTTTGCGATAATATTCGGCTATAAAATTCAAATACCGGTGTAATATCGGCAATGGCGCGGTATTCACGTAATTCTTCGGCAATCACGGCAGATGCTGCATGGTTTTCTGCTGCTTCTTCAAGGGCAGCCCACAGTGTTGTCTGCCGGTTTGCTGCAAGTGTAAAAAGCTGTTCTTCATCAATGCCGAAGAGGGGACTTTTCAAAACAGCTGCAAGAGACAAGTCATCCTGCGGCTGAAGCACAAAACGGCCCAGCGCCATTAGGTCACGTACAGCAATGTGGTCTGTCAGATGCAGGCGGTCAGCACCGGCAACCGCGATTCCATGGTTTTTGAGTGCACGTGACAAGGCATGGACAAACTGGTCGCGTTTTCTCACCAGCACTATGATATCCTTGGCCCGGATCGGTTGACATTCGTCAATAAGAAGCTCGGCATTTTTCAGCCAAGTATGGATTGTCTGTGCGATCTGTCCGGCAAGACGACAGGCCGGTGAGGCAAGATGGTCAACTGGCAGGCGCCAATCCTCCGGTTCTTCTGTTTCTTCTGGTATTAACATCTCCCAGATATTAACGCTGCCTGCTTCATTAAAACGCACAGCATTATGGATGGTCGGTTCGTTTTCAGCACTCAGGCCGCTATAATTTTCTGGCGTAGAAAAAACATTATCAACAGCAGACAGTACGTCATTTGTGGAACGGAAGGAAAAATCAAGCCGCACTTTTTGAAACAGCTTGTCAGCACTGGATATCCGCTGGTTGATATAAGTACCATTGCGGGCAAAGTCTTCAGGCACGGCACCCTGAAACGAATAAATGGATTGTTTCTCATCTCCGACGGCAAAAATTGTCCGATCCGTTTCACGTTGGCCAAATCCGGAAAAGAATTCATCAGACAGAATCTTGACAATCTCCCATTGTGCGGGGTTTGTATCTTGAGCTTCATCGACAAGAATATGATTGATGCCCTGATCAAGCTTATATTGTACCCATTGGCTGGCTCCCTTGCATTTCAGAAGAGTGAGCGAGTGGTAAATCAGATCATCAAAATCGAGAAGTCTGCGTGCTCGCTTCAAACCTGCATACTGACGAAGCAAGGTCTCCATTATCACATAGGCAGCCTTGTTGAGCTGGATAAGTTCAACCGCCTTCAATTTTTCGATGAGTGTAGCCACGGTTTTCTGTTTGCGCAAGAAATGGTCGATAGAATCGGGTACAGCTTCCTGTACTGCCTTGGTGAATATCGGTTTGGGTTTGCGTGGTTTACCATTAGAATCCCTGAAATAGGCGCTGAAGCATAGTTTTCTGATGGCTTCGCTTTCTTCCTTGCCTTCAAGTATCTGCAGTTTTTCGACAAAGCAAGCCGCTGCCTCTCCGCCATGGTCAGTAAACAATGATAATTGCTCAGCTGGGAAAAGCGCTGTTTCCTTGAGGTGTGTGGTAAGAGTTTCAAGCGTTTCACCTGTCTGCAGTTCAAAAATTTCGCGAAAAATCTGCTCCGGTTCTTGACAGACTATTTTAATATATTGCTCGAGTCGATGCCGATTTTGAATGGCTTCTTTAAGTAGATGTTCAAGTCCGCTTTCTCCTGTCATTGCAAGAATAAGATCAAAGGCGTAGCTAAGCTTTGTATCACTTTGACGATAAGCGGTTTCAAGCAAATACCGTTTTGCCTCAGCAAAGAGGGCTGTCTGCTGTATGTCATCGACCATTTCAAAATGACCGGAAATGTTGGCTTCCAGCGGAAACTGGTGCAGCAATGCCTCACAAAAAGCATGGATGGTCTGGATTTTGAGGCCGCCCGGTGTTTCAAGCGCGCGAGCAAATAACTTACGTGCTGCTTTTAAGCGTTTATCATTTGATGCTTTTTCTTCCAATTTCAGCAAGGCAGCAGCGAGCTCTTTATCGTTCATACATGTCCATGCGGACAGTTGGTCAAAAATCCGTTTTTGCATAACCGCAGCGGCAGCTCTGGTATAGGTCAGGCACAAAATGCGGGAAGGCTCTGTCCCATCAAGCAAGAGACGTATGACACGCTCGGTCAGTACATGGGTTTTACCTGAACCTGCATTGGCGGATACCCAGACGCTGGCTTTCGGATTACTTGCCTGAGCCTGTGCTGCAAGCGCCATTTTCGGGATGATACGGGAAGGTTTATGTATCTGTATCATTCTTCATTCTCTGTAATACCAGACGACCACTCCCATACACGTGCCAGATGGTCGTAATCTCCTTTATAATTCACCGTCGGCAGCAAGGCATGTGAAAGATAGCCATTTTCAGGATATTGGTAATGCTTTACAAGCTCATTCAACCGCATCCACGCTTCTTCAGCAAGGTCAACAGCTGTTTTACCTGCTGCTTTCAGGATGCTTTGCGGCTTAACTTTACCTTTTTGCGTCAGTCTTATATAAAGGAGGTCAGACGGAGTTCTGGCCCCACAATCGGCAAAAGCGCTGCGGCTTAATAGTGCCCCTTCGAGAGCAAGTTGCGGAGCCATCAGTTTTGCGGCCTGCTTGACAGATGGAGTCGAGCCGGTTTTGAAATCGATGATTTCTGCATGCTGATAGCTGATAAGGTCAATACGGTCGGCCCGGCCTGAAAGTTCAACTTCTGTATTACCGATAACAACCGGACTGGCAGTAATTTCGGCAAGGCGTTGGCGTTTGCCCAAGTTTGCCTCCCATTGCAGAAATTGAGGTACCAAAATTAAGAATCGAGGCCACCAGATCGCTTCAATATCAAGCGGGAGTTGTAGTTTATCAAACTCCATCCGTGCGATTTTGAGAAGGTGCGATTGTGCATCTGGTGCTTTTGGTTCGATGCCGCTTGTAGTAAAAGCAGCAACGATATTGTGGTAAAGCGTGCCACGTTCGGTGGCTGATGGATCGCGGATTAGGGGATCAAGCGGGTTTAGTCGCAAAATTTTCCGGGCATAGATGGCATAGGGATCGCGTCGCAGGGTTTCAATTTCTATCACTGAAAAATGCCGCGGACGCTGATTAACCGGCGGTGTCGGGCAGGGACGTGTGATAAAATCTACATCAGTTGCCTCATCAAGTTTTTGTGCCCAGTTGAGATAGATATAGCCACGGGCACGCATAGAAGATCTATCTTCCGGCCTCAGAACTGTTTCAAGCCGTTGCAGCCAGCGTGAGGGGATAGAAGGGGCATTATCTAGCCGCAGCGAGCGGGTGAGAATGACATGATCCATCCCTAAGGCCATCTGAAAATCATGGGCAGAAAGCCCGATACGCCGTTCCGGTGGCTCAAGACCTACAATTTTTTTCATTGTCCGCGACATGAAGGGGTCATTGCGTGCCGTTGTCGGCCACGTGCCTTCATTCAGACCACCAATAACAATTGTATCAACGGTTTGCAGCCGCGCTTCAATTGCACCCCAGATATGAAGACGCGGGTGGCCGCCCTGTTGAAGCTGGACTGATTCACCGGCAATCAGGGATTCAAATATTTTCGGCCATTCCAGCGCGCTAAATTCAAGCCCTGATCTGTCGGCAACAAGATCGTGCAGAAATTGCATCAGGCTTTGTCCGGCTTCGCAGGCATAAAGATATTGCAATGAACCGTTTTCATCGCGTCCGAAATTTTCAAAACATTCAATAGTTGCCGCAATTGCTTCTGCCACGGATACCGGTACAGCTATTTGAGCAAGAGCATGAAGCGGTGCCGTTGCTGTGGTTAGCTGCTGGCCAAGCTGGATAGTATCAGCAATTATGGCAGGATCAGGTTTCCTGGAAAATGCTCTATCCTGATCAGTCAGTTTTTGTAGCCGCTCAGCGATAAAACAATCGACCATGCTGAGTGAAACGCGCCCTGTGCCGCCACGCAAACAGAAAAGCTCAAAGTATTCCACCTGCTTGCAGAATTTAGCCCGTTTTTGTCCAAGTTGCACCAGCGGGTGTTTCAGTAGCGAAAGCAGGGATACTGGATCTCCCGGTTCAAAAATACATGCGAGCAGCAGTCTTATCAGGGCTGTCGGTTCACTTTCCAACAATGGGGCACCGCTGGAATCATCGGCACGAATGCCGAAGCGGCTCAGTTCAGTACAGACCCGTCGTGCAAGATTGCGGTCACTGGTGATAAGAGCTGCTGTTTTTTGCTTTTCCTCAATGGCTGTGCGCAGAGCAATGGCAATGGCTAAAGCTTCTTCTCGTTCATTAGATGCCTCAAGCAATGCAACATTATGGAAAGCCTCTCCTGATAAATTGTGCTCAAGGCTGTTCCATTCATCTGTCGTTGTTGCTGGGCGGAAGGCCTGAGCCACAATGGTTTCCCGTTGGCGGCGTACAGGCAAAATCTTACCTAGATTTTCAACTGATGAGCGCGATGCCTTGATTATGTGTAAAAGCTTTTTCAGGCCATATTGCGGATGACCAAAGACCGAAGGGTCATTTTCTGGTTCAGAAAGCACTTTCCAGCCTGCTGCATCAAGGTCGCGATCAAGACCGGGTAGAACAACAGCCCCTTTTGGTAAAAAAGCAATGGTTTTGATAAGCTCTGCCGTTGCCGGTAATGAGCCGGTGGAGCCAGCAACAAGTACTGGGCCAGCCTGAGGGTTGGCGGCAAGATGGGCTGCCTGCCTGCGGATTGCCTGATTGCGCCAAAAAGCAGGGTTGACCACGCAGCGCTCTTTCAATATCTGCGGCCAGTTTATTGTGACAATATCTAAAAAATCAAGTGTCACTTGCCACCATTCAGCAACCATGTCAGGGGCTATATTTTTAAGGTCTGCCCAGTTGGCTTCTTCTGTTTCAATTTCGTCCATCAGATGGGAGAGATCGCGGGCTAGCCATATGGCATCTGCAGTGTTTGCCGGTAGGGATATTTCTTCATGGCCAAAAAATTGATGAACGTGATTAGGTAGTCTTTCCCGCCAAGGGCGAATTAGTTGTGCAAGCAGCAATAGTCTCTCCATTGCTGCAATGGGAGGATCAAGGGCAAGGTTATCACTGCTTTCAGGGGCAAAAAGAAAAGATTGTTCATCAATATCACCCAACGGGCAAATTGTAGGCAGAAATGTTACTGCTATTGAGCTTGCCTCAACAAGTACAGAGCGTAAGGCACGTGCTGCACGCCGGGTAGGCACATAGATTGTTGTGGCAGTCAGTGTCAGTGGGTCATGGATATCAACTTCTTCCGTCAGGCGGCCTTCCTGCAAGGCCTCAACAAAGGTTGGTAGAAATGGTGCTCCTGGTGGAATGGAAAAAAGCCGAGGTATTCTCATTAATTAGTATTCAGCCTCTTGTCGTCGCAGTTTTCAATTGTTCCGATCATATCAACCCGTTCGACTGTATACCATTGGCTCTTTAGTGGAAAGCCAAAAGCCATTTTTTGACAATGGTTTGGTCAAAATAGAGCTTTAAGAGGATGCGGAATAGGTCTGTGACCATCAAACTAACCGAGTTGACTAGCAGTGCGCAGCCTACAAATCACTGTATTGGCATACATCAACCTTTAAGATGGGTAAGACCGTTTTCTCTTACCCGGCGGAAAATCATTACGCCTTATGCACAGCAGCTTAGTACCGGTTAACGATCAGTAGCACATCCAATTCCTTCTGGTCAAACTGCCAGCCCAGTCATCCAAAGGGTTGGATGTATGGTTGTCTTACTAGCAAGATATCACTATATAAGGATGAGAAAACAGTTTTTATCAAGGTAAGGATAGGGCTTTGATAACTCTTCTTGTTGAATCCATCAGTTCAACCTGTTTATCCGGGAGAACGATATCCAATATCTACTTTAAATAATATGATCAAAAGTCTGCTGTACTGGTGTATCCATTAGTCTTTCACGAGCTTTGCCAAGCCTCAGGGTTTCACAAATGTGTAGGGAGGTGTCACTGAAGAAATAGCGCCAGACTGCTTTTTCTCGTTTGTTTTTTTCAGAAATGAGCGCATGAAGGGGGAGCGTTCAAGTCTTGTAGTTGCATCGTTTGCTGTCTTGATGGTTACAAGACGGCCATCACCATCATGCTCGAGAAAAATGGCAAATTGCGTATTATCAAACATACTTCCGGCTTTTCTTGGCCACTCGACGAGCAGTACGCCGTCTTCCAGTGCTTGGTCAAAGCCGAGTTCTTCTATTTCTTTCGTGTTGTCGATACGGTAAAGGTCAGCATGGGTGACAATCAGGCGCTGATCATCATAAGTATTTACCAACGTGAATGTTGGGCTCGGCACCTCAAGCACTTCATTATCAGCAAGAGTACGGATCAGTGCGCGCGCAAGTGTTGATTTGCCCGTTCCAAGGTCGCCGTGCAGGGTAACAAGATCTCCCTTTTTCAAGGAAAGTGCTAGACCTTTCCCTAGACGCTTTGTTGTCTCCTCATCATCAAGCCGGAAGGTAAATGTCATGGTACAGCAGTAATTATTTCGCAATCTTCTCATAGGAGAATACCTTCAATAAAATAATTTGTCGGGAATATCAACATAATGTCTTAATTTTGAATTTCTCGAAGCAAATATAGTATTGTTTTTATTTAATTTACTGTAAATAGTCTATTTCGTTAGGTTTTCTGGAAATAGAGAGTGATTATAATGCCAAGCTTTGTAAAAGGGTTATTAATCTTTTTAGCGATGTTTCACTTAAGCTTTAGCATTCTATCGTATATTCCCCTTTTTAAAGTGCCATCAGAAATCCTTTCAAGGATGAATTCTTGAATAGGAATTTAAACCGGAATCGTGATCCCGACTGATACTTTCAGTTTGCATAATATTGTCGGGCAGAGAATATGGCCGATGGAAAAAGACCCAAGATACTACGTTTTCATGCGGCGCTTGTGCACAAAGTTAGTGCATTGGCCGGAAAGCGACAGACAATAGTTGTGCCCTTATTCTGTCCTGTGTCAATGTTAACTGTTCCTCGGTGCAGTTCGACAAAACTTTTTACAATCGAAAGGCCTAACCCAGCTCCAGGCTTGTGTCCATGGTAGGCATAGGCAGTAAAGCGTTTGAATACCGTGTTCAGAATATCATCAGGGATACCACAGCCCTGATCATGGACGCAGAATACAATATCTTCACCATTCGCATAGGCCGTAAAACGAATTGCTGAATTGGTGGGTGCAAAACTGGCTGCATTGCTGAGAAGATTCACCAGCACTTGGCGCACTCGTGCTCCATCCGCATGAAAAGTTTCAAGGCCGGGGGCAATGCTCTGTTCCACCCATACATCTTTTTCTGATAGGCGTTCTTGAGTGCGCATTATGGCGTAATGCATGGCTTCGGTGATATTGACCTTGCCGATATTCAGTTCCATGATACCAGCATCAACTGTTGCAAGATCAAGAATATCATTGACAATATTCAGTAGCGTAACAGATTCTCCTGCAATATATTTGAGATAATCGTTCTGGCGAGCATTCAGTATTCCGAAATCAGGCGAGCGCAGTAGATCAGTAAAGCCGATGATATTGGTCAACGGTGTGCGTAATTCGTAGGATACGTGCTGGACAAAATCATTGCGCAGCTGGTCTGCAAATTCAAGTGCCTCATTGCGCTCATGGAGGGCACGTGAAACCAAGACACTGTCTGTTACGTTAACAAAGGTCAGCATGGTCTGTCCCTGGGGCAGCGGTACCAGCACATAATCTAGGACATCACCGTTTAGGAGATCCATCCTGCCGGTAATGCAGTCGCGTTTGTCGGCAAATCCGGTAATGAATGCAGAGACTTCTTTCCATGCGTTATCTTTCGCAAGCGGCATACAAAAAGCCTCGATATCTGAAATATGTGTTCCCTCAACTCCAAGCTCTGGTGTTAGCGACCACAGTTTTGAAAAGGTCGGGTTTGACAGCCTGACCTTTCCATTGGCACCAAACATCGCAACGCCCTCTGATAGGTTATCAAGTGTTTCACCCTGCATCCTGATCAGCGTATTGTAACGCGCTTCAAGATTAAGCTTTTCGGTCAGGTCTTCATAAAGCCAAGTAACACCGCCCTGCGGATGAGGATTGGCCACAATGCTTAGTGTGCGCCCGTCAGGTAAATTCCAGATATGCAGCTGCGGTGTCAGGGCTCGATAGGCTTCAAATAGCTCTTCTTTCCATTGGCGCCAATTGGGTTGTTCATTCAAAATGCCTCTTTCCCGCAAACGGTCAAGGAGAAGCGTGTGGCTTGGTTGACTTTCAAGAAAGGCTGTTTCAAGTGGCCACAGGCTTGCAAAAGCTTGATTGAAGAATTCAAGTTTCATGGTTGGGTCAAAAATAGAAACAGCTGTTGAAAGCTGATCAAAGGTTTCCGAATAGCCCTGTATGATCCGTCTCAGTTCATTGCGTAGATGTTCATTCTCTGTCTGATCACAGACAAACCCGGCAGAACCGGCAGAACCGGCAACATCTGTTACATCAAGAATGCGCCTGTCGCCGCTGATAACAGCGGTGATCTTGCTATGAAATGAAATGCCTGCACTATGACTTTCGTCAATTTTCTTGCGTATTGCATCGGCAAGCAACTCATGAGATTTATCAGGGCCGGCAGCCTGCCGGTAGGCATGGTTTGACCAGACAATATCGCCATGCGTATCGCGCAGCCACATCGGCTGCTTGATCTCATCAAGCAAGTTCTGTACAGTTTTAAGCTGTTTTTTTAGTGTATCAGCTTCATTTTTATGCCGCTTGCCTTCCTCGGCAAGGTTTGTCACATCCTGAAAGAATACAATCGCCCGAGAGCCTAAAACACGGCCTGAAACATGTAGAAATCTGTGTGCTGCCGTTTCTGCATCGTAGTCAAACGCTTCGCCATCTTGCCGGAGCAGATTAATCGCACTTTGCAACATGGTTGCTGATTGCGGTGTCATCCAGCTATCAAGGGCGAGGAATTGTGACTTTGTTTGGGGTATACTGCAATGGTCGGCTAAGGAGCCTGAGATTGCAGGCTCTTCCGCCTCTCTTCCATTCCAGACGACAAAGCATATGTCTATCGCAGAAAAAAAACCTTCAGTTATCTGATTTTGACATTCCGGATTATCCAGTTTTTGGGTAAGATACTGAATTTTTAGAGTTTTGTTGTGATTCTGACGATATATCAGCAGACCGGCAAGTAGGGCTGCACTTACCACCCCGCCTATAAAGGAAAACTGTGCAATATCAAATATATCGATGTGAGCTGTTATATGTCCTGCATTATAGGTGGTGCCGATCAATACCCCTGCTATCAATGTCCCGGATGCAAATCCTATTATCTTGTCTATCGATGCAAGGTATCGAATTTTATCAGTAAACTTATGTTTTTTCTGTACCATTTTCGACGTTGATTAGGCAATTATCACGGAATATATCTTTTATCAGCTTTGTCAGAGTCAGCCAGTCTGGCATATAAGGTATGTAGCTTTTATACTGTATCAGATTGCTTTTGGCGATTATATCAGTAAAATGTTACAGCAATGGACGATTCATCTGTGAGTCCGCTAACCACAGAAAGATAAAAGCAGAGTTATTCTCAGTTTACCTTCAGTATGTTGTTTTTTTAAATAAAACTTAATAGCGGTAGTGGTCAGGCTTGAAAGGACCTTGCGGGCTGACACCGATATAATCCGCCTGTTCCTGTGAAAGTTCTGTGAGCCTCACGCCAAGGCGTGCAAGATGAAGCCGTGCCACCTTTTCATCTAAGTGCTTGGGCAATACATAGACTTCGTTTCCGTATTTTTCACTCTGTCTGAACAGTTCAATCTGTGCCAATATCTGATTGGTGAAGGAGGCGGACATGATAAAAGAGGGGTGACCTGTCGCATTGCCTAGGTTCAGTAGGCGCCCCTGTGACAACAGGATAAGGCGCTTGCCATTGGGAAAGGTGATCATGTCAACCTGCGGCTTGATATTCGTCCATTGCAGGTTGCGCAGGGGGGCGATCTGGATTTCATTGTCAAAATGGCCGATATTGCCGATAATGCACATATCTTTCATGGTCTGCATATGTTCAAGGCGGACAATATCCTTGTTGCCGGTCGTGGTTACAACTATATCGGCAGTTGCTACTACATCTTCAAGTCTGATAACCTCATAGCCGTCCATTGCTGCTTGAAGGGCGCAAATCGGGTCAATTTCTGTTACCTTAACACGTACACCGGCACCAGAAAGAGATGCTGCTGAGCCTTTGCCGACATCACCATAACCGCAAATCACAGCTATCTTACCTGCCATCATTACATCAGTGCCGCGGCGGATACCGTCAGCAAGCGATTCCTTGCAGCCATATCTGTTATCAAATTTTGATTTTGTGACGCTATCATTGACATTAATTGCCGGGAAGGGCAGAAGTCCGCTCTTCTGCAATTGATAAAGTCGGTTCACTCCGGTAGTTGTTTCTTCTGTCACACCTTTGATGGCTGCGCGCTGACGGGTAAAAAAACCTGGTGTTTTTTGCATGCGCTTTTTGATTTGCGCAAACATGATTCTCATTTCCTCCGATTCTAGGCTGAAAAGCATATCTTCGCCGCTTTCTGCTCGTGCTCCAAGCAGAATATAGGCGGTTGCATCACCGCCATCATCAAGAATCATATTGGATAGCTCACCATCCGGCCATTGGAAGATAGAATCCGTATAGGACCAGTATTCTTCCAATGTTTCGCCTTTGACGGCAAAAACCGGTGTTCCCCTCGCAGCGATTGCAGCAGCAGCGTGATCCTGTGTTGAGAAAATGTTGCATGATGCCCAGCGAACCTTAGCACCAATGGCTTTCAATGTTTCAATCAGCACGGCTGTTTGGATTGTCATATGCAGCGAACCAGAAATGCGTGCACCCTGCAATGTTTGTGAAGGACCAAATTCTTCGCGGCAGGCCATCAGGCCCGGCATTTCTGTTTCGGCAATATCAATTTCCTTGCGTCCGAAATCAGCAAGATTAATATCTTTGATGATATAATCCTTATTTGCGGCCATAGCGTGTTCCTTCATTCAAAAACTGATCAAAGCTTAATAAATAAAGCATTTGAATGCAATTGATTACATAAAGATCTCTTTATGTAATGACTTCAGGGTGGTGCGTTGTGAGAAAGATATTCACTATTGGATATTTTGCTGCCCGAGCAAGAAACTATAAACCTGCTTTAAATTGATAGGCAGGATTTTTTGGCAGGCTTTGCATAACTATTGTGATTTTATTCTATTAATCTGACGGCTATGCTGCATCTTGACTGGTTTATTATCTATATGATGTATTATTATGCAGTCTTTTCTGCTGGATCGCCCAGTGTACATTGCCTGATGTTATATGTGTGTTCTCCTAAGCATAGAAAGTGCACCGGGAACATAGACCTGAGACAAAGCTGCACCGCTGAGTGCTCTCGAACCCACACATAGAAGAAAAGCCATCACCCACTGCTGTTCTGCTGCTTCACTGTAGCAGCGCAATTCTAGCGTATTCTCTGAAGTACAGAGGTGTATAGTATTACTATTGCCCAAGTTCTATCCACAAATCGTTGATCGTATCCCCGTGGGTAATTGTTCCGAACGGTTTGAAGAAGCGTGCACATTCATCTGCGTCTGTTTGGCGTTATATACTATCGAGTAAAACCCGCCATTGGTCTCAAAACTAACAACGGTTGCGGCAAGAATCCGCAGCGGTAAACCTGCTTGAAAAATCATAGATCTCGGTAATTGAGGTTGAAGTAGCCGCTGCAATTAATGGCATCAACCTGCAAAATATGCTGTTTTATCGGTGATAACAGAACGGATCGCATCCCATCTTTTGAAACAAGCAGTTGGTGGGCTCGAGCGGCATTAGTTGCACTTCTGTGATTTTCATTCCGCAGAGCTTTTGTATCAACGGGACTGAAATAAGTCTGCTCCCAGTCTGTGTAGAATATTTGGCAATAGATTCCGTGTAACAGGAACTATGCTGATAAATATCAATCTATAAGCCTGTAAACACTTAGGCAGAAAGAATGGAAAAACACGCCTTTGGTAGGCGGTGATAGTCATCAGATGATGGGCTGGAAGTAATGCAGGGCTGCTGGTTTTTTGTAGCATGCTTTGGAGGGTAATATATGACAATATACAGATGCCTGATCCGAGCAGGGAACGCTAAAGCTAACGTTGGCAGTGTGCCTTACAGTTTTCAACTCTATAGCCTGTCGTAAAAGCCTGCAGCTGAAGTCCATAACATTAACGAAAAAAATCGCTTTAAGTAGAATTTTTTTTGCTTTTTGCCCGCTGTCATAAAAAACAGACATTGGCATGATTTGGAGCAACTTTTATATAATCAGCGATTATCGCAGAATATAAAGGATAAAACCTCATGGATGTGCCCCTAAATAGTGCTGTCAGACACAACACCAATAACGGAGCCGATTTATCTTATCCTATAGCAGATAATATCTTTGCTCAGACGGTAACAGAGGTTAAGCATTACACGGACCGTTTGTTCAAATTTCGTATCACTCGACCAGAAGGTTTTCGTTTCCGCTCGGGTGAATTTGTTATGATCGGTCTTCCGAATGCTGTAAAACCTGTTTTTCGGGCTTATTCCGTTGCTAGTCCTGTCTGGGATGAAGAGCTTGAATTTTTTTCGATCAAAGTTCTGGGTGGGCCGCTAACCGAACATCTGCAGCGCATAAAGATCGGTGACACGATTCTGATGCGTAAAAAATCGACCGGCACTTTGGTGCTGGATGCGCTTATTCCCGGTAAGCGTCTTTATCTGCTATCAACTGGAACGGGTGTGGCTCCTTTTGCAAGCGTGATCAGGGATCCTGAAGCCTATGAAAGATTTGAAGAAATGGTACTGATCCAGACTACGCGTGAGGTGGCAGAGCTTAATTATGCCGCTGAACTTGTCTCCGCATTGCGCTCAGACCCATTAATCGGCGAATTTTCAGACCAGCTTAAATTTTATCCGATGACAACGCGCGAGCAGTCCAATCATATGGGACGTATTACAAATGCGATGAAATCAGGCCAATTTTTTTCAGATACCAACCTGCCGCCTGTCAATGCTGAAGAAGATCGGATGATGATCTGTGGTTCCATGGTCATGCTCAAGGAATGCGCAGCTATGGCCGAAGAATTCGGCCTTGAAGAAGGAGCAAATAATGCTCCTGCTACTTACGTGGTCGAGAAGGCATTTGTTGATTAATCAGAATATTATATCTCAATGACCGTGGAGCTGCGATGCCTGGGTTGCTAGGGCGGTGATAGCGTCCCAGTCTTGCCTTTCTACAAGTTTTTTAGGAGCAAGCCATGACCCACCAACGCAGATAACATTCGGAAGAGTCAGCCACTGAGCAGCTGTTGGCAGACTGATACCTCCTGTTGGGCAGAACATCACTCCTGCAAAAGGCGATACTAGGGCCTGCAAATAAACTGTTCCGCCTGCTTGTTCGGCCGGGAAAAATTTAAGGATATCATACCCTTTTTCGCGAGCTGTCATAATTTCACTCGGTGTTATTGCACCAGGCAAAAGCGGAATATCACTGGATGCTGCTTTTTCAATCAGCTGGCTGTTCAGACCCGGGCTAACAATAAACTGCGCGCCGGCTTTTTCTGCGGCTTCAAACTGTGTATTGTCGAGCACTGTTCCAGCACCAACAGTCACCTCAGGCATCTTATTGGCAATTGCTTTAATGCAGTCCAGTGCCGCCAAGGTACGCAGCGTTATTTCCACAGCTTTGATGCCTCCGCGCAGAAGAGCTTGGGTGATAGGTACTGCATCATCCACCCTTTCTATTAGCAATACTGGAATAACTGGTTGGCCTTGCAAAATCGATAACAGATGCGCTTTCTTCTGGCTCATAATGATGATTTCCTGTTTTGAAGCAGTATTGCTATTCGATCTCTATTATACGTATATGGAATATCTTCCAAGACTTTAAATTGCGTAATCTTACTTGAATTTTATGATTGCAGGCGTTAAGTTAAGTGTGATGAAACAGAATTATACCATTGCTGCCCTTTATTGTTTTTCGCCCTTGCCTTGTTTTGCTGAGTTACGTGCGCCTTTACAGGCTCTTTGCCAAGAAAACGGCGTAAAGGGAACATTGCTACTGGCTGCTGAAGGAATTAACGGTACTATTGCCGGACTTGAGCATGACCTTGAAAAGGTCGTTAGTTTTATTATCACTCGGTCGGAATTGGCCAGCGCGGATTTGAAATACTCAACAGCATGTGAAATGCCGTTTCACCGTATGAAAGTGCGGCTAAGAAAGGAGATTGTCACAATGGGAGTTGATGGGGTCGATCCGCTGAAGAAGGTTGGGACCTATGTTTTGCCTCAAGATTGGAATGCGCTTATTCAGGATAAGGATACAATCCTGATTGATACCCGTAATGATTATGAATATGCCATTGGCACATTTGCGGGTGCAGTTAATCCCGGTATCAAGACATTTCGCAAGTTTCCGCAATGGATCAGAGATCATGATGCAGAGCTGAGGAAAAGTAAGAAGATTGCAATGTTCTGCACTGGTGGGATCCGTTGTGAAAAATCTACCGCCTATGTATGTGGTTTGGGATTTGATCAGGTCTATCATCTTAAAGGTGGAATTCTAAAATATCTTGAGAAAATTTCGCAGGAAAATAGCCTCTGGCAAGGCCAGTGTTTTATTTTTGATGAACGGGTCTCTGTTGGACATGATCTTGTAAAAGGTGACCTAACCCTGTGCCGCGCTTGCCGCAAGCCTTTGGCTCCGATAAACCGACAGGCCTCGCATTATCTAGAAGGTATTTCCTGCGAATCTTGCTATGAGGAGCGTTCAGAGAAAGATCGTGCGCGCTATTGTGAACGCCAGAAGCAAGTTCTACTTGCTGAGAAATATAAGCGCAGACCTCATATCGGGGGTTGAATCGAAAAAAATTTTATAAATGCCAAGCATTTTGATCTCTTATAGCGACCCCTTTTCAAAGGGAAGTACATAAATCTAGCAGGATAACTGTTGTTTTTGGGCCCTCGCTTCCGCCTTTACAGCATTTTGCACCTTTTCGAAAGCTCTTACTTCAATTTGCCGCACACGCTCACGACTGATACCGAATTCCGTTGAAAGCTCTTCAAGTGTCAATGGTTCTTCAGCAAGCTTGCGCGCTCTGAAAATACGCTTTTCACGGTCACTTAGATCATCCATTGCGTGTTCGAGCATTCCGCGTCGGTTTTCAAGTTCATCCTGTTCAATTAGTGCTTGTTCCTGACTCGAGCTATCATCAACAAGCCAGTCTTGCCATTCGCTGCTTTCTCCTTCACTGGCGCGCAAGGGTGTATTGAGAGAGGCATCACCGGTCAGGCGACGGTTCATGGAGACGACTTCATCTTCACTGACCTTGAGCCGTGTCGCAATTTCCCTGACCTGATCAGGTTTAAGATCGCCGTCGTCAAGAGCCTGAATCCGGTTTTTAAGTTTACGGAGATTGAAAAAAAGTCGTTTTTGGTTTGCTGTTGTTCCTATTTTTACAAGACTCCAAGAGCGCAGAATATACTCCTGTATTGAAGCTTTGATCCACCAGATTGCATAGGTCGCAAGACGAAAATCTCTGTCCGGTTCAAAACGTTTGACAGCTTGCATCAGCCCAACATTACCTTCTGAGATGACTTCGCCTATCGGTAGCCCATAACCACGATATCCCATCGCAATCTTTGCTACAAGGCGCAAATGACTGCTCACCAGCCTATGGGCTGCTTTTGGGTCACCATGCTCCAAGTAGCGCTTCGCCAGCATATACTCCTCCCGCGGCTGAAGCATAGGAAAACGTTTGATTTCCTGCAGATAACGGCTTAGACCACCATCTTTCAATGTCATTGTCAGGAAGCTTGTCTGGGCCATAAAGTACCCTCCTTTTCTGATTCTCCAACTTACTGGCGGGCTCTTTAAGATTATTCGATTCAAATATTAAGATAATATGGTTATCACTTTAAATAGTCTGAGATTGGATCAAGTAAGGATCATTATGATCGAAATTGTCTTTAGTAAAAAATACGAACAAGAAGAAAAATCCAAAAACCCCTGCCACAAATAATGTCTGTGACATTTCCATAAATATTAAATCCATAATACATAAAAGTATATAAAATTTTTAGTAAAATCAATAAAAAATCTTTGATTTTCCATAGAAGAAAATTATGATCAGATATATTTTTACCGAAAAAGATTGGTTCTCTTTACTCTAATATTTGTTTTTTTGCGGAAAGCATCAACAAGTTTTTCCATGTCATTCGGTAAAACTGTTCTGAAGATCATGATTTTATTGGTTGAAGGATGCTCAAATGTCAGGCTTTGCGCGTGTAGTGCTTGGCGTGGGAAGGAGCGAACAATCGTTTTTAGCGGTTCTTCCAGGCAATTGGCCTTGGTTTTGAAGACACTGCCATAATCCTTGTCACCAATAAGCGGATGGTGGATATGGGCCATATGGACACGAATCTGATGGGTACGTCCGGTTTCCAGCTGACATTCGATCAGGCTTGCAAGGGCTGTAGCGTCATCATTTTCGCCGAATTTTTCCATAACCGTATAATGTGTAATGGCATGGCGTGCATCTGCACGGATTGTACTGGCAATAGCTTGGCGTGTCTTGTCACGATGTGAGCGTGCAAGCGGAAGATCAATTGTGCTGTTTCTGCGTGCGGGCAACCCCCACACCAATGCTGTATATATGCGTTTTAACGTGCCGCAACGACCATGATCAGCAAATTGTCTACTGAGATGATAATGAGCATGATCGTTCTTGGCTGCAATCATAACGCCCGTGGTATTTTTGTCCAGTCGGTGGACAATTCCTGGACGTTTTACCCCGCCAATGCCGGAGAGACTGTGGCCACAATGATGGATAAGCGCATTGACGAGTGTTCCTGTCCAGTTCCCATGTCCGGGATGAACCACCAGACCGGCAGGCTTATTGAGAACAATGATATCATTGTCTTCATAGAGAATATCGAGGGGGATATCTTCCCCGCAAGGTTCTGCTTTGATAGCTGGAGGTAGATTGATTTCAATCTCAAGATCTCTAGATAACTTGAATCGCGGTTCCGTAATCTGTTTTCCGTTGACTGTCAACATTCCTTTGCGGATAAGGTTTTGTAGACGATTGCGCGACAATCTTGGCGCCAACTGCTGTGCCAGCCATTGGTCGAGTCTTTGTCTTTGTGCATGATCATCAGTAAGCAATTTTAGCATTGGTAACCTATCATTTTTATTGCCACTAGCTTATATAAGTTGTCATTGGCTGTTTTGATAAAGATGTGCAAGCCAAGACATGTGGGAATTATGGCTTTTGGAGATTTTATATGCAAGGGACTCATCATTGCAAAAAGCAAAAGGGTGAAGAGTATGCAGACTCCTAATAAATTGGATCCGGAGGTAGAATATATTCGGCGCAGGCTTCTGCGATTGATGGTCATTTCACTAATTGTCACGATGCTGCTTATTTGTGCTGTGCTTATCGCTGTCATTTATAAAACAACTAGGCGACCAACAGTGGCACAAGAAATAGATAAGACAATTCTGCAACAGGAAATCAGGACTGCTGTGCAGGAGGAAATCAAGGCTTCCATGAGCATACCTGAATCAGAAAAAGCGAAGACGAATTTCAAATCAATCAAGATTGATCTGCCTTCCGGCACCCGTATTTTATCGCAAAGCATTTCGGAAGGCGAGATTTCTTTAGAAATCTCGCCGCCTAAAGGTGGTACCGAACTCATCATCTATAACTACAGAGAAGGATATATCGTTGCCCGTTTACGGATAGTTCCTACCACAGATACGTCGAGTTCTAAAACGATCAATCAGAATACAAGATAGAATGACTTTAAATCTTCAGATCCGGTTAAAGTAGCAGTAAAAACCATGCAAACCCACCGGTTACGGATTTATTCTCATCTGGATAACAGGCTGCGTCGCTTTTCCTTGTCAGCAATCAAGCCTATTATGTGGCATCAACCTTTGGTATTTCTGCTTTATGCGTCAGCCAATTCGACTTTACACCGCGGCATCCTCTACCGGACCTTTCCGGAAAGGCAAGGCTACCTGTTGTGATTCGCTGTAGCTGTTATCTGTCGTAATAGTATTATCCTGCTCTGCCATATCTGTGTTGGTTGATTCCACCTGTTTTGTATTGGTAGGAGAAGATATTTCCATTCTGCGGGGCAGACGCCGGCGTGTCGGTCTATATGGGCGCTCTGCTTTTATTTTTTCTTCTGGTTCAGAAGGAAATTCATTGTCGAGAGCGGTAGAAAAGGTAATTTCTATCGAATTTTCTTCAATAACAGGTTGTAGGCAGCTGGTTGGTAGCTCTTCACTACTTCTTTTTAAAAAATTTATATTATCGCTGTCATCCGCATGATTATCATCAACTATATCATCAGGGGTAAGCGGCTGTGCCACCTGCGGCTGAGCAGAAAGAATGATACGCATATAGTGTTCTGCATGCTGAAAGTAATTCTCAGCCATGATGTGGTCCCCGGATGCTTGGGCATCTCTGGCTAGAGTTGCATATTTATCGGCAATATGTTGCGCATTCCCGCGGATTTTAACACCCGGCCCGTTGCTTTCGTAATTCCGGGTCAACGGATTGGGGCCTCTGCGATTGTTATTACCCCGTCCGCGCATACGCCTGTTTTGTTGTGGCCTCATTGTCTTCTCTTTTTAGTAGTAGAGTATTTATCCGGCGAATATCTCCCGCCAGTTTATATTCAATCACGAAATCAAATATGCTTCGCCTGCTGATTTTAGTAAAACTTTCTAAGTATTTTTTCTTACATAACCTACATTAAATTATCGGAAAGCTATGAATTACGATGTGAAAAGATGTGCAATACGCAGATCAATCGTTATAATTTTCAAGCTATATCACCCCGAAAACTGATGAGTCCCGGAAAAAAATATCAGATTTTTTTCATATATCAGTTAATCTTCCGTTTTCACTACTGAGTTTGAAGCATATCTGAATTAAGTGTGAACATGTTCTTCAATATAAGGAAAAACAGCAATATATTCCTAATTTCTTACAAAGACTGCATCCCATAGTTAAGGGATGAGACAGGAAAAATCAATTCTTTTTTATTTCCAGCCTCTGATATCGATTATGGTATGATTGGCATGTTGATTGAGTTTTGATGTGTTGTTTTGGTATTTTTTGGAGTTTTGTGATAGCGAGCGGGCGAATGGTTAGAGAATTGGCATAATTTTAAGATTGTGTGTGGTTTATGCCTATTGTGTTGAGTTTTTATGAAAGATGGGGCAAGGACACCGATGTCATGGTCTGGCCTGGACAATGCGTCTGGTTCTGGCCACCAAGGCAGATGAGTTTTCAACAAGAGAACCGGGCTTAAGGCGATGCCTGCACTCTTTGCTGCCCGAAGGTAACCAGCGCACGCTGTATGAAAGGCGATCCCTACCATAGTCCCCTCAAAATACGCACTAAACTCTACAGGCAGCTAGAAATAAACCCGCATGCACTCCTTACAAGAAATAACCTTCATCCCTAATCCTTCATCAGAAAACAATATGGATTAATATTGTCTTAGGAGTAGAAATTATCCTAAACAATTTTATCAGTCGCCTGCACCTGATTTTCTAGAAAAATACTTTTCCAGTTTGTTTCCTACGCCATCCATTTTCATTGCTTTGGAAAGGTTATATACTATTAAGTAAGAAACCGAGATGGGATGCCATTAATGTTACGTGATGAGATTACAAACAGTTTGAATATAGCCATCAAAGAACAGAACAAATTGAGACTGTCAACTCTGCGTTTTATTGATGCTGCTGTCAAGGACAGAGATGTCGCCAACCGAGAGGAAGGCAGGCCTCCTACGGATGATACTGAATTGCGGGGATTGCTAGTTCGTATGATAAAACAGCGTGAGGAATCTGCCAAGATGTATGATGATGTTGGTCGAAATGAACTGGCTAGCGATAAACGTTGTGAAATTGCTGTTATCCGGGAATTTCTGCCTTCTCAGCTTGATCCCACAGAGATGCAGGCAGCAATCGAAGAGGCTATTATAAGGAATACGGCTGAAGGTTTGCGTGATATGGGCAAAGTTATGAGTTGGCTGAAAAAGCACTATATTGGTAAAATGGATTTTTCTAGAGCCAGTATCTGTGTGCAGGAAAGACTTAAATAAAAACCGAAAGCAGTTATATCTATTAATTAAAGACCGGCTTGAAAGCCGGTCTTTTCCTTGCTTCAAGATGATTTTGTCTTGGTCACCGGTTGTTTTATATTCGCCAGCATCCGCTGCATGTCATTGCCGCTCGGAGTCTGAAAAACCCTCAGGCCGAAATCAGGCATGATGGAATAGAGATGATCAAAAATATCTGATTGAATGGCTTCATATTTGGTCCAGACAGTCGTGTTGGCAAAACAGTAGATTTCAAGAGGAAGCCCTTCGGACACCGGTGATAGCTGTCTGACCATTCTGGTCATACCTTCATGAATGTGGGGATGGTTCTTGATATAAGCTTCGACATAAGCCCGAAAGGTACCGATGTTTGTCAATTTTCTGACATTAGCGATAATGGTTTTGTCAGCATTAAGCTTTTTGTTCCATTCGGAAATTTCTTGCGTCTTATCTTTGATATAGTTTTTAATCTGTCTGTATTGGGAAAGATACTTTATATCTTTTTCTGTAAGGAAAACAATACTTGACTGATCAATGTAAAGCGAACGCTTAATGCGGCGACCTCCGGATTCCTGCATGCCGCGCCAATTTTTAACCGGATCGGTTACAAGTTTGCGGATTGGAACCGTGGTAATCGTATTGTCAAAATTTTTGACCTTGACCGTATGGAGGGCGATTTCTGTTATGTCACCATTGGTTCCAACCGAGGGAATTTCAATCCAGTCGCCAATCCGAACCATATCCGTTGAGGATATCTGGATACCGGCAACAAGAGATAGAAGTGTGTCCTGAAAAACCAGAAGAAGCACAGCAGCCATGGCACCCAGTCCTGAAAGCAGGATAAGCGGCGAGCGGTCCAGCAGGATTGCCACAATCAATATTGTAGCAACGGAATAGAGTACGATCTTGGCAATCTGAATCAGGCCCTTGATTTGTCTGAATTTGGCTTTCTGTCGTCGACGGTAAAGCAAATCAACAAAGTTCAGTAGTGCGGAAATGGTTAGCGCTATAGTCAAGGTAATAAAAGCGTTAGCGACATTGTGTACGATCATAGCCAGTTTAGGAGTTATGCCAGGAATGAGATCAATTCCGTATGAAAAAACAAGCACTGGGGCAACATTGGTCAGGCGGCTGATCATTAGGCGTGTATCCGCATCTTCTCCCTGGTCAATTAGGGTAAGAAGCTTGTAGGAGGCACGCAGCAGTAGGTAGCCTACCAAAAAATTGATAATAAAAGCCGCAAACAGAAGGCTCAGAAGGCAAATAAAAGTTTCCAACCATGGGTATTCTGATAAAAAGTTGTGCATAAATTGCATAATTTGTTGCATGCCTTTTTCCTTTAAAGGGTGTTTTACATTCTCCAGAATAACAGCGGGATTTATCATCCTGTATAACACTGTTGTGTGAATCACAGCGCAACATATTGCACAGTCAAAAAAAATATACTGAAAATATTATCAGATTTTAGTCAAGTTTGAACTTGACCAGAAAGTAACAGATGATATCGAGCGTTGCTTGCATTTTTTACATGATTATGTATAATTTATATATATTTGAAAGGGCGCCGGTTGTTCAGATCTGGCTGTTCTATTAATCACATATGGTAGTCTTCATTCATGCGTTTTTCAGCTGATTTTCTGGATGAAATCCGTTCTCGAGTTCCGATTTCAGCTGTTGTAGGGACGCATGTCACCTTTGATCGGAAAAAGACCAATATCTCACGCGGGGATTTCTGGGCATGCTGTCCTTTTCATGCGGAAAAGACGCCGAGCTTTCATTGTGATGACCGGCGCGGACGTTACCATTGTTTCAGCTGTGGAGTGAGTGGTGATCATTTCCGCTTTCTTAGCGAGCTTAAGGGGCTTGCCTTTTATGAAGCGGTTGAGCGCCTTGCCGATATGGCTGGTATTTCCATGCCATCGCCTGATCCAGAGACTGAAAAGCGTGAGGTTGAGCGAGCTGCCCTTTATGGTATCATGGAATTAGCGGCCAAGTTTTTTGAGCAATTGCTGCAAAAGGATGAAGGTGCCTCTGCGCGTGCCTATCTGCGCGGGCGTGCTCTTTCACCTAGGGTGCAGAAAATGTTTCATCTGGGTTATGCAGCTGACAGCCGTAAATTGCTAAAGGAATTCCTGATTGCAAAAGGTGTGGGCAGTCGTCAACTTGAAGCATCTGGCCTGCTTGTTTCAGGGGATGATGTGTCTGTGTCCTATGACCGTTTCCGCAACCGCATCATGTTTCCGATTGAAAATGCCCGCGGACGGATTGTCGGTTTTGGCGGCCGGGCGCTTTCATCTGCTACCAAGGCAAAATATCTAAATTCTCCAGAAACGGAACTTTTTCGCAAAGGATGTATGCTTTATAATTTTCCCCGTGCACGCCGGGCAAGTCAGTCAGTTGACGAGGCAGGAGGGAGGCCGATTATTGTTGTGGAAGGCTATATGGATGTGATTGCTCTTGCCGGGGTCGGTTTTGAGGAGACTGTCGCGCCGCTTGGCACAGCATTGACAAAAGATCAGCTGCAATTGCTGTGGCGCTATTCTAGCCAGCCAGTTTTGTGTTTTGATGGTGATGAGGCGGGTCGTAATGCGGCACTGCGGGCACTTGACCGTGCCCTGCCTCTAATAAGGGCTGGTGTTTCGTTGAATTTTGTGCTTTTACCACAGGGTAGGGACCCCGATGATGTCATCTGCGAAGGAGGAAAACAGTTTTTTAATGAGCTGCTTGGGCAGGCAGTGCCCCTGGCTGAAATGCTTTGGCAGCGGGAAACGCAAGGTCAGGTGTTTGAAACACCCGAAAGTCGCGCTGCTTTGGAAAAACGTCTGCATGATGCTGCTTTTACCATCAAGGATGGAAGTCTGCGTTATTATTATCTTCAGGATATCCGCGAGCGGATGCGGGTGTTTTTCAAGCCCTCTCCTTTTGTACCCTTCCTCAAGGAAAGGAAGACAAACCGTTATGACAACAGGCAGAGTACAACCCCAGGTCGGTTGTATTTTTCAGAAAGTCTGATCCATTCTGAACTGGTGGAAAACCGTGGGGAGCCTATCCTTATGCGTGAGGCGGCAATCTTGGTAACGCTTGCCAGCCACCCGCAGTTATGGAACGAGAATTTTGAGACACTAGCTCTCCTTGAGTTCGGCAATCGGGATCTGGTGGAGTTACATTGTGCAATGTTGGATATACTGGCGGAATGGCATCCTAATGATGCCGATTCTATGTTCCGGTTTTTGGATAAAAAAGGGAAAAGTGCCATTATGGCTCGTATCATGCAGTTTGTGCGAGATTTTGGTATGCGCAGCGCTTTTACTGTTGCCCCCATTGAGGATGCTCGTGTGGCATTGAAACAGGCACTCTACTTGTATCAACGGGGGCGTTACTTATACAAAGAGTTACGAGAAATTGAAACAGAGATTCTCAACAACCCAGATAGCAATATATTTTCTCTGTTGAATGGTGTTAAGAACGAACTTGAGCGCGTAAACGCTACCGATGTTCTGATTGAAGGGTTTGGTTTATGGGATGTGGATGCGAATCATTAAAATGATTCGCTTTTTTATCGCGAATCAGCCACGAGAATCTGATAAATGTTCAAGTGTATTGAATTTAAGCGGGTTGAACCACAGAGGCGGGTGAATATTGGTAAGCTCGGCTTGGACAAAAGCAACCATTCAGTGCATAATGCGATGTTTTATGCGGAAATGGAAGAAGAGCAAGCTGGTTTTGTGCGCTTAAATATAGACGTTTGTCGCTTGTGCAACCCCTATGTAATGTCTGGAGTTTGGACGATATGGCTAGCAAGGCTAAGCAAAACAAGGATGCGCAAACAGACCCTGAGGTAAATGTGGACAGTTCTCCCCTTGACCTTTCTGATGATGCTGTCAAGAAAATGATCAAGCTTGCCAAGAAGCGTGGCTATATCACTATGGATGAGCTCAATGCTGTTTTGCCTTCTGAGCAGGTTACGTCAGAGCAGATTGAAGACACAATGGCGATGCTGTCTGATATAGGCATCAATGTTGTTGAGGATGATGAACAGGAGGTGGGTTCTGATGCCGATGCGGCGGTGATAGATGGAGGCGATCTGGTCGAGGCAACAGGAACAGCCCTTGCCACCACAGCCAAGCGTGAGCCGGCGGACCGAACCGATGATCCAGTGCGCATGTATTTGCGCGAGATGGGTGCGGTTGAGCTTTTGTCACGCGAGGGTGAAATTGCCATTGCCAAGCGAATTGAAGCTGGCCGTGAGACGATGATCGCTGGTCTTTGCGAAAGTCCACTGACATTTCAGGCGCTTATCATTTGGCGTGATGAACTCAAGGATTCGCGTATTCTGCTGCGTGAAATCATTGATCTTGAAACTACCTATTCCGGCCCTGAGGCCAAGCAGGCCCCGCTTGTCAAGCGAATTGAGGAAAAAAAGCCAAAACAAGAACCACTATACCATAATACATGTGATGATGACATTACTAATGTTGGTGGTGAAATT
Source organism: Candidatus Tokpelaia sp. JSC189 (assembly GCA_003331045.1). Lineage (GTDB taxonomy): Bacteria > Pseudomonadota > Alphaproteobacteria > Rhizobiales > Rhizobiaceae > JSC188. Next base: position 63,073 of record QENA01000012.1, read on the forward strand.
CTTCTTGAGGAAGAAGATGATGATGATGATGAGACCAATCTTTCGCTTGCTGTGATGGAAGCGGAGTTGCGTCCTCAGGTTATGGAAACACTTGATTTTATTGCCGATATTTATATCAAGCTGCGCAAATTGCAGGATCAGCAGGTTGAAAGCAGTCTTTCTACCTCTGATGAAGGCAGCCTGTCGACAAGCCAGAAACGCCGTTATAAAGAGCTGAAATACCAGCTGATCAAGGCTGTTAAATCACTTTCGCTGAATCAGAATCGTATCGAATCCCTTGTGGAGCAGCTTTACGATATCAATAAACGCTTGGTTCAGAATGAAGGCAAACTGAAACGCCTTGCCGATTCCTATGGTGTGTACCATGAAGAGTTCCTGAAGGAATATCAAGGCAGGGAGCTTGATCCCGATTGGGTCAATTATATTGCGACTCTGTCGGAGCGTAGATGGCAGCAGTTTTCTGTGAGCGAAACAAAAAACATTCAGTCTCTGCGTGGCGAAATTCAGATTTTGGCACAGGAGACAGGTATTTCCATTGGCGAGTTCCGCCGCATTGTCAATCAGGTGCAAAAGGGTGAACGTGAGGCAGCCATCGCCAAGAAGGAAATGGTGGAAGCCAACCTGAGGCTGGTTATTTCTATTGCTAAAAAATATACCAACCGCGGTCTGCAATTGCTTGATCTCATTCAGGAGGGCAATATCGGCCTGATGAAGGCTGTAGACAAGTTTGAATATCGTCGCGGTTACAAGTTTTCGACTTATGCAACATGGTGGATCCGGCAAGCGATTACCCGTTCGATTGCCGATCAGGCGCGGACAATCCGCATCCCAGTCCATATGATTGAAACAATCAATAAGATTGTGCGCACATCGCGTCAGATGCTGCATGAAATCGGGCGTGAGCCGACGCCGGAAGAACTTTCGGAAAAGCTTGCTATGCCGTTGGAAAAGGTCCGTAAGGTTTTGAAAATTGCTAAGGAGCCGATTTCACTTGAAACCCCGGTAGGGGATGAGGAAGATTCACATCTTGGCGATTTTATCGAGGATAAGAATGCACTTCTACCGATTGATGCTGCCATTCAGGCGAACCTGCGTGATACGACAACGCGGGTTCTGGCATCGCTCACTCCGCGTGAGGAGCGCGTTTTGCGTATGCGCTTCGGTATCGGCATGAATACCGATCATACGCTGGAAGAGGTCGGGCAGCAGTTTTCGGTCACACGTGAACGTATCCGCCAGATTGAGGCAAAAGCCCTGCGCAAACTCAAGCATCCAAGCCGTTCGCGCAAATTGCGTAGCTTTCTTGATTCATAAAATAGCCCAAAAATGTCTTGCTATTTTAACAAGCTGTTCGGCTCTGGGCATGCAATTGGAAACCCTGTGATAAGGGATTTACTATCTGTTTCTAGTTCTGCGTCTTCGAGTGCAGTTCTGAAAGTCCGCATAGCAGCGCTTTTTGTGGGTATATGGCATGAGTTGACCAATATTTAGGTGGATCTCGCTGAACAACAAGGCTGCTGAAGTCATGCAGCGTTGGCATCGTGCTCATAATGATGCCTTCAAGCCAAGGGTCGTAAACATGATCTGGGTAGTTCGTTGGTCCAAAAAGTATGAGTCGTTATCTAGGCCATGAGGTCAAATGCTCCTTTCTCCAGAAGATGTCAGTATGTCTGTATATCTGCTATAAGCTAGGATAATGACCGCATAATGCTTGCTCTGACTTTCTGTGAGGATACCGGTTGAGTTGGGTTTTTTCTTCTACACTGAGATAGCTTTGTCAGGACTGTGACGGAAATTTCTTTTTCGACTGTGGATTCTGATTAATAATGGATCTTTTTACCAATAGGTAACTGATATGATATTGGAAAATTAAAACCTTTGCCGCGGAATAATCTATCGCAGATATAAAAGTGGTTTTTACGTTAGGCAGTTGCTATCAAAGCGCTGGACATCCTCCAGTAGGCGGATAAAGCCCCTTATAGCATGGTTCAGGATTTTTTCGCCGTCGATTGCATTAGCGCGCAGTGCATTGCCGGCAGCACCTTTCGGATTCAGGTCCTGCATAAGCCAGCCAAAGGCATGTTTGCCATAGGCGCGTAGATAAGTAAATTCATCTTCGAGTATCAACTGCCAGTTCTGGAAATTTTCAGCTTTGCGCATATCTACTCTGTCAGGGGCAATCGCTAGCATTATGGATGTTTCAATAAAACCGGCGTGGATATCAATAGCCTGTTCTTCCGGTAGCAGCATGCCTTCTGGCAACCCAAAACGCGTCCAGCTGGTTGCTATGGCCAACATATTGAAGCGGGCGCGCAGTTCGGTCGCTACAATAGTCATGAGTGGTGAGTTGCCGCCATGTGCATTTAGCATCACAAATTTGCGGATACCTTTTTGATGCTGTTGTGCGCCGATGGCAATCCAACGCTCAATTGCCTCCTGCCAAGAAAGGGTTTTTGTTCCTTTCATCCGCATGTGCTCAACCGAGTAGCCAACAGGCTCTGCCTCCAGAAAATAGAAACCAAACCACCTCGGCAGCTTTTGAGCCACCTGTTCAACAATTGTAGCTGCAATCAGTGTATCAGTTTCAAAAGGCAGATGCGGTCCGTGATATTCATGTGCGCCAAGTGGTAGGATAGAAACTTGGTTTCTCAAGTGTAATTTGTTCTCTTTATAATTTGCCTCGTTTCCGTCTAAAAATGCAATCATATCAAGATATAATTCATGATAAAGCTATGAAGATAAGACGATAAATATCAGTTTTTTCTATTTTTTGATAGAAAATACTTTTTAGATCAAAAATACTTAATGATATCATCAAAAAACATTAAATCCATTTTTAGTAATTTAAAGTAGTATAAAATAGAGTGACAATGCTTATTGCATCTGAATTCAGATAATGAGAACTCATAAACCTATAAGCGAAAAATATTCCAAAAGATATTTTATTAGTGGAATTATTGAATATTATCCAGAAGAGCCAGCAACATAAGCCAAGCTTATGTTGCCTTAGGGGATATTGAATTAAATAATAATTTATAACGAAAAAGCCGATGCACTCGACACCGGCTTTTTGACTTTCTCTTGTATCAAGGCTGAATCAGAAATCCATCCCCCCCATACCACCACCGCTACCCGGCATTGCGGGCATCGATGTTTCCTTTTTTGGCAACTCAGCAACCATAGCTTCTGTTGTTACCAAAAGACCAGCAACAGAGGCTGCATTTTGCAGAGCAGAACGAACAACCTTTACCGGGTCAACAATACCAAGTGCAATCAGGTCACCATATTCACCTGTTGCAGTGTTGTAGCCATAGTTTTCGTTACTGTTTTCAAGAATCTTGCCAACAACAATGGACGCCTCATCACCTGCATTTGAAGTAATCTGACGGGTTGGAGCTTGCAGAGCACGACGCACAATACTAATACCAGCTTCCTGATCTGGATTGGCACCTCTAGATTTGATACCGGCAGCAGCGCGAAGGAGAGCAGTACCACCACCCGCCACGATACCTTCTTCAACAGCAGCGCGTGTTGAATTCAACGCATCATCAACACGATCTTTACGTTCCTTAACTTCAACTTCTGTCGCACCACCAACACGGATAACAGCAACACCACCAGCAAGTTTGGCCAAACGTTCCTGCAGCTTTTCGCGGTCATAGTCCGAGGTTGTTTCTTCGATCTGTCCCTTGATCTGATTGACACGGGCATTGATCTCAGATTTCGCACCTGCACCATCAACAATCGTTGTGTTTTCTTTGCTGATAGTGACCTTTTTGGCGCGACCCAACATATCAAGCGTTACATTTTCAAGCTTGATACCAAGATCCTCAGAGATAAGTTGGCCATTGGTAAGAATCGCGATATCTTCAAGCATTGCCTTGCGGCGATCGCCAAAGCCTGGAGCTTTAACAGCAGCAATTTTCAGGCCGCCACGTAGCTTGTTGACAACGAGGGTTGCCAAGGCTTCACCTTCCACATCTTCTGCAATAATAAGAAGTGGCTTGCTTGACTGGACAACAGCTTCAAGAACAGGTAAAAGAGCCTGAAGGTTTGAAAGCTTCTTTTCATGAATGAGGATAAAGGGATCATCGAGATCAGCCAGCATTTTTTCAGCATTGGTGACAAAATAAGGCGATAGATAACCGCGATCAAACTGCATACCCTCAACAACTTCAAGCTCAGTCTCAGCGGTTTTAGCCTCCTCAACCGTGATGACACCTTCATTGCCAACTTTTCGCATCGCATCAGCAATCATCTTGCCGATTTCTGCCTCGCTGTTGGCAGAAATTGTAGCAACTTGGGCAATTTCATCTGAAGTATTGATTTTCTTGGCCCTTTTGCACAATTCCCCAACAACTTCATTGACTGCTGTATCAATGCCGCGTTTGATATCCATCGGATTCATACCAGCAGCAACAGCTTTTGTACCTTCCTGAACAATTGCTTGGGCAAGAACAGTTGCTGTGGTCGTGCCATCACCAGCAATGTCATTGGTTTTGGAAGCGACTTCACGCAACATTTGTGCGCCCATATTTTCGAACTTATCCTCAAGTTCGATTTCTTTGGCAACGGAAACACCATCCTTGGTAATACGTGGTGCACCGAAGGATTTATCAATCACAACATTGCGGCCCTTGGGACCAAGTGTCACCTTAACAGCATTGGCAAGGACATCGACGCCGCGCAGCATGCGCTCACGAGCATCGCGGCCAAATTTGACTTCTTTAGCAGCCATTTATTCTCTCCTTGGGAATACCCGGAAACTTGTAAACTCAAATGGATGGGTAATGGCTAGATCAGCCAAGAACACCCATGATATCAGACTCTTTCATGATCAACAAATCTTCACCGTCAATCTTTACTTCAGTACCTGACCATTTACCGAAAAGGACACGATCACCTTGTTTGACATCCAAAGCAGTGAGTTTGCCGTTTTCATCACGCGCACCCGGACCAACGGCGACAATTTCGCCTTCCTGTGGTTTCTCTTTGGCAGTATCAGGAATGATGATACCTCCTGCGGTTTTTTCTTCAGATTCAACCCGACGCACGACAACGCGGTCGTGAAGTGGGCGGAACGAGGTTTTGTCCATGGTTTGAACCCTTACTTTCTGTTTAATGCTATTTAAGTTCTCTATTGTTACCCTTAGCTGTTAGCACTCTATGAGAGTGAGTGCTAACTCACCTCAGATAGATAGAAACAGTTCTTCTTTTTGTCAAGCATAGTATAAAAAATATTTTGAAAAATAATGTCTTTAAATTTTAAGTGACGAGTACTTGAAAAGCTATTTTGGCTTTAATATCCAATTGATTGAGGATTATATTGTTATCAATATGTTAAACCTATTTGAAATGTCATTCCTAATGTTATCATAATGCAGAATATGAAGAGTAGGCAGCTCAGAAGACCGAAAATTGGTTTGTGATGCCAAAACGGCACGTAGGTGATGTTTAAACGGTCGCCGACTGTTACGAAGGTTGGTATATACAGAGGTTATGATAATTGATCAGATGCAGTTTTGGAGTTTGTGAAAAGGTATAAAAATACTGTATTCGGGCAATGTCACCTAGAAATTATGAAGCCGATATTCAGAGAAATCATAAGGCGAAAGCAAGTTTTATTACGGCATTGCTTGAACACTCTGAACCTCAGGGATAAAATGGCGTAAAAGGTTTTCAATGCCATATTTGAGTGTTGCCGTTGAAGATGGGCAACCGGCACAAGCTCCCCGCATGTTAAGGTAAACAATCCCCTGTTCGAAACCGCGAAATGTAATCTCACCACCATCTTGTGCGACAGCAGGCCGTATTCGTGCCTCGATTAACTCCTTGATGGTGCTAACGATTTCATTATGAGCAGGATCAAAGAATTCCTCCTCTCCTCCGTCCTGTAATGTTTGTGTCACTATAACAGGGGCATTTGATACCATGTGTTCCATGATGACACCAAGAATGATAGGTTTCAAATGTTCCCATTTGCTTCCATTCTTGCTGACAGTGATAAAATCATAGCCAAAGAAAACACCGGAAATATTGGGAATGGAAAATAGTTTGGCCGCTAAAGGTGAATGTTCTGCTGCGCTTTCCGCATCCCGGAAATCTGCAACCCCATTAGCAAGAACGACACGGCCCGGCAAAAACTTGAGCGTTTCTGGATTAGGGGTGATTTCTGTCTGAATAAACATAAGTCGGTTCCTCTTCTTTTTAGGCTGCTGTGTGTATTTAAAGCGGCAGGTACTGAAGTGCAAAGGGATTTTATATTAATTTAAAGGCAATAAAACAAAAAATTAAAATCAGAGTTACTTTCTGTTTGCAGTGGAAATTAAGGATACATCAATATTCACTTTGCGCTCAAACTGATGCGAACAACTGTTACAGGTATAGGAAACTCGGTATTGTACTTAGCTGTTCTCGGCTGAAACTGATGGCCAGAACCAGAATCGCAATGTCCTGATCTTCTTCTATAAGTTTGGTGATTTCTTCAAATTGGCTTTTTTCCTTGAATAATCTGCCGCGCTTCAACAGCAACACCTACCAGAACAACTTCTACCCATCAGCATTTATAAACCACAAGAAACTTGCAGCGATGACTGACTTACTAGCTAAGTTCTCTACGGTAACATGCTAGTTAATCTGCCATCGTTTCGTTCCGGTTGTAAGCCTTAAACAGAAGGTCTTTGTCTGAAATTGAAGTCAATCTTGAAGAAGACCGACAATATCACGGATATGCTTCATATTTTTTTCGGCAATAACGGAAGCTCGTCTGCTGCCATCCTTTAAAACACTGTCAATATAGGCAGGATCATTTTTAAGATGCCGTAGTTCAGAGCTGACACAAGAAAGTTTTTCAACAAGAATATCAATCAGTGCTAGTTTGAAATCCGAGAATTGTTTGACTCTGAATTCAGCAAGCACAGACTCTTTATCTCTATCGTCAAGAGCTGCATAAATACCTGCAAGATTATCGGCTTCAGGCTTGTTTTTCAACTCTTCCATCGTTTCCGGAAAAGGTCCGGAGTCGGTTTTTGCTTTGCGGATTTTTCTTGCAATATCATCCGGTGTATCATCAAGATTAATTCGGGAAAGATCGGACGGGTCAGATTTTGACATTTTTTTTGTCCCATCACGCAGTGACATGATCCGCATGGATGTCTCACTGATCAATGGTTCTGCTATGGGAAAAAAACCGCAAATAATCTCATCCCCTGCTTTCAGATTAATACCGATGCCAAGTGATTCAATACGATGGGAATAATCGCTGTTAAATTTCTGGGCAATATCGCGTGTTAATTCAAGATGCTGCCTCTGGTCTTCGCCGACAGGAACATGCGTTGCTCGGTAAACAAGTATATCTGCGGCCATCAGGCTGGGGTAGGCAAAGAGCCCGAGTGAGGCCTTTTCACGATCTCTGCCTACCTTGTCCTTGAACTGGGTCATGCGGTTCATCCAGCCGATACGGGCAATGCAATTAAAAATCCATGCAAGTTCAGCATGTTGATAAACGCGCGATTGATTGAAAACGATATGTTTTTTGGGATCAATTCCTGAAGCAAGAAAGGCCGCGACCACTTCACGGGTATGCTGTATTAGCTTTTCCGGTGCAGGATTAGTTGTCAGGGCATGCATATCCACCACGCAATAGATGCAGTTATAGCTATTTTGCAGTTCAACCCAGCGCTTGATGGCACCAAGATAGTTTCCAAGCTGCAGATTTCCGGTTGGCTGCACGCCAGAGAAAACAAGGGGTTCGAAGCTGCTCATGAAATGGTGTCCTGTTGTTTTTTCTTAGATTATATTCTGATTCTGGCAGAGCTTGTATTTGAGATCAAGCTATTTCAAAAAATGCAATGGTTATTTGATTTTTTCTTCTTTGCTGACAAGATTTTTTCTTATCATGGAAAGGGGAGCACCTCCGCTCAGGAATACCATGCCGAAATAGACCGCCATGGCACCAAGCATTAGGGCAACTGTGGTAAAAAACCGCATGGTCAGCGGAGCTGCTGATGAAAGCGGCCAAGCAAGATGGCTGATGGCAGATGAAAGAACCAATACCATGACAGCAGAACTTATCAGAAATATTGGAATGCGTTTTAAAAGTGTGCGGTCACTACTCCAGTGACCACGCCTAGCAAGCATGAGAAACAACAGTATGGCATTGACCCAGCCGGCTGTGATTTCAGCAATGGCAATACCTTTGGCTGATAGGAAGGGGAAAAGCATGGTAGCTAACGACACATTGACAGCCGCAGAAATGCCGGCAAAAATCATTGGTGTTCTAGTGTCCTCTCTAGCAAAGAAACTTGGAATAAAGGCTTTGATCAACACAAAAGCAGGAAGGCCCAAGCCATAAACGGCAAGGATGCTGGATACAACTGCGGTCGCATGGACATCAAATTGTCCATGCTCGAACAAAAGCCGCACAATAGGTTCTGATATGACCAGAAATGCGGCCGCTGAAGGCAGAGACAGGAATAAGGTGAGTTCCACTGAACGATTTTGTAGGGCATGGGCTTTTTTTAGTTTTCCACCGCGCAAGGCGCATGAAAGCTCCGGTAGAAGAACTGTTGCAACAGCAATGCCAATAACACCAAGCGGCAATTGGTAAAACCGGTCCGCATAAACAAGAGACGAAACAGCTCCCGCATCAGTGGATGCGATACTGATGTTGATCAGAAGGTTGATTTGCGTAATGCCACCGGTTATTGCCGCTGGTAGCGCCAAAACAAGTAGGTGGCGGATATTGGAAGTAAAATGCGGCATTCTCAGACCGATTTTCATGCCCGCATTACGTACTGCGATCCAGACAATTAGCAGCTGGATTACGCCTGCCGCCATAACGCCCCATGAAAGAGCAAGGCCGATGTTCGATGCATCAAGCTTGGCAAACCATGCCCAGATTAGGACTCCGATGAGAATAATATTGAGAAAAATCGGTGCAATGGCCACAGGAAAATAGCGATGCAGAGAATTGAGCATGCTCCCCATCATTGCCGCCAGTGACATGCATGTCAGATAAGGAAACATGATAGCCGCCAGTCGGCCTGTCATCTCAAATTTACCGGCATCCGCAGTAAAGCCGGGCGCGATGACATAAGTCATCAGAAAAGGCATGGAAAGTTCTATGATAATGGTCATCACCAGCAGTATTGAAAAGAGCACGCCAAAAACCTCTTCAGAAAACTTCTGTGCTGTCTCTGCGCCTTTTTCAATCTCTTTGGTAAACAGTGGCACAAAAGCTGAATTGAAAGCTCCTTCGGCAAAAAGCCTGCGAAATGTATTGGGAAAGCGGAATGCCGCATTAAACGCATCGGCAACCGGACCGGTACCAAGAGCTATTGCCATTAGCATTTCACGGATAAACCCGAATATCCGGCTCACCATGGTGCCCGAAGCAACTATTACAAATTTTTTTACTAGGCTCATTGTTTTAAATCATTTTCTGAATCAGAACCCAACAGGGGCATGACATATATCGAGCCTGTATCCGAAAAGTCATACGTTTTTCAATCCGCTGGTAAAACCGTGTGTGGCTTTTCCTCAGGCCGTCCACGCTGGCTGTCAAAAAGTGCCAGAAGCTGAAGCCGGATCAGGCGCTGTCGTTGTAGGTCAGTAATCTTTCTGCCATTCAGATCCGTCACATAAAAGCTGTCAATCACCTTTTCTCCATAGGTATTGATATGAGCCGAGGCAATATTGAGCGAAAGATTTGAAATGACAGATGTCATTTCTGAAAGAAGCCCCAGCCGGTCAAGGCCTTTTATCTCAATGACACTGAATTTATCGGAAAAACTGTTGTTGATCTCAATCCGAGGAGGAAGTTCAAAGATTTTTGTGACACGCTTCAGCATCTTATGGCTTGTCCGGATAATTTCCGGCAAGCGAATTCCAGCCAAAGCATTTTCAATCATTTTTTCTACCCGGCGTGCCCGACGTTTTTCATCTTCATCAAGAATGAATGTACGGTTGATCATAATGATATCAAGGGCATGTCCATCAGTGGTCGTAAAAATCTGCGCATCAACAATATTTGTATCCGCTGCCGCACAGGCCCCTGTTATCATGGATAAAAGCCTTGGGTGATCTGGTGCAAAGACAGTAATCTCCGTTACAGATTCAAATTCTAACACCCGGGTCATGATTGTCAGCATTTTTTTATTGGCATCGGCTTCAGTAATAAAATGAGCGTGCCGCAGTTGGGCCTCAAGCGGAACGGTGAGCCAGTAATTGGAATGATGCAGTCCAAGATAAGTGTTGCGCTTCTGTTTATCCCAATTGCCGAGTGCTTCGGATAATGTCAGTTTTGCGCCTTCAAGACGTTTCGTCCAAGCTATTTGTGAAAAGCCGCCGCTTAGCACAAGTTCGGTTTCGTAATAAAGGGTACGCAGCAACTGCCCTTTCCAGCCATTCCATACACCGGGGCCAACTCCCTTGATATCGCAAATGGTCAGAATCAAAAGCAGTTTCAGCCGATTCATGGTCTGCACAATATTGGCAAAATCGCTGATTGTCTTGTGGTCATTGAGATCGCGTGACTGGGCAATCATGTTCATGGTTAGGTGTTCGCGTACAAGCCAAGCGACAATATCTGTTTCCTGTGTGTTTAGTCCGAGGCGGGGGCAAAGCCTGCGAGCAATTTTTTCGCCGGCGATGGAGTGGTTTTCAGGCCTTCCCTTAGCAATATCATGTAGGAAGAGAGCTGTATAAAGCTCACGTCTTCTAGCTTTCACTGTTGGAATAAGTGAATGCGCCAGCGGGTGTTGCTTGCTTGTTTCTTTTTTCTCAATTCTGGAAAGATGGTCAATGCAATGCAAAAGGTGTTCGTCCACCGTATAATGATGATACATATTGAACTGCATCATCGCAACAATCTTGCCGAAATCGGGGATAAATTTCCCTAGAACACCTGATTCATTCATACGCCGCAGTGTTATTGCGGGGGTGCGCGGAGAAGTCAGGATTCCAAGAAATAGGGCATTGGTAGTTCTGTCCTCGCGTATTTTTGCCGTAATCAGTTTTAATGAACGCGCTACCTGCCGCATGGCATGAGGATGGAATGCGAGTCCATATTTGTCAGCAAGGTAAAAAATACGCATCAGGTTAACTGGGTCACGCTCAAAAATCCAGTTGCTTCTGATATTGAGACGATGGTTATCGACAATAAAATCTTTTGAACCAGCAATCTTACACCTACTGCGGGAAAATGTCTGCAATACCCGGTTCAATCTTGGGACGGTCTTGGCGTATTCTTCTTCTAGTGCTGAGGAAATGATGCGTGTCAGGTCTCCTACTTGTTTGGCAACCAGAAAATAATGTTTCATAAACCGCTCAACATCTTTCATACCGGGATGTGCTGTATAGCCAAGCCGATGGGCAATCTCACGTTGAATATCGAATGAAAGGCGATTCTGCTCCTTTCCGGCTAGAAAATGCATATGACAGCGAACGACCCAGAGAAAATCATCTGCTTTTTGGAAAATGCGCATTTCCTGAGGGGAAAGAACCCCAATATTGAGCCAATGTTCCGATGATTGGATGCGATAATAATATTTTGTAATCCAAAATAATGTTTGCAGATCCCGCTGGCCGCCTCTGCTTTCCTTGATATTGGGTTCAACCAGATAACGGGTCTCATCAGTCTTTTTACGCCGCTTATTCCATTCAGTCATCTTGGCGTGGATGAATTCCGCTGCTGTTCCTTTCATAACACGCGTTTCAAAATGCTGAATAAATATATCGAACAGCGATCGGTTCCCGGTCAGAAAACGCGCTTCCAGAAGGGCTGTGCGCACACTCATATCTTTGCGTGCGATATTGATTGCTTCACTACTATTGCGAGCGGCATAGCCTACTTTAAGACCCATATCCCAAAGCGCATACAGGATATATTCCATGACATGCCTATCTCGTTCTATCTTTTTCTCCGGCAATAGGAACATAAGGTCAATGTCAGAACCAGGTGCCAGTGTGCCGCGCCCATAACCGCCTACAGCAGCAAGAACAAGCTTTTCCTTATCTGAATTTTTTAGAGGATAGATTCGGTTTATGGCGAAGTCATGAAGTATCATAATGATTGTATCGGTCAGGTAGCAAAGACGACGGGCACAAAATATTCCCGCACCATCTGTGAGCAGCATCTGTTCACAGGTCCGCTTGCCCGTTTTTAACGCCTTTTTCAGGACAGCAATAACATTATTGTGTATGATCTGATCTGTTTTATTTATGCCGGCTGTTATATCTATCGTATCAGCAAGATGATTGAGCGTTTTGCGCAAGGCATTATCATCAATAATGTTATTCATCCTCAGAGCAGTGTTCATGGGACTAGCCTGATCGGTTTTGGGTCAATTGCATGGTTCTTATATCCTGATTGCAATATCACCTCTATATAAGCCATTTTATTGATCTATGAAACAGCATAAAATGGCTATTGCCAGCACCTTATCAGATCAATTTTAATTATTAATCCATATTGTTTTCTGGTGAAGGATTAGGGATGAACGCCATTCCTTGTAAGGAGTGTAGGCAGACTCATCCCTATATTTATGCAAGCCAATATTTCTAGAGCAAGTTTTAGTATTAATGAAAAACTAATTCCATTATCTATATTTTCTGAAAAATTCAGATTTTGTATCTTTTAAAAAAGATTAAATGATATTCATTCTACTTTTTCAATCAAATAGGAAAAAAAATACATAACGTTTAATTTCAGCAGGTTCACCCGTTGCCTTTTGCAAATTATCTGACAGTTTGACAGCTGGGCGCCCATTGGCGTGGGTTACTTTGCAAACCAGTGAAATAGCCTCTAGGCTTGGTATTTTCCGAGGTGCACAATCAGAAAAATCGTTGGTAAGGTTAGTTCCCCAGCCAAAACTCATGCGTACCCGTCCTTCAAAATGGCGATAAGTTTTTTCAATGGTATCGACATCTAGGGCATCAGAAAAGATCAGAAGCTTTTCACGGGGATTCTTGAAATGTTCTTTCCACCAGCGAATGATGCGTTCCCCCCCTTCAATCGGTGGTGCACTATCCGGCCGAAAACCTGTCCAGTCAGCCACCCAGTCAGGAGCATGCCGTAGAAAAGATTCAGTGCCAAAAGCATCAGGCAGGACAATTAGCAGATTTTCACCATAATAGCGTTTCCAGTCCTGCATCACTCTGTAAGGAGCATTGCGTAGCTCTTCATCAGATTCGGCCAATGCCGCAATAACCATTGGCAGTTCATGGGCGTTTGTACCCAGAGCTTCCAGATCTGTATCCATGGCAAGAAGTACATTGCTTGTACCGATAAAAGCATCACCTATGCCTTCTTTCAATGTTTCAACACACCAGCGGTGCCATAAAAAGGAGTGGCGCCGGCGTGTGCCGAAATCGCAGATTTTAAGATGAGATAGTTTTTGTAATCGCTCTACCTTGCTCCACATTTTTGCTTTTGCCCGTGCATAAAGTACATCAAGAGCAAAACGGCCTAGATTTCTTATGGCGGTCCGGGAGCGCAATTCATTTATAATGGCAAGAGCAGGAATCTCCCACATGGTGGTATCGGGCCACGGACCGTGAAAATGTAGTTCATATTGGCCTTTCTTGCTTGTCAGTTCATATTCAGGTAACTGGAAATCTTGAAGCCAGTTAAGAAAGTCCGAGCGGAAAATATGCTTGTGGCCATAAAAAGTATTGCCGGCAAGCCAAATCATCTCTTTTTTCGTGAAGCGCAGGGAGCGCGCGTGGTCAAGTTGGGTTCGCAACTCGTTCTTGTCAATCTCATCGGCTAGACGAACACTTCTCGTTCGGTTGATGAGTGAGAAACTGACATTAATGTCAGAGTATAGTCCCCAGATCATTTGCAGCATAAGTAGTTTGTAAAAGTCTGTATCTAGGAGTGAGCGTATGATAGGATCAAGCTTCCAAGTATGATTATACACGCGCTTAGCAATATCTGTACGTGCCATATTTATCCTTTTACAAATCGTCTTGCCGCAAATATTTTTAGCTTTTTATCGTTTTTAATGGAATAGTGACGATAATTTCGTGTTTTCCGTTGTCTTTAAGTAAAACTCCCTTTTCCGCATCTATTTTCTTGCCATTTAAATAAATAGTTTTTGGCCTGCTCTTGCGTTCTACGCTGATATTATAAATTGCTTTTTCAAATTGCCAACGAGCAGTGTAACCCGGCCATGCCTGCGGTAGAGCAGGCTCAATAAAAAGGGTGTGTCCTTGGCGTCGGATGCCGAGGATTGTTTCTATTGCAATTCGGTAATACCAGCCTGCAGAGCCGGTATACCAAGTCCACCCACCTTGTCCGCGATGTGGCCCGGTGGAATAGATATCAGCAGCAATGACATAAGGTTCCACCCGGTAGATATCCGGATTGGCACCATGATGAATAGGATTGATCATGGAAAAAATCTGATAGGCTTTTTCTATCTCCCCTAGTTTTGCAAAAGCCATGATACTCCATAATGCAGCATGCGTATATTGGCCGCCATTTTCACGGACACCGGGCGGATAACCTTTGATATAACCGGGTTCCTGCTTGGTTTTATTAAAAGGTGGCCAGAATAGGCGAATCAATCCACCTTCTTTGTCTAGAAGATATTTGAGCATGGACTGCATCGCCTGCTGTTGCTGTTCTGGGGGAGAAAGGCCCGAAATCACACTCCATGACTGAGCAATAGTATCAATCCGGCATTCATCATTCTCAGCAGAGCCAAGCGGGGTTCCATTATCAAAAGTGCCGCGGCGATACCAAGCGCCATCCCAGCCGTTTTTTGTCAGTGCATGGGTGAGGCGCTCTAGATGTTGTGTCCATATCTTGACATGCCTTGTATCACCTCGTTTTTGGGCAGTCGGTATGAAATTTTTAAGGACAAAACCCAGAAACCAGCCAAGCCAAACACTTTCTCCCTTGCCATTGATGCCGACAAGATTCAGGCTGTCATTCCAGTCACCGCCGAGAATAAGCGGTATGCCATCGGTTCCTGTACGTTTTATAGCAAGATCTAGTGCCAAAACACAGTGTTTGTAAAGAGAGGCTATTTTTTGTGAGATGATCGGCTGGAAATAGTTGTTATGCTGCCCTTTATATAATATATTCCCTTCAATAAAAGCCACTGGCTCATCCAGCACATCATAATCACCTGTCGTATTAGTGTAGAGCATGGCTGCGTAGACAAGCCAGATCACATCATCCGATATCAGGGTTCTGATACCTGCACCCGAGGTTGGCAGCCACCAATGCTGCACATCACCTTCAAGAAACTGACGTGAACAGGCATTCAGCAATTGTTCACGTGCCAGTTCTGGCTTGAGCAGTAGCAGTGAGAGGGTATCCTGCAGCTGGTCCCGAAAGCCATAGGCCCCGCTTGCCTGGTAAAATGCCGCCCGCGCTAAGATACGGCAGGCATAGATTTGGTAAGGTAGCCATTGGTTGACCATAAGATCAAGGGAAGAATCGGGGCTTTGTACCTGAAAACCCGCGGTAAAATCTTTCCAAAACTGTTTCCAAGTTTTTAAAACCGTATCAAAACTAGTATTGCGGGCTTGGTCGAGCAATTGCTCGGCCTCCTCTAGTGTGTCTTCATTGCCAAGATAAAAGATGATTTCCTTTGTTTCGCCTGCCTTCAGTTCGATGTCATAAGCAAGAACCGAGCAGGGATCCAGTCCTGCTTCTACCTTGTCTGATAACGCTTCACCTTTGCAGATCGCCATGGGGTGTTTGACTGTTCCAGTTGTGCCGATAAACTCGATACGGTCAGCGGTAACACTGGAAGGTAGTTCGGATGCAGATACAAAGCTGATAGCGTCTGTCTTGTCACTGTGATACGGGTTTCTGACCAGAAGTGCACCCCGTTTTTTGTCGTGGAAAGGGATAATGAAAGGCGCATTTTTAGACTTAAGGCTGCCAAGTACCCATTCAACATAATTATAAAGGCGAAATCGTCGGTTTTGGGTATCTTTGTTTTGCAATACTAGACGGGTTAGCCGTAATGGCTTTACCGGATCAATCGTGTACGTAAGGTTCAGGGCTATATGCTTATGCATTGAATGGAATGACGAAAAACCCATGCCGTGCCGTGCTTCATAAAGGGCAGCTTCATTGCGCTCGACAGCTGCAACCGGTGAAAAACGCATTTTGCTTTCAAGGTCAACGATATAGATTGCTTCACCCGGGCGATTGGATACAGGATCATTAGTCCAAGGTGTCAACTGATAATCGCGGCTATTGCCGGCCCATGTGAAAGGAGCTCCTTCCGCTGATACGTGCATACCGAACCGAGCATTGCTAATAACGTTGATCCAAGGATGGGGTGTACAGGTTGTTCCTTGCAGACGGATCACATAAGTCCCATCTCTGGCAAAACCGCCATAACCATTCCAGTGTAGCAGGTCATTGCCTTTGGTAGGCTTAAAGGGACTTTTGTCAGTCGCGGCTATGCCGATAGCTGTTTTCCGTGTTTGGATAAATCTATCCTGCTCCTCTGTTAGGCTGGGCTGGCTGTTGTGCACATTAGCAGGGTTCAGATTATTTCTGTGGATGGTTGCATTTTGTGTCTGTCGATCAGACACCATGGCTTCTATATGTTTTAATTGCTTGGAAAGTGAACCATTCCCAGCATGCAGAATAATACGGGCAGAAGCAAGCAATGCTTTATAGCTTTCTTCGCTTATTATATCCGTGCGGATCGTAAAGATGTGTTGGTTGTCTTGCGAATCATTCAAACGCCTGCGATATCCCTCGCACAACCAGTCAATAGCTCGCTGAGTATCCTGAGCATAGGAAAATGCTCGTTCATTTAGGATGACAATATCAACAATAAGGCCATGGGCTTTCCAGTATTCAAAGGCACGCAACAGCCCGTGAAGTACAGGAATATCATTTTCATTATCAAAGCGCAGAACAAATATTGGATAATCGCCTGAGATAGACATGGGCCATAAATCTGATTGCTTACCAAGATTTTGCGCAATCATATTCGGTGATAACCAGACCCGTTCAGGATAAATCAAATAGCCCGCATATTTTTGGTAATCGATCACCTCTTGCGGCCGCAATCCGATTTGGTAATTAGCAACCTGCGAATGGGTCCATGTTTGGGAAAATTCTTGGCTAAAGGCATTGGGTTGGCGATAATAGGCTATATTGCTTTTCAGTGTTTCAAGAGAGGAGGCCGCTATGGTCCAGAAAACAAGAGTGACCTTTTTATGAGCCTGAATACACACCTGACAGGAAATTGCAGCAACGGCATCAAGCACACAACCTTCAGTGCGTGTGAATTTTGCTTTATAATCGAAGGCAGCTGGCCGTCTTATGGAGCGGCCACGACCAATAAAACAGCGCCGATCAGTTTCTGCTTCTGTTTTACGAACAGCACCTGCAGGATCGGCGACAAAATGAGCAATATGAATATCTGCTTCTTCCGGTGCACGTTTACGCCGTTTAGCGAAGATCGTTGTTCCATCATCAGCAATTCTGGTTTCGATAAACATTCGCGAAAAGGCTGGATGGGCGCTATCAGTACCCTCTGGCGCTAATGCCAGTTCAGCATAAGATATAACCTTGATAAGACGGTCTTTGTCTGTTGTATTGGTAAGCTCGATCTGTCGCCCTTCTCCTTCTCCGTGGCTCGTGACAATACATTCGGTTACAGATTTTATCCCAGCTACGGCTTTATAAAACTCCGCTTTTTCAGCGGTAAAGACCGTTTTTGTTTCTTCTTCAGTAACGCGGGTTGGTTCACCGGTAGCAGACCACCAGCGGCCTGTTATCACATCGTGCAAGAAAAGAAATGTTCCCTGACTGTCTTCAGCAGCATCTGGCTGGAAACGGGTAATAGACAGATTGTTCCAGTGGCTGTAGCCTGAACCATTTGCTGTGAGCATGACATTATATCCCCTATTTGACATAAGCAACGTTGAGCGGGGCTTGAGTAGTGGCTGTTCGATGATGCGCAACGGCGCTTCTTCAAAACCGTCTGTATCGGAACGCATTGGATTTGCCATCTTGGCATGTACAACTGGTATTTCATGTGGTGCTTTCTCTTGCAACAGTAGCTCGGTTGCTTCAATGACTGGGTCGCTGTGAAAACGTTGCCTCATGCGGCCATTGAAAACCACATTATTGATGGCAAGTATCGACATGCCGTGATGATGAGCGTAATAATTGCAAACAATGGCATGATCATTGCCTTCCTGTAGACGGGAAGGAGTAAAGTCCACTGCATCATAGTAGCCATATTGACCAAGCGCTCCGAGTTTTTTCAGACGCTTTAGATTGACAACTGCCTTGGCTGGCATATACTGTGCCGCAAGCATGCTGGCATAAGGTGCTATCACTGCATTGCGTGACAGGCCACGTTGCAACCCTAGACTAGGGACACCGAAATTCCTGTACTGATAATACATTAATGGGTCGCGGGCATTGAAGGCAGATTCCGATATACCCCAAGGCAGCCCGCGAGTTTTTGCGTAGGTGATCTGCTGGCGGATAATAAGCCGGTTGCTCTGATCAAGCAGAGAGCCTAGTGGCTCACGCATCACCAGCGGTGGCATGAGATATTCGAACATGGAGCCTGACCATGAGAGCAGAGCACCTTTCCATCCTACAGGCACAAGCGACCGGCCCAGCTGGAACCAGTGCTCAACCTTGATATCGCCTTTGGCGATGGCAAAAAGGCTTGAGAGGCGGGCCTCTGATGCGAGAAGATCGTAGCAGCTTTCATCGAGTTGATTTTCCTCGACACGAAAGCCAATAGACATGAGTCGCCGTTCTTTGCGTTCTAGGAAATCAAATTTCATGTCAAAGGCATATTGGCGGGCCTGTCCACTAAGTTTCAGAAGCCGCCTACTTAAAGCCGAGTTGTTGTGTTTATCACTGACGTTATGGCTATGAGCATAACAGGTTTTAACAAGCTTTTGAGCCCAATTCATGCTGATATGGCTTTCGGCTGTTTTAAACTCCCTATCAAACCTACTGATAAGTTCGCTGATATCAGAGGCGGTGGCTGAAAGGATATTGATATTTGTGGGCGCTGTTTCAGGCCGGTTGATCATGACATGGGTAGTTTGCCGGAACATGGCGATCTGTTCTCTGATTTTTTTGTGCAAAGGATGTTGACCATTTATATAATCAGCAACATCATTTAAGGTCTCTTCAAGAATGTCATTAACATCAAGCAGCCCTGATAGATTACCTTCTAGAAAAATGGGAGGCGTCTTGGCCCATTCGTTTAAGGCAGAAGAAAGCGTAACTAAATGGCCTGCTAGATTGCCGGAATCAACAGTTGAGATATAAAGCGGCAGCAAGGGGTGCAGCGTATCGGTTTCATACCAGTTATAGAGATGCCCGTTATATTTTTTCATAGCTCGGACCGTATCCAGCGTATTTTGGATACGGTCCAGTGTTTCATTGGGGCTGATCCAGCCGAAATCCCGTGCTGCAATAACGGAAAGAAGATAAACGCCGATATTAGTCGGCGATGTGCGGCGGGTAAGAGCCGGTTTCGGGTCTTCCTGAAAATTGTCAGGTGGCAGATGATGGTTTTCTTCTGTGACAAATGTTTCGTAAAAAAGCCAAGTGCGTCGCGCTATTCGGCGCAAGGTGCTGGCATCACTGCAGTGTACTTCTAGGGTATCCTGTTTTTCTGCCGAGCGGCTGACAAGCCATGCAATGAAAGGCGAAAAAAACCATAAGAGAGAAAAGGGAATGGCAATTGGCGTGCTAATGCTATTCTGGCTAGCTGGTAGGATAAATGAAAAAATACCGATAATGGATGCAGGCCACATCATCGTGATGTAATGGATCAGTGTATTAGGGTTTGATCTGGTTGCCGCTGATGTGCGCCATTCAAGCAGATGGCGGTGGGAAACGCCCATACGGTATAAGGAGCGGATGATGGCATCTAGCATATAGTAGGCCGTATAAGCTAGAAATGTTATTCTGAGCAGGGCATCGGTAATAGTGGTCGCAATACTTATCAGAATCGATTGGCAGTGGCCACGTATCAGATAGTTGCGGTCCATCGAGATGGTATTCCGCACAATACCGAGTAACGGCGAAATATACATGCTAGCCAGCAGGAAAAGTTGCCAGATGACAGCAACTTTAAGCGACATCAGAGACCAGCTGGTAATGGAAGCGGCAATCCATGCAAGTGGTGTTAGGCTGCGGCGCAGATTATCCTGCAGCTTCCAGCGGGTTATTAGGTTAATCTGCCATCTTTTTTTGAAAAGATAGGGTAGAAGCTGCCAATCACCGCGTACCCATCGGTGATGGCGGGTAGCGTCTACATGATAGGTTGTCGGATAATCCTCAATAATCTCAATATCACTGACAAGGGCGGTACGTGCATAGCCGCCTTCAAGCAGATCATGGCTCAGGACAGTGTTTTCATCAACTCGTCCTTTGAGCGCCGTTTCAAAAGCATCAATTTCATAAAGTCCCTTTCCGGTGAATGTGCCTTCACCTAGAAGATCCTGATAGGTATCAGAAACGGCAAACAGATAAGGATCAATGCCACGATTAAGAGAGAAAACCCGCTGCAGAAAGGAAGCGTCATTGCCGGTGGTAAGTGAAGGAGTTATCCTTGGTTGCAGGATACTGTAACCGCTGGCCACACTTTGTGACCCCATCTTGAACTTTGGCCGATTGAGCGGGTGGTTAAGTTTTCCAACCATCCGGGTGACCGAATCAGGTGTCAGACGTGTATCGGAATCCAGCGTCATCACAAAACGGATATTAGATGGCAGGCGGGGATCATGTGGCAGAAAACTAGTTTGCTTGTCTCTACGCAGCAATCTGTTCAGTTCATGTAGTTTGCCACGTTTGCGCTCCCAGCCCATCCAGCAGCCTTCTTTCTTGTTAAAAAGACGGCGGCGATGAAGCAGAAAGAAGATCGGTTGGTCATCGCCGCAATAATGTCTGTTCAGTTTTGCAATAGTTTGATCTGCTTTGTTAAGCAAATCAAGGTCACTATCGGTTTCTTCTGTTTGTGCGTCTGCCCAGTCAGTTGTGAGGGCAAAGCTGATCGCTCCGCGCGGATTACTCAGATAATGCACTTCAAGATTGCGGACATGCTCATTGACAGAATCATGAGATGTGATCAAGGTTGGCACCACGACAAGGGTTCGCGCATTTTCTGGAATGCCGTCCTTGTATTCATAACCTATAAGCCTTTTGGGTTCTACAAACCATGAAACAAGGGTGTTGAAGAATGAAAAAGCCATATCCATTGCAGGGAAAAGTACCAGTGTTGTGAAAAGCAGAGCTATTTTTTCCGGTGTGCCGCTATACAAAAGAAAGTCATGAACGGCAGCAATAATGGCTATGACCAGCAGCGAAACCGGAATGGCAATACTCCAGATTTTTATGGCGCGATAACGGCGCATGAAAATTTCTAACAGAAGTGGACGGTAATTGCAGGCTTTTTCCAGCTGAGGGTGGCCTTCGCCAACAAGATACCAAGCAATTGAATGATCAGAGTTTGCAGTTTTACTGCTTTTTAAGGTAAGATCGATTGCTTTCTGGGTTACTTCTGGTTCGCTTAAAGGCGATCTGCGTGCAATTTTCTCAATGACAAGACGATAAGCATTGCGTGAATAAAAATCGATTTCGGTGAAGTCTGTATTTCTTTTCAGGAGAAAGTCCACATAGCTGACATTTTCAAACCATGTGATCCAGTCAACGTCATCGATGGCTTTAAGCGCCCGGATGATATTGCCCATAGTCACGCTGCTAACAGTCTGGTAATTATGCTCTTCGAGCGTCACTTCTTCAGGGGTAGTGCCGAGTTCTGCAAGATGATTTTCAAACCACGTCAGGGCCACGGTTGCATTGACCGATGAATTGCGCAAGCGATAGAGCAGATGGCTCGAAAAGGTTTTGTCTTTGGCTAGTTCCTTGTAGGAAGATAGCAGGCTGTTCAACGCTTTTTCGTCGCTGGTCAGTGAAATCTTATCTGCTACTTCATTGGCAGATTGGCGCATACAGTGGCTGTGTACAATAGCGACACAAAGCCTGCTTGCATTTTCAATGAGAACAAAACGGATCGCAGAAGGAAGGGCCCACAACTCACCGATCTGAAATGGGGTGAGTTCTTGATAAGCTTCTACCATGGCAGTTAGCGTTTTTGGAGAAAAATTGCTATCTGTATGGGCAACATAGAACCAGGCCAGAACAAAAATCTTGGGAATTTTAGGCTGGGCCGAACAGGTAGGTAGCTGGTGCAGGAATTTTTTCGGAAAGTTCCACCTTGTCTGCTGGATTGATTTGTCAATTGTATAATAATTATCAATCAGCCACTGGGTCGCAGGGGTAAGGATATCATTATTGCGGGCCGCAGCATCTATCCTGCGGAAAACATTTAGAATAAGTTTGGCATTCTGAGATAATCGTTTTCCAAAGAAAAATGACAGATATGCTGGCAGCTCAGGTGTTTCATCCGATGCTATTCGCCTAGCCAAGTCATGTAATGCGCTTTCTGTCTTGTACGGGATACGTATGGGCGGAACAGGCTGTGGTAAATAATGTACTTTCTTTCGCTGGGAGAAAAACCATTGAGCAAACGATGCAAAATTCGCCATATATTAACCTCTGAGTATCAAAGTCGCTTGCAAATCTATGTTACTTTTTTGGGAAAAACCAGTTTGTGGCGCTGTATGATCATAGAATTATTTCGTTAAAGTTCTGTTTCCTCGATTTGGTGAAAAATTTGCGGATAAATTTTCTTGCAGTCGTAAATATTTTCAAAGCTTCAGCTCCTCCCTGAGGAATTAAAAATGGCCGTGAAGCTACATGGTTTTATTGCCGTTTACGTTTGCATTGTACCGGATGGATGATAGTTTATTTTAATAGTGAAGTGCATTAACGGCGCCAGAATACAGGAGTGAAAAGGATAAAGATTGTCATAATTTCAAGCCGGCCTGTCAGCATTAGGAAGTTAAGTATCCAGAGTGCAGTATCATTGATAGTCGAAAAATTGTCGACGGGACTAATGGTGTTCCCAAAGGCAATACCAACATTAGATAGTGCTGCCAGGGCACCGGTAAAGGCAGAAATAAAATCAAGCCCAGCTGTAATAAGCAACACGGTTCCTATGATTGTGGATATCATGTAAAGGCATAGGAAGAGTAGAACTCTTTGTGCAATTTCGGCTGATACTTCCGAATTGCCATACCGGATTTTGATAACTGCGTTGGGTGAAAGAAATTTCGTCAGGTTAGCAATTATCAGATACCAAAGAATGATTAGGCGACTGATCTTCATACCACCTGAGGTCGATCCGGAACACCCGCCCATAAATGAAGCCAGAAAGAAGATTCCAAATGCAAAAGGCCCCCATAAGGAATAATCTTCTATCGCATAACCGGTCGTTGTGATGACTGAAACAAAGTGAAATGTTGCGTTGGGTAAGGCCTGATGAAAAGGAATGCTCCGGGAGAAATGTAGCCATACGCCTAAAATGAAACTGCAGCCGACGATAAGTGTAATGAAAAGTTTTATCTGTGGATCAAAGAAACGCTGGCGGCGACGTGGAAGTAAAGCCTTGATATAAACGACGAATGGCAGAGCTGAAAAAATCATGAAAATAGCTGCAACGAAAAGGATTGTGGTATTTCCTTTGAAAAAGCCCAGTGATGCATCATGTGTCGAAAAACCGGCTGTAGCTACAGTTGACATGGCATGGTTTATCGCATCGAACAAAGACATGCCCCCCGTAAAATAACATAAGGCACAAATCACTGTCAGGCTGACATAGGCTATAATGATCGCATTGGCGACTTGATGGATGCGTGGCAGAACTTTTTCAGATCTATCAGACGATTCCATATGAAACAGCTTGATTCCGCCAATCCGCAGTGATGGCAGAATTAATAGTGCCAAAGCAATAAACCCTACGCCACCAATCCAGCATAGGAGCGAGCGCCATAAAAGAATACCCCGTGGTAATGTATCAAGTCCAACCAGCATTGTTGCGCCGGTTGAAGTTACGCCCGATACCGATTCAAAAACTGCTTGCGCGAAACTGAGCGGCAGTTGCGAAAAATATAGAGGTAGCGCGCCAAGAAGGCAGGCTGTCAGCCATAGGCAGCTTGTCAACAGAAAACCGAGACGGGCCGAAAAATGAACCGCTGCACCTCCGGTTGCAACAAGGATGAGGCTTGCGATGATGAATGTCGTCAGGCCGGATTGGATAAAAACCATCCAGTCATTATTTCCTTCATGCAAGTCAGCGAATGCCGGTAACAGCATGGCTATTGCCATGACCAGGCTGAATTTGGTGCAGATATTGGCAACAAAACGAAAAATAATAGATCCTTAACCTGAAATAATATCTTGAACAACCGATATATCCTATCCACTTGGCTAATTTAATTATAGATTGCAACCCGAATAACGAAAGTTTTGATGATGTCTGCTGCAGTAAACACTGGCGTAGGGTTTGAGGGGTTGCAAATAGAGGTAGGACACCATAATTTCGAGGATGCAAGCGATATATTCTACCTCCGGTTTTAATCAGAGTATTGCCTGCTGTTTCAGTGAAAGGGAGATTATGTCTGATCACCATGCCTCTGTGCTGATTATCGGATCCGGCCCAGCCGGATATACTGCCGCTATTTATGCTGCCCGTGCCTTATTTCATCCGGTTCTGATCACTGGCCTGCAATATGGCGGGCAGCTGACGATTACCACGAATGTGGAAAATTATCCTGGTTTTGCTGATCCGATTCAAGGGACTTGGTTGATGGAACAGATGGCTCGCCAGGCAGAAAATGTCGGAACTGAAATTATCTATGATGTGATTACACATGCGGATTTGTCGCAGCGGCCTTTTATGCTTAAAGGTGATTCGGGCAAGGTATATACTGGCGATACCTTGATCATCGCTACGGGTGCGCAGACACGTTGGCTGGGGCTTCCAAGTGAGCAGGTTTTTATGGGGAGTGGGGTTTCAGCCTGTGCAACATGTGACGGGTTTTTTTACCGTGGCAAAGATATTGTTGTTGTTGGTGGTGGCAATACAGCGGTTGAAGAAGCGCTCTATCTTTCGCATCTGGCCAGACGTGTTACAGTTGTGCATCGCCGTGATAGCTTTCGTGCTGAAAAGATTATACAGAATCGGTTGTTTGCGCGGGAAAATGTGCAGGTGATATGGAATCATGTGGTTGATGAGATTACCGGAAATAAGAGCACTTCCTCTCAGGAGACCGTTGTGACGGGTGTCCGTCTTAAAAATGTCAAAAATGGCGAGGAAAAAAGCCTTGACGTAGAAGGTGTGTTTATTGCCATTGGCCATGCACCTGCAGTTTCGCTGTTTGAGGGCCAGTTACAGCAGAAAAAAGGCGGTTATCTCTGGACCGAGGCAGATTCAACAGCAACGAATATCGCCGGTGTCTTTGCTGCAGGAGATATTGCAGATGATGTTTTTCGTCAAGCTGTTACTGCAGCAGGGCGTGGCTGTATGGCAGCTCTTGAGGCAGAGCGCTTCTTAAATTTACAGGTTTTGAAAAGGGATACAAAAGAATAGGGAACTCTTTAATTCCCCTAAAGGTTATGATTTCAGGCGAGGCAATCTGTGTATAAAAAATAAAAGCCAAAACCGGAAGAGGAAGAAAATTCATGGCAGTACCGCTTGATTGGGATAAGTTGCGTATTTTTCATGCTACGGCGGAAGCTGGCTCGTTTACACATGCGGCGCAGATTCTGCATCTTTCACAGTCAGCAATCTCACGTCAGGTTAGTGCGCTTGAGCAGGATGTTGGTGTACCACTTTTCCAGCGTCATGCCCGTGGGTTGATTTTAACTGAGCAGGGGGAAATTCTTTACCATACTGCCCATGATGTATTGATGAAACTTGAAAATGTCCGTTCAAAACTTTCCGAAAGTCGGGAAAAGCCCAGTGGCCATTTGCGGGTTACGACAACCTTTGGCATGGGGATAGGCTGGTTGGTTGAACGTATGCCTGAGTTTCTTAACCTTTATCCAGATGTTCAAATACAACTTCTTCTTGATGATGATGAGCTTGATTTGACTATGCGGCATGCAGATTGTGCTATCCGATTGCGTCAGCCCCAGCAGCTGGATCTAATACAGCGCCGCTTGTTCACAGTGCATATGCATGTTTATGCATCATCTGATTATATCGCACAAAATAGCCAGGTTGAGAAACTGGAAGATCTTGATAATCATCGGATCATTTCTTTTGGCGAACTTGTTCCTAGTTATCTTTCCGGTCTGAACTGGTTGGAATCAGCGGGACGCTGTGATGGATCTGTACGTATATCCACATTGCAGATAAATAATGTTCTTGCTATTAGGCGCGCGGTTCTGCGCAATATTGGTATTGCTGTGCTGCCTGATTATATCGTCGGCAATAATAACAAGTTTGTAAAGCTGTTTCCGGGTCTAACAAATATTCCTTCTTTTGATACATTTTTTTGTTATCCGGATGCCTTGAAAGGCTCTGCAAAATTACATGTTTTCCGGGATTTTATTTTTTCCAAGGCACGTGGCTGGTCATTTTAAAACTGGGTACCCATTTATATATTTTGAGGTTTTTAGATGCAATATATAAAATAAATGACATTATTGTAGTCTTAAAAATTTCATTTCCTCCTATTTTTGTGTCTTTAATCTTCGTTAAACATCTATCCAGTTTTTTGTCTTGAAATGAGCTGTGAGCATATCATTTCTGTGTGTAGGAGTTGCATATAGAAAAACCGCCTGAGAAGGCGGTTTTTCTTTCAGGATCGGGCAATGATCAGTCTTTATCTTGTTTCTTAAGCGCGGCACCAAGAATATCACCAAGTGAAGCACCGGCATTGGTTGAACCGTACTGGGCAACAGCCTCTTTTTCTTCAGCAATTTCAAGTGCCTTGATCGAAACAGAGATCTTGCGTGTCTTTTTATCGAATGCAGTGATGCAGGCATCAACCTTCTGGCCGAAGCTGAAACGTTCTGGACGCTGCTCATCACGGTCACGTGACAAATCAACACGGCGGATAAAAGAATCAAGGTTGTGATCAACAAGCTTTACGTCAATGCCATTGTCATTGACGGCAATAACCTTACAGGTAACAACAACCCCCTTGCGCAGATCATCAAATGCAGTGATTCCACCGAATTTGTTTTCGGAAAATTGCTTGATACCAAGCGAAATACGCTCTTTCCCAGTATCAACATCTAAGACGACAGCCTTGACGAAATCACCTTTTTTATATTCTTCTATCACTTGTTCGCCCGGGCGGTTCCAGTCAAGGTCAGAGAGGTGAACCATGCCATCAACATCGCCTTCAAGGCCAATAAAGAGACCGAATTCTGTCTTATTCTTGATCTCACCTTCCACAACTGTACCTGCTGGGAATTTCTGGGCAAAGGTTGTCCAGGGATTTTCAAGAGTTTGTTTCAGACCAAGCGAGATGCGTCGTTTGATCGGATCAATTTCCAGAACGACCACTTCTACTTCCTGTGAGGTGGAAAGAATTTTTCCTGGATGGATATTCTTTTTGGTCCAACTCATCTCTGAAACGTGGATAAGTCCTTCAATACCAGGTTCGATTTCAACAAATGCACCGTAATCAGTAATATTGGTAACAGTGCCTTTGGCCTTCTCGCAAATCGGATATTTTATCGCAATATCTTCCCACGGATCGGTTTCAAACTGCTTCATACCGAGCGAGATGCGATGTGTTTCCTGATTGATGCGGATGATTTGTACCTTGAGAGTTTCGCCGATTGAAAGAATTTCAGAAGGATGGTTGATACGACGCCACGCTATGTCGGTGACATGCAATAGACCATCAATACCACCAAGATCAACAAATGCACCATAATCTGTAATATTTTTGACCATACCGGAAACAATCTGACCTTCTTCAAGGTTCTGGACAATTTCGGAACGTTGCTCGGCTCGACTTTCTTCAAGAACTGTCCTGCGCGAAACAACAATATTGCCGCGACGTCGATCCATTTTCAAAATTTCAAAAGGCTCTGGGTTATGCATCAGTGGCGTGACATCCCGGATCGGGCGAATATCAACTTGGCTGCGTGGCAGGAAAGCAACAGCGCCATCAAGATCAACTGTAAAACCACCCTTAACTTGGCTAAATATAACACCTTCAACGCGCTCGCCATTATTGAATTTTTCTTCTAGACGGATCCAGCTTTCTTCACGACGAGCTTTTTCTCGTGAAAGAACGGCTTCACCCAGAGCATTCTCGACACGTTCAACATAAACCTCGACTTCGTCACCGGGTTTAAGGGCAGCATTCTTGCTCTTTGCACCGAATTCTTTAAGCGGCACACGGCCTTCAACTTTAAGGCCAGCATCGATAATGGCCATATCTTTTTCAATGGCAATAATCCGGCCTTTGACAACAGAACCTTCACCCAAGTCCTGTATTGCAAAGGATTCTGCAAGAAGAGTTTCAAAATCCTCACGTGTAGGGTTGGTTTTCGACATAAAAACTCCTGAATGTGTCCGTGCATCTACACGGATATCTGCGCCGAGGTTTGTGTTAAAATTGATATAGCTTCAACCCCTTTTTCCCATATAGAAAAATTTCGGCGCCGGGGTAATAAAACCATATGATTTTCCAGAACCTGCCTTTATCTTGTCAGCTGGTTTAGAACAAAATCCGCCCCATAATTAAGGGACTTACATTCACATATGAAAAAACTGCTTCAGTTTTTATCGAAAGCCAGAACATTTCGCCCTCTCATTATCTATCAATTGAGAGGCAGCTTCAAACATTTCCTCTATATTCAATTTTGTCGTATTGAGCAAGTAGCTATCTTCTGCTGGTTTCAAAGGCCCCGAACTGCGATGCATATCGCGTTCGTCACGCCGTTTTAGATCCGCCAGAACATCATTATAGCTGACGGTCATTCCTGCGGCAATAATCTCATCGTACCGGCGACGAGCGCGTGTTTCCATATCAGCGATAATATAAAGTTTTACAGTTGCGCTAGGGCAGACAACAGTGCCGATATCACGCCCGTCCAGTACTGCGCCTGGCAATTTTTCAGCTACTTGGCGCTGAATGCTTACAAGTATTCCGCGCAAGCGTGGTAGGAGAGCGACTTTCGACGCAACTTCGCTAATGGTATGAGAGGCGAACAGTTCAGGGTCAAGTTGCGCAAAATCAAGTTTTTCAGCGAAATCAACTGCGGCTGCTTCATCTGTAAGGTCAATATTGTGCTCCAGCATGGAGTAAGCTATGGCACGGTATGTCAAGCCGGTATCAAGATGAGGCAAACTGTAATGGGTGGCAAGCTTTTTTGCCAGCGTCCCCTTGCCGGAAGCTGCTGGGCCGTCAATGGCAATAACAAATGGCTTTGTCATGTAAAACTGCCTCCCAGTTTTGTCATGAGATTGATAAACTGTGGAAAGCTTGTAGATATCATGCTGGCATCATCAATGGTGACGCCATGCTCTGCTGCAAGGCCCATAATAAGAAAACTCATTGCAATACGATGGTCAAGATGGGTAGCCACGGTTCCGCCACCGCAGCCTTTGCCATCAGGGCGTCCTTCAATGATAAGATAATCTGTTCCCTCTTCGCAGAAAATATTATTTGCCTCCAGCCCAGCAGCAACAGCCGTAAGGCGGTCAGATTCTTTTACGCGCAATTCTTCAATGCCTGCCATGATAGTTTTGCCTTCAGAAAATGCTGCGGCAATACTTAAGGCCGGATATTCATCGATCATGGATGGGGCACGTTCGACTGGGACGCTGATGCCTTTGAGTTGTGATGTACGTACGCGCAGATCGGCGACATTTTCACCGCCGGTAATTTGCTCATTCAGTAATGTGATATCTGCCCCCATTTCCTGGAGAGTAAGGAAAAGTCCCGTTCGTGCCGGGTTCATGAGCACGTTATGAATAGTGATATCCGATCCGGGAACAAGAAGGGCAGCAACAAGCGGAAATGAGGCAGAAGAGGGGTCACCTGGCACGTCGATAACCTGTCCTTTCAGGGTTCCTTGGCCCGCGAGACGAATTATCCGGTTGCCCGAGGCAGCTTTTTCCACTTCAATATCAGCGCCAAAACCACGCAACATCCTTTCCGTATGATCACGGGTCATGATCGGCTCGATCACAGTTGTAATGCCTGGTGTGTTGAGCCCCGCAAGCAGAACGGCGGATTTAACCTGAGCAGATGCCATGGGCACCCGATAGGTGATCGGAGCAGCTCTGCGGGGACCGTGCAGGGTGACAGGTAGGCGATCACCTTGTGCTGTAACCTGAACCCCCATCAGCCGCAGGGGATCAAGTATTCGCCCCATGGGCCGTTTTGAAAGGGAGGCATCACCGATAAAGGTGGTTTCCATATCATAGGTTCCGACAAGCCCCATGGTCAGGCGTGCGCCTGTGCCGGCATTGCCGAAATCAAGCGGTTGGCTGGCCTGTAAAAGGCAGCCGTTCCCGGTCCCCTGAATGATCCACGTACCATTCTCTTTCCGGATAAGGGCTCCCATAGCTTGCATCGCTCTGCCGGTATTGAGCACATCTTCGCCTTCAAGCAGGCCGGTTATGCGTGTTTCGCCACTTGCTAGTGCCCCGAACATGAAAGAACGGTGCGAAATGGATTTATCGCCCGGTATGCGGATATTGCCCTTGAGCGCATCGGAGCGGTGAGCGGTAATAGATTTTTCAGTATGTGACATAACTCTAATGGAATAATCGGAAAGTTGAGACGAAAGAATGCTTGCCCATCCTTATCATAAAGGAATCTTCATCGTCACTCATGAATTTTGTCCTTAAAAATTTATTTGTCTTTGACAAACGCAGTATTTTGAGCTTAAGCAGCCAATCTGGAAATTTACTGCCTGCGTTTGTATCAGATATTTTCACAGTCAACCAGAAGAGGCTCTACGTGGCAAAACCAGAATTTGGAACCAAACGTACTGACCCGGAAACGGGAAAGAAATTTTATGACCTAAACCGCGATCCGATTGTATCACCCTATACCGGCATCTCCTATCCGCGTTCTTATTTTGAAACTTCCGTAGAAGCAAATAATGATGAGAAGGATGCGGTCGAGAATAAACTTGATACGGCACTTGAAAAACCGGAATTTGTTTCACTTGAAGATGTGGAGGATGGCGGCAAGGATGATGATCTATCTAATCTTAACGATGACGATGATGATGCGTTTCTGCCGGAAGATGATGAACATGATGATGTCAGTGGCATTATTGGTGGTGGCATAAGTTCTGATAATGAATAAGTTTTCTGCCCCATGTTTTTAAATTCAAGAGCTAGTGCGGGAACAACCTTTGTTCTTCTGCCTTACGGGAGAGATCGTAAGACAGAAACATATGATTGTGACTTTAAAATTTTTTCTTGATCTCGTATGAGAGATGATCTATATCAATTTCGATAGATTATTTTTCCAAAGCGCAATATGATTTTATGCCAAGGGTATTGGGTAATTCAAGAAGCTACACTATTTCTAGTTTATGCATTATCATGGAAATGATTTCGATAGAATCATTATTCTGCTGGTTTGTGAGAATTGGGTTTGGGGCTATAGCTCAGCTGGGAGAGCGCCTGCATGGCATGTAGGAGGTCAGCGGTTCGATCCCGCTTAGCTCCACCAGATTTCCTTAAAATATTATTCGTTTTTTTGTATAGTATTTTGGTGTCTCTATAGGATTGGTCAAGGTCAGTACGGTTTCACCCAAATTGCTCTTTTGTTTTAGGTGGATGGGCCGGCACTGGCTACAGTTGATAAAGATTTCTGCTGAGGAACTAGGGTTTTTCATGCTTGTAGTGTAGATGGAGTGGGAAATGCTCGATGGGTTTAGCGTAGATATTGATGTGTTGGTAAATCTATAACCCCGAAATGAAGATTTTTATAAGTGCCAATAATAGGGTATTCATTATGGTACACTGGTGAGTCATCTTGAGCCGAGGCAATAAAAAATAATTCTGCAGGACCAGTGTACTAGGATTAGATTTTGTTAAAAATAGTAGCAGACTCAGCCTGAAGAACTGTCAAAGGAAAAATCTAGACGGAAATCTGTAGCCCTGTATTTTAAGAGCTACAGATTTTGCAAAATAAAGAAACTGTCTAGTACTGGCCGGTTGAACCAAAGCCGCCTGCGGCTCTTTTGGTTTCGGATATATGGGCAGTTTCAACCACAATGACCTGAGAAATGGGGGCGATGATGGCCTGAGCTATCCGCATGCCGCGAGTGATACGGAATTCTTTTTCGCCAAGGTTGATCAGTAAAATCTTGATTTCTCCGCGATAATCACTGTCAATGGTGCCAGGCGTATTCAGGCAGGTGATACCATATTTCAGAGCAAGGCCGGAGCGCGGTCTTATCTGGGCTTCAAAGCCCAAAGGTAGCTCAAAGATAAGTCCTGTTGGTACAAGCGCCCGCTTGCCTGGGAGCAGAATGATCTGCCTGTCATCCGGGACTGCAGCCCGCAGATCAAGCCCTGCTGCACCGACTGTTTCGTAAGATGGTAATTCAAGATCGGCAGCATGGGGAAGCCGGGTAATCGAGAGAGAAAGTTGCAGAACAGACATGTGGAATCCTTTATTGTCATATATTATTCCCGATTAAAACAGTTTTACCATGATGTGCAAGAAACTGTTGATATGCAGTTGCGGCCTGTTCAGGCGCTGCCGATCAGAATACCAGTTGCAAAAACCAGTGCACCACTCAGAACAACCTGAAAAGCCGCCCGGAAAAATGGTGTATCCATAAACCGGTTTTGAATGAAGGCGATAGCCCACAGTTCTATAAAAACAATGATGCAGGCAATTGTTGTTGCCAGTTTGAAATGCGGGATGAGATAAGGCAATGTATGGCCAAAGCCGCCAATTGTTGTCATAATACCATTGGCGATGCCGCGTTTGACAGGCGATCCCCGTCCTGAAAGTTTGCCATCATCATGAATCGCTTCAGTAAACCCCATAGAAATACCGGCACCAACTGATGCAGAAAGACCAACAAGAAAGGTCTGCCGCGTATCCCCTGTCGCAAAAGCTGCAGCAAAAATTGGCGCGAGGGTTGAAACCGAACCATCCATAAGGCCAGCAAGGCCGGGCTGGACCCACGTCAGCAGAATTTTCTTGCGTTTATATTCGCCTTCCTTTTTTTTCATATTTTTGGGTATATATTTTTTTTCTAGAGTCTTGGTAGTATGCTTATGGAACTCTTCCTTCATCACAAGGTCACCTAGAAATTTGCGGATTTCAGGCATCTATGGTCTGTTTTGCTGCTGCAGGGTAAAAATAGGAAGACTGCTCTTCTCATTTGTGTCACCTGCATGCGGCTCTGATCAATGCTGAGAAGGCACACCAACCAATCAGGCTTGCGCTCATAAAATCCGTGCACGTGCTCTCGGCGAATAAGTGGGATGTCTTCACAAAAGCGGTTTCTGAACATTTCGATCAAATATTGATGATGTTAGCTTTTTCCCCAGCTATTTTTCAAATATTCAAACAGCATCAAGACGACTGTGAAAAAAAATCAACATCTAAATTTTTTATATTCAGATCTTTTCAAAAGTGTCAAGGATTCTATGAAAAATATCAATCGATTCGAGATGAATTTCGGTTATTATAAGATTTTATCAGGAAAATCCGTTGGTTCTGTTGCTCATGGTTTTTTCCAATAGGTTGGATATCGGATTGGCATGCATTTATACTCAGGAATTTGTTAACGCTTTCAAGTGCAGCAGTTCCTGGATTTTTGTTATAGGTCTGGCAAAGGCGATTTTCATCGGTGCCAGATAACTCTATTAGGCGCTTGATCGTTACATATCTGAGTTGTTAATGGGTTATCTCTGCCAATACGGGAAGCTGGAGGTTGGTAGCCTAAGCCCAAAGGAAGTCAATCTGCGCGTTCGTTTCTGTGGTTCCAAAGGCAGCCAGCCATAGGCTCATTCGGTTCAGATAAGTCTGGATAAATTTCTTGGCCTTGGCATTGGTTTGCCGACCGTTAAAGTTTGGTGGAAATATGCCTGATTCTAATGGCCTGACATATGTGATCAGTAAGCTGTGCCGTTTATCTATGAACAGACGCTTGATGCTCACGCCGATGGACCTGTAGATGCAACTACGGCAGCTTTTGAAATCCAACCTCGATCATAGCTTTTTCTTATCGGCCAGTCCTTGGGCGAAATTGATTCGAGAGTGATTTTCCATGGTGATATTAAGTATCCTTAGCCTGTCTCCTATGAGTCGTTTGGATTGCCAGTAATGTAGTATGTTGACACGGTGATATGGCCGTTTTAGTGTCTATATGCAGTAATTTCTCCAGTATGTGATGCTTGTAAAAGCGCTATTTTGTCTAGTAGGATTTGAGAATTTTCAGTCAGGTTGGATAGACCTTGCTTAGTGAGGAGGTTGCGGCTAACCCCTGGTTAACTGTGCGCCGCCCAGCGTAAGCGCTCGATACCCTGCAACAGATCGATGTCGCTGATTTTTAGGAAGGATACCGAAAGACTTTTATTTCCAAAGGATGGAATTAATGCCAACGAAGGTTATGATACGCTTACGCTTATGGCGTTAACATCTGGCAGATTCGATACGCCTATTATTACGGGAATTTGCTGAATGATTTT
Organism: Candidatus Tokpelaia sp. JSC189; assembly: GCA_003331045.1. GTDB lineage: Bacteria > Pseudomonadota > Alphaproteobacteria > Rhizobiales > Rhizobiaceae > JSC188. The sequence continues at coordinate 97,656 of QENA01000012.1, forward strand.
TCATAGAATGTCAGCTCGGAGCTGGCTAGGGTTGATGTCAAATCTTCTTTTAAGGTAATTGCTCATTGACTAGCTGGGCTAGCTTATCAATGAGCAATGACAGCCAGAGTCCGCGATGGTTATTGATCTGGAAGTGAATAGTGATGGCAACGGTCACAATATTTATCCGGTTCTTTTGGATGGTTTGGGTGATACGACTGTTCTGCATAATGACTGGGAAAGTATCTAAATACAGTAACTAGATGTGTCTAGTATACTTTATAATTTTTGTAGAAATAATGCTGTAAACAATTACTGATATACTAAATCATTGCACGTGACCTATTGATAAGCTTGTAAATATCGATTGTCAGGGAACAGAAGCTTTTATTACCTGTTAAGGGAAAATATTTTAGTATTTAGACTCTAATATTGACAGCGGACGGGCGCTCTTTCCACATAAGTCCTGCGTTCCGAACAAATTTTTGCACTGTTGCTGCGTTATTGCCACCGCTAGACAACCTATGTCGAATAATCTCGCGGATATTATCTGTTTTCCACTGCTCTATTGGACAGATTTCAAAAACAAAAAAAGATCCACCATATAAAGCTTTTCCAAACCATCCTAGGCAAGATGCAGTTGGGGGCTGTCAATATAGAGCTCATGCCATTCTTCTTTGATCGGCCATGCATCACTATTACCGTCTTTGCTTAGCTTTCTAGATTCCCCATCCTTGCCACATATTGGTTCAAGGTTTTTTGCTTCCCCATTTATCAATGGTCGGGGTCCAGAATTGTCGCGAGATAATTTTCAAGCTTCTTTTGTCAGTTAGGCATAACTTCATCAAATGTGACGTTTGTTTCATCCTTGCCATTTTCAGGCTTTGGTATGGATGATATTGCTTGTTCTATTGCTGCATCAACAAGTGTAGTTAAATCAGGGTGTTTATACATTGCAGCCACGGACTGGGCTGCATTACGAATTTCATCTAATTCAGATTTGATACTTTTTCTGAAGCCATCAAAATCTTTCTTGCTTTCTTTTTTTTCAAGAAAATGCGCAAGTTTCTTATCCGTTTCCCTTAACTTGGTTATAAATGGGTCAACGCAGGATTTTACTATTTTAGCAAGATTACTACTCGGTATCTTCGCATCAGTCATGTTTCCAGACTTTCCTTAAATGCCAATTGGACTTCTGCTTCAAAAGTGCATCATTCAGCTTTCTTGAGCGCCTTTTCGTTTGTTTTTGCTGTTTGGGCATTATTAGCGCTGTTCGAAAATGGATTATCCTGAGCATCTCTCCTTGCAAGTTTAGAAAGAGCAAAATTTTTCTGTTGCAACATTTAGACTGTCACCGGCATCAATAGGCTTTAGCTCAAGTTGGCAGCTTTGTTCGTTTGGTGTAAAAATACCTTTTTACCTTATCAATTACTTCCATCTGCATAACATTATTCATGCATAGAAGATTCTTTGTATCAAATTCCATTTCTTTTCCAGTTAGAATGCCAAACCCTTAATCAAGACTAAGTTCAACCGAATCCTATGAGTAATATTCGACACCGATTTTATAAGATCGGCACATGACAGGTTGAGCAGGCAAACTCAGCAGACCATTTAAGCTGCTCAATCAATAATAATCGGATTCCTAATAATCTTTTAGACATTTTCTTATGGATGGCAGGCTTCTCTTTTGCGGAAGAACTACATCAATTCATTGCAACAATTAAGACCTTTTTAAATCATTAGCTTGTTTTTCAGCTATTTCCAACTGGATAAAATACCTCCATGATACAAAGAAATTCTTCGGAAAGAATTCAATATCAGTCATGTCAAAGGATGCTTCTTTGACAAAATCAAAAAAAATTAAATACATCAACTTTACTAGAGAATGGTGCAGGTGGTCGGACTCGAACCGACACTCTAAAAAGAAACGGATTTTGAGTCCGTCGCGTCTACCAATTCCGCCACACCCGCAAGATAAAAAAACAATCTCAAAAAATAAAATTTTATAATGAGAAGTAGGCCTGTGTCAACTGGGTTCGTATTGGCCTCTGCAAAAAATCTGTTTCTCATGCGTGAGAGAATATCATAAGAATATTCGTTTCATATAATTAGACCGGATATTCTGCTTCGTTTTTGTTCCATTATTGTGTGCTGTGGTACCCCATTAGCTGATTCCTCCTGCTTCTGTTGACTGTATCAAGCTTAGCACACCTACCGCCAATTAAGGTTGTGATAATTCTGTATCTTGTATTTAAATTCTTGCAAATGCATTGTTAATTGTGCTTTTCATTATCTATTAAGTTCATACTTTAGACAAAAAACAGGAAAAGTTATGATGCTGAAATCCGTATTACGGTTTCATCCAGCGCAGCGACTGGAGACAGTTCTGGCTATTTTCCTTTTCATTGCAATGTCAGGTACAGTGCTTGCTGCCTTGGGTTTTCAATATATTGGCGGATTAATGCCGTGCAAGCTGTGTCTGATGGAGCGGTTTCCATATTATATCGGTGCGCCACTCATGTTGGTAACTGCTCTTTTATCTGCCATGCGTGTTTCTGGTATTTGTGTCTGTGGGTTTTTTATCGCAGCTTTTTTGCTGATGCTTTATGATTTTGCCTTATCTGTCTATCATGCCGGAGTGGAATGGACGTTCTGGCGTGGCCCCCTTGACTGCACATTGTCAGAATCAGGGATATCTATGCCGAAAACGATCGGCAAGCTGCTGGATGATCTCAATATGCTGCGCCCGGTTTCTTGTTCTGAGGCAGTGGGCTATTTCTTTGCTTTTTCCATGGCGGGTTGGAATGCTATTGCTGCTCTTGGCTATGCTGCTATTGCTGCTTTGGCTGTTTTTTTCAACTATAATAGCAATTGCACCAATTATTGATTTCGGTGACCTTGATATCAAGATTCTTGATCGCATGCAGATAGCTAGGCTCGATAATGGTTTTAGATGCTCCACTGGCGATAATCCTAGATAATGGATGCTTTGGTCTATATGGGATTTTTTTAAACTGCGACGAGTTCGCGTACAATAAAGGCGCGATGTTACCGTATTTTCCTGTCGCAGGACGAGAAGACACTGGGCCAATTTGTCGCCCAAGGGTTTTGCCCATACCCCATGTCGCCAAACAGGGATCGTGCCTCGATCTACAGGAATAAGGCGGCTTATTATTGTCAGCAAAGTTGATTTTTCAGCGCCATTGGGGTCCATAATGGATGTCAGCCCGCTGATAAATTCGATAATAATGAAAAGGGCGGTATTGAACTAGAATATCAGTTCCAGCATAAATTAGCCGCTTACCAACCTGATGATGGCAACAAGAATAATCTACTGTTACCTATGCAAGCAGTTTACCGCCACAGAATCGCAGGATAAGCGTCTATGACGCTCCGATGTTATAGAACATGGAAGCAAGTAGCAAGCATGTCGATAATTGCCAAAGGATACGGATGAGAGAGCATTAATAAACTAAGCAACTTTTTCGATGCAAAAGTAGTATCGCCGATGACACCTGTCGTCGTGCCGATCCGGGGTTTATAAGGGAAGAGGCAGGTTCAAATGTGCCGGCTGTTGAGGGGTTCAGCAAAGCTAATTGTATGTCAGAGACTGTATGATAGTGTCGGCAATTGCCATGGACATTCCTAAAATAGAAAGCCAAGGCCTATATTTGAGACGCCAATAAACAGACTGATTCCTGCTAGGGTAAGAGACGATAAAAACCGGTGACGGTAACGCCCAGCGAAAGGGCTACATTTTTAAAAACAATTGCTACCACGAATTGTATAACCATAACAGAGAGTAAATGGCTTGGCAATCTTTGAACAGTGCTATTGATAGTATTGCCAATCTAGATGGATAACCGAACATAGAAAACCTTGGAGCGGAGCTCCCTTTACAAAACCTTCAAGCAAATTCTAGAGATCATGACCCGGAAAACTCGACTACCATCGACTAATCAAACACTGGTGCATACTTCACTCTTAAGACTACTCTACATATAAGGCAGTTTGTTGAAATATTCGCCAATTTTTGGATATTTTTGCATAAATTTAATAAAAAAACATCCTTTATGGCCGCATATATCTTCACAGAATGCTGTATTTTTGTATCGAAATAATGTAAAAAACTGAAAAAGCAGATGATGGATTTAGAATATGATTAAGTTTTAGGTAACCATGGTATCTGTAGACAGGCATTTCACATGCAGCTATTTCTGGCTGCAAGGTTGGTTCGGCTTTAGAAATCTTTATGCTCTTGAGAATTCTGCTTATCCGGTCATAGGAGGGGGGGGTGAAAGCGGTTTTTGATATCAGTGGCCTATTGCCAAAGCAATCCGGCAGCGTCTTTTGCCCTTTGCCTTCATTATTGAATCTAACTGGGATGAGCTTGAATGGATCTATAATCGCACATTCACCACCGATGAAGATATCATTGAAGCAGCACAGCGCTTTTTCCGGTAATTTTGATACTGACATCTGTTTTGCTTTCTCATTGAGAACAATATCGGTAATCCGCTTATAATGAAAAAACGGCATAGCTCATCGAGCGCCATTGTTTTTCCAAATCTTGTCAATGCGCTGGGTGGTTTGGCCACTTCTTTGTTTCTGGCCCGTCATGTTAAGGAGGCCGCATGGGAAAAGGCATTGCAGCTAGTAATGGCATCCATTTATGAATTTTTACATTTATACCCTTGAAATCGGGACTGATGAACTTGCGCTTGCAGATCCTGCATCCACACACATCTGTAATCATGCGCCAGATCCCCTTTCTTTCTAGGTAAGTCTATCATAAAGGCAATATATACATGACTGATTTTCCTGAGAAATTGTTAGCAGGGTATAATAATTTTGTCACGACGCTATTCTCCAATGAGCAGCCGCGTTACCAGGAACTGGCCACCGTTGGGCAGAGTCCAGATGTACTGGTGATTGCCTGCTGTGATTCGCGGGCTGCACCAGAAATGATCTTTAATACCAAGCCGGGCGAGATTTTTGTCATGCGCAATGTGGCTAATCAAGTACCACCATTCCAGTCTGACGGAGAGTATCATGCAACATCAGCGGCTCTCGAATATGCTGTGCAGGTATTGAAAGTTCAGCATATCGTTGTTCTGGGACATGGCCGGTGTGGTGGTATCAGGGTTGTCTTGGATATGGAAAGCAAACCTTTGTCATCTGATGATTTTATTGGTCGCTGGATGGGGTTGTTGCGACCGGCAGTCGAGGTTATTTCTACCAATGCTCAGCTGACTCAGCATGAGCGTGAGATTGCGCTTGAGCGCATTTCCCTACGTTGTTCTATTGCTAATCTGCGTACCTTCCCTTGGGTCAATGCACTTGAGCGGAGAGGCAAGCTGCATCTGCATGCTGCTTGGTTTGATATTTCATCGGGGGAACTCTGGGTGCTAGATAAGAAAACCAGCGAATTTCAGTTGTATGAATGACAAAAACCCTTTTCGGTACCAATTCCTATGCGGTTGCCAGACAAAGTGGTATCTGATGTAAAACCTCAGAGAGATTGTTGGGTTTAATGATATCATCTAAATTTTGTAAGATCGGATAAATAGCAGGTGTGGGCTGTCATTCCCATGAACATTAGACTCTGTATATTGTCGAGGAAACATTGACTGCTTCATTACATCTCTTCACAAGGAGAAACGATTCACTGAAATTGTCAGAACAACGACCTATCTTGTAAAAACCGACAGACATAAATACCTCCCGATTTTTATTGCGGAATTGAAGACTATTTGCAGTTTCTTTCAGAAAATTTATTCTTCTGCAGTTTCATCTGGTTGCATAATGTTCTTTGGATCACTTTTTGCCACACCAACCATGGCCGGACGCAATACCCGTTCACCAATCACATACCCTGCTTGGACAACCTGAGTAATAGTATTGGGCGGCACACTAGGGTCAGCAACTTCAAACATTGCCTGATGAAAGTGGGGATCAAATTTCTGACCCAAAGGCTCGATCTTTTTAACATCATGACATTGTAATGCCGCCATCATGGCACGTTCTGTCATCTCGACACCCTCGGCCAGAGCTTTTAGTTTCGGATCGCTTTCGCATGCTCCTACCGGAATAGCATGAAGGGCACGTGACAAATTGTCAGATACAGAAAGCATGTCACGCGCAAAATTTGTGATGGAATAGGTTTTAGCATTGATCACATCACGTGCTGTACGGCGGCGCAAATTCTCCATATCTGCAGAAAGGCGCATGACACGATCTTTCAGCTCAGCGTTTTCTGCTTCAATGGCCAGCGAGTCAGAATTAGGCAATTCTTGGACATCGTTGGCATTTTCATATCGGGCCTCTTCCTGATCTGTGTGATTTTTCAAGAATTCACCTTCCGCACGCTCAAGAACTTCACAGTCTTTCAGATTGTTCAAGCCGGGCTGATCAAATGGATTTCCGTCAACGTTTTTTTCGTCAGGCATAAGATTCCTATATCTGCTAACAGTACAATTACTCTAGATGTTGAGGTTTGCAATGCAAAAGTCAAGACCGATTTTGCATCATCTTTGTTCAAAATTCAACCCATCATGGTTTTCCAATACATTTTAGTACAAAACAATCTGTTTATACTGCTGTTAAGCAGATAGTTTTAATAAACTTTCTAAAAATTTTACCGCAACAGCTGAGATATAAGCTGTGCAGTATAATCCACCATCGGCACAATACGTGCATAGTTGAGCCGTGTCGGCCCGATAACTCCAAGTGCTCCGATAACACGTTGTTCTGCATCGCGATAGGGGGAAACAACAAGCGATGAACCTGAAAGGGAGAACAGCTTGTTTTCTGAGCCGATAAAAATCCGCACACCGTGGCCTGTTTCTACTAAGTCAAGAAGCTGAATCATGCTGTCTCTTGTCTCTAGATCATTAAAAAGATTCCGTAGGCGCTTCAGATCCTGCTCTGCATGAATATCTTTCAGAAGGTTGGCACGTCCATGTACAATCAGACGGACTGGCTGGTCATTGTTCGTGCTATCCCATGCAGCAAGCCCAGCTTCCACAAGCTGACGGGAAAGTTCATTCAGTTCCATGCGAATCTGATCGCGCATATGGGTAATTTCCAAACGGGCATCATTCAGATTATACCCCTGAATATGTGTGTTGAGATAATTGGATGCCTCTGTAAGTTGTATTTGGGTAACACCGGATGGCAGTTCGATAATACGGTTTTCAACATCACCATTCTGTGTGACAAGCACTACAAGCGCGCGCCGGAAATCAAGTTGCACAAATTCGATATGTTTAAGCAGACCTTCAGCCTTGATGGTCAGAACAAGCCCTGCCCCGTGTGAAAGGGCCGATAATATTTGGCTTGCTTCTATCAGAAATTGCTCGACTGTCTGACTACTGCCTGCTGCATGGACCTGCATTTCAATGGATTTGCGTTCTTCAGGCGACAGGTCGCTGATTTCCATAAAGGCATCAATAAAAAACCGAAGGCCTGATTGTGTCGGCATCCGCCCTGCTGAAATATGTGGTGCATAGATCAGGCCCAGCCGTTCAAGATCGCTCATGACATTGCGGATCGTAGCAGGGGAAAGTGATTGCGACAGGCTGCGTGAAAGATTGCGCGATCCCACAGGATCGCCATCATGCAGATAGCTTTCAACAATACGCCTGAATATTTCACATGAGCGTTCGTTCATCAATTCTAGAGTATAATTCAAGGGAGAGGATTTCATTATCAAAGCCTGACATATACGTTGTTTCCTTAATTATAAGTTTTTGCAAAACCGGTCAAATTACTTTGGGATATTCTATAAAACCATCTATCCTAACTGTTTAGTGATGAGATATTATAGGTTTTCTGATATCCAAAGACAAAACACTGAACCAGCTCTCTCTTGGAATAAAGTGGCTTTAAACGTCAAACGGACGAAGATGCGCAGCTAGGAATTCCTTGCCCAGATGCAGCAGGTTGATGTGCACGATGTGAGGCAAGTTGCGCAGTTGCTGCACGGCTAGGGAGCTCCGTATGCCACAGACTACTAAGGGCAAGTGAAAAATGTTGATCAAAATCTAATCTTCAGATGGTATCCATACCAGTTGCGGTCTGTAAATCTCTAAGTTGTAGGACGCTTTATTTAAGGGTTCAAAATTTTCATTACTAATTTAGTAATTCCAATTACGGTAGAAATGTTTTAATTTTCAGGATAATCAAAATAAGAGGGAAGGTTTGTTTATGCGTCCATCCAAACGTGCTGCTGATGAAATGCGCCCAGTTTCTTTTGACCGCAATATTAATAAACATGCTGAGGGGTCATGTCTTGTCAAATTCGGTGATACGCATGTTTTATGTACTGCCAGTCTTGAGGCGCGGGTGCCTGCGTGGCAACGTAATAGCAGCAAGGGCTGGATAACCGCGGAATACGGCATGCTGCCGCGCTCAACGGGAGAGCGCATGCGGCGTGAGGTGGTGTCAGGCCAACAGAGTGGCCGTACCTTTGAAATTCAGCGTCTTATTAGCCGTTCATTGCGTACGGTGATTGATCTCAAAGCCCTTGGTGAGAGGCAGATCACACTTGACTGCGATGTGCTACAGGCTGATGGCGGTACGCGGACTGCGGCCATTACCGGTGCATGGGTTGCGCTTTATGATTGCTTGTCATGGATGCAGCGGCGGCAGATGGTTCTGCTCGATAGGGTTCTTAAAGATCATGTCGCTGCCATTTCCTGTGGTATTGTCGGAGATATACCGGTTCTTGACCTTAATTATGAAGAAGACGCTTCTGCGCAGACCGATGCCAATTTTGTCATGACCGGCAAAGGTGGGATTGTTGAAATACAGGGCACTGCCGAAGCTGATCCTTTTTCTAAGGAAGAGTTTTCGGCTCTTATGGCCATGGCGCACAATGGTATCCGCCGCCTTGTTGATCTTCAGAAATTGGCGGTGATCTGATATGCGCCGGCTTGATTGCAAAAAAATTGTTGTTGCAACCCATAATGCAGGAAAATTGCGAGAAATAGCTGATTTAATCGGCCCTTATGGTTTTGAAACAGAATCGGTAACAGAACTGGGCTTACTTGTGCCTGAAGAGACCGGCACAAGGTTTGAGGAAAATGCCTATATCAAGGCATTTTCTGCTGCAAAAGCAACTGGGTTTCCGGCTCTTTCTGATGATTCGGGGCTTGAGGTGGATGCACTGAATGGTGCCCCCGGCGTTTATACGGCAGACTGGGCCGAGCAGAGTGATGGTACGCGTGATTTTTTCAAGGCAATGGAGAAGATTGAAAATGCACTGCAGAAATCTGATGCCACTGAGGCGGTCAGTCGTTCTGGCCGTTTTGTTTCTGTAATCTGCATTGCTTGGCCGGATGATCATGCAGAATATTTTCGCGGTGAAGTTGAGGGAACTCTTGTCTGGCCACCGCGTGGCAATGATGGTTTTGGTTTTGATCCGATCTTTCAGCCTGAAGGCTACAGCCGCACATTTGGTGAAATGACGGTACATCAAAAGCATGGCTGGAAGCTGGGTCACAAGACCGCACTTTCCCATCGCGCACGCGCTTTCAAGCATTTTGCAGAAAGCCTGTTGGAAAACAGATGACAGAGCCTTTCGGCATTTATACCCATTGGCCGTTTTGTGTTGCCAAATGCCCTTATTGTGATTTTAACAGCCATATGCGTCTTGGTGGCGTTGACGAGTTACGTTTTGCTTCAGCCTTCCGGCGGGAAATGGAAAGCTTGCGCTCGCGTACGGGCAGGCGAAATGTGACAAGTATTTTTATCGGTGGAGGAACACCATCATTGATGGCACCGCAAACCATCACAGCATTGTTGGATTCTGTGTATACCTTCTGGACTGTTTCGCCGGATGTTGAAATAACGATGGAAGCTAATCCCTCAAGTGTTGAGGCTGACCGCTTTCGTGCTTATCGGGCTGCCGGTGTCAATCGCCTTTCGCTTGGCGTACAGGCGTTGGATGATGTAGGCCTGAAGAGGCTTGGACGTCTGCATAATGTTGCCCAAGCATTTTATGCTGTTGATCTTGCCCGCGCCATTTTTCCACGTCTTTCTTTTGATCTGATCTATTCTCGCCCCGGCCAGGATGAAGCAGCATGGCATAAGGAACTGGAAAAGGCGATTGATCTTGCAGCAGATCATCTTTCCCTTTATCAGCTGACAATTGAAGAGGGAACGGCTTTTCATCGTCTTTATATGGCAGGAAAGCTTACATTGCCTATGCCTGAAACTGCCGCATCCATGTATGAACTGACACAGGAACTGACACAGGCGCACGGGCTACCTGCTTATGAAATATCCAATCATGCGGCTGCCGGTGCACAATCACAACACAATCTTCTTTACTGGCGTTATCATCAATATGCTGGTTTCGGCCCCGGCGCTCATGGCCGTTTTGTTGAAGGTGACCGCCGTATCGTTACAATGAGCGAACGCTTGCCGGAGCGCTGGCTTGAAAATGTGGAACATCATGGCCATGGTATTATTGAAGAAGAACATCTCAGCCAAGCACAACAAGCTGATGAAATGTTGCTTATGGGGCTTCGTCTTTGTGAAGGGCTTGATATCGCGCGTTATGAGCTTATTACGCAAAAATCATTACCACAGAACAAGATAATGGAACTGCAGGATGGGGGTCTGATCGAGATGGCTGGAAATATGCGTCTCAGGGCAACAGAAAAAGGCCGGGTTCTGCTTGATTATATTATTGGTAGTCTTGCTGCAGTATAACTGCATCTGGCAGCTGGTTGTAGGCGTCAAGTAATTGTCATCAATCTTAAAACACAAGTGATGCCTGCTGGGTTTCCCGTAAGAAAGAGGGAAATGGGTGATGGTTAATAAGCAGAAATTCGATTTTGGTATTGGGATTAAGGTGATAAAAACCACCCGTACAGCTATGCTGTGGCAGATTTTGTTATGCAGATAACTATTGGCGGGCTGCTACTCAAGATCGGATAGAGCAATAGTAACACGGTTCAATGGACTAAACATGGTCTCCATCCTGCGCTTCAGATGATAATTTGTCCGCATGCAGTTTTACAGAGTAAATGTGAAAATTTAAGTCTGTTACTGATCAATAAAACAAGAACAATATAGGAATACCCTTGCGCTCAGGATGAAAAAAACTAAACTAATGTGCACATAATTTTAAAGAATGGTAGGAGTCCCTGATGATCATCAGACCTCATCTCTATCAGCGTCCGGAGCTCATTACCGTGTTTGGCGGATCAGGGTTTGTTGGTAGACAAGTGGTGGAAACCCTCACAAGGCGCGGCTATCGCGTCAGAGTTGCTGTGCGCCGTCCTGAAAGAGCCTATTACATGCAGCAGATCGGCGAGGTTGGCCAGATACAGATGCTGAAAACCAATGTTCGTATACGGGAATCGGTAGCACGTGCCTTGATTAGTGCAGATGCAGCAGTTTTTCTGCCCGGTGTTCTTTATTCAAACGGTAAAAATAATTTTAAATCTGTCCTGATTGAAGGGGCAAGAAATGTTGCTGAATTTGCCGCAAGTATCGGTATTCCGCTGATTCATATATCAGCTCTCAATACAAGAGAGGGGAGCTCTGTCCCTTATATTACCAGCAAATATGAGGGAGAAAAGATTGTTAAGGGTGCCCATCCGGAGGCAATCATTCTTCGTCCGTCAATTATTTTCGGGCCGGGGGATAATTTCTTCAACAAATTTTCTGACATGGCTCGCTTTTCACCTATTTTACCACTGTTTGGTGGTGGTAAAACAAAATTTCAGCCGGTTTATGTTGGGGATGTTGCTGAAATGGTGGTTCGTGCATTGGATGGCACTATCTTAGCTGGCAGGGTCTATGAACTTGGCGGCCCTGAAGTTCTGATGTTCCGGGAACTGATGGAAGAGATCTTATCTGTTATCCGCCGTCGCCGAGCATTTGTTTCTGTTTCCTTCTGGCTGGGCCGTTTGATAGCTGGTATCCTTGACCTTTTTGGCAAAATACCCTTGGTGCCGACTTTTGCAACCACGGGTCAGATCGATATACTGCGATATGACAGTATTGTTTCCAAGGCTGCTATATGTGAGGGACGCACACTTGAAGGTGTGGGAATCAAACCGCAGGGGATGGGTGCGATTCTTGCCTCTTATCTTTGGCGTTTCCGCGTGCATGGCCAGTTTTCCAAGAATACAGCCTGAATGATGATCTTTGGCCTTGCATCAAACTGGATAGAAGATTCATGGACGTGGTTCTGCAGAACCTGATATTCAGGCTCGTTTTGGTATGCGTTGCTATAAATTTGCCTAGAGTATCGGAAATTCCACCAATGGTTACACACGCACATGCGCAGCTTCAAGCAGGCTACCTTTGCCGATTTTAGCAATCTGTTCAAGTGTGCCATTTTGGGTTGCGCCAACGTTTGATCGCTTGATACCAGATTCATACTGTAGAATAAGCTGTGTATTAGAGGCAATGCGGGCCGAGAAGACTCGGTTTGGTAATATAATGACCATCATCAAAAGAGTTGATATGAAGAAATTTTATCCCGCCAAGTATGGTACAATAAGAACTTCATAAGCCGTAACAAACGCGTGCTCCTCGAAGTTTACCGGGTTCCATAAATTAAGGCTAGCTCTTAGAGCAATATCACACCAGATATCATATGATAATCCGAAATAGAATTGAAGTTCCGGCTTTTCGCAGTTTGTTGAGTGGCAGGTAATCAAACAGCGGCCGGATATGTTTTAGCGCCTTCGCATCATTATCATAAGCCCTGTCTGCAATGGATGATTTTCCCATATTTGGCAGCCCGCGCTGCTAAGTTTCTCAGCCGTTGATTAGCCATGCTATTGCGGGTCACCATAACTATCATTTTGCAGATCTTTTGTGTATATATTTTGAAAAGTGAGCCGCCAAAAACCATAAACCTGCCAAACCCTTAATCGTGCCCTAGTCGATTATAAGGCCATCGCTTGCATATTTCGTGTTCTCCATGCCAGATTCGCAAAATCAATATTTACTCAATCTGGCCTGATTCTTATCAGGAAACGGAGAGAAGCAAACTGTTTAATACAGAAATCAGACGCTTCTCTCCGAAACCTATCCCCCTCCACAGGAATGATTGTCTGATAATAATTACTATCTGAATTCTTTTTTGAAAAAAAGCCTTGAATACGCACAAATGTAAATATTATAAAAATGAAAATTGTAAAATGTAAATTTGTAAAATGACGATCGGAAAACTTTATATTGGCCGCAAAATCCGTGATTTGCGTGAGCAGCATAAGAGCACACAGGCTCAGTTTGCTGAAAGGATTGGTATTTCAACTTCCTATCTCAATCAGATTGAAAACAACCAGCGGTCTGTTTCCGCTGCTGTTCTTCTGGCACTAGCTGAGAAATTTCAAATCGACATATCCTCTTTTTCAAGCAACGAGGATGGCAGGCTTTTGTCAGCATTGACGGATACGCTGACAGATCCGGTTTTCAAGATAGGGCAACCGAGCTTTCAAGAAATGCGGCTTATCATGCAAAATGCTCCGGGATTTGCTCATGCTCTGATTTCTTGTCATCAAGCTTACCGGCTTGCGACTGAGCAACTCGCTAGTACAGATGGCAAGCTGGAAACGGGTAAAATATTAGAATTATTACCTTACAATGAAGTACAGGATTTTTTTTATTCCATGGATAATTACATACACAAACTGGACAAGGCCGCTGAATCTCTTGCAGCAACGGTCAATCTGGCGGATGATGACAGTTATACCGTCCTTACCCGGTATCTGGAACAGAAACACGATGTTATTGTCCGCCGGGCAACAGAGGATAATGATCTCATATACTGTTATGATCCTTCTTCTGGTGTTCTGCTGCTCAATCCTTATGTTTCGCCGCCCACGCGTAATTTTCAAATAGCTGTCCAGCTTGCCCGTTTGGAGGTTCGCGAATTTATTGAGGAAATTATCGCTTCCGCCAATTTCAAAAGCAACGAGGCCTATGAAATCTGCCGTATCGGGCTGTATAATTATTTTGCCGGTGCTCTTCTCATGCCCTATCAAATTTTTCTGCAGACAGTGAAGCATCTGCGTCATGATATCGAATTACTGGCAGTTCGTTTTAATGTTAGTTTGGAGCAGGTATGTCATCGACTATCCACGCTGCAACGGCCGGGTCTGTTGGGAGTACCAGTTTTCTTCGCTCGTGTTGATCAGGCAGGCAATATCACAAAGCGTTATAGTGCGGCTAAACTACAGTTTGGACGCTTCAGTCGCACCTGCCCGGTCTGGAATGTGCATCAGGCCTTTGCCGTGCCCGGACAGATTATCCGTCAGCTTGCCGAAACCCCAGATGGGACACAGTATCTTTGTCTCGCTACCAAAATTACCAAGGGCAAGGGCGGTTTCCGCAGTGAACGTCCATGTTATGCACTAGCGCTGGTGTGTGAGATAGCCGATGCACAGCATTTTGTTTATGCCGATGGTTTTGATCTTGCCGACCGAACTTCCTTTACACCGATCGGCATATCGTGTCATATCTGTCCGCGTGCAAAATGTACAAATCGTACCCTACCGCCGCTTAAATACCGTTTAGTCATTGATCATGACCGGCGTGGCATGCTTCCCTATGCATTTGAAAGTGACTGAGATAAAAAATTTGTCATTTTAACAGCACACTCTGCATGTATTTCCCTGTCGGAAACCATATCTTTCTGATAGGGGAAATGTGCTTTTTCGATAATGCAGCGCAAAACTGTTTTCAATTTTTGATTTCTGGGCCGCGCAAAAAACAAAAAAGCATTAAGGAGGGTCACTCATGGCAGATAGCACTGATATGCAGACAGATATTTATGCAAAGCAGGCTCAGCTGCTTTCAGCTGCACTTCCCTATATGCAGTGTTATGAAAACAAAACGATTGTCATCAAATATGGCGGCCACGCTATGGGCGATCCTAATCTGAGCCGTGCCTTTGCTCGTGATATCGCGTTGCTAAAACAGTTAGGTATTAATCCAATTGTCGTGCATGGTGGCGGGCCGCAGATTGCAATCATGCTGCAGAACCTAGGGCTAGAGTCACGTTTTGAAGGGGGCCTGCGCGTTACAGATGCAAAGACGGTTGAAATTGTTGAAATGGTACTAGCTGGTTCCATTAACAAGGAAATTGTCGCCATGATCAATGCTGAAGGTGAATGGGCAATCGGCTTATGCGGTAAGGATGGCAATATGGTTTTTGCTGAAAAGGCACGCAAAACTATCATTGATCCGGATTCCAATATAGAGCGCGTGCTTGATCTTGGCTTTGTCGGGGAGCCAATTGAGGTTGATCGCACGTTACTTGATCTTTTTGCTCGTTCGGAGATGATCCCGGTTATTGCGCCGGTTGCTCCGGGGCGTGATGGTCATACATATAATATCAATGCCGATACATTTGCGGGGGCAATTGCCGGCGCACTGGCGGCAAAACGCCTTTTATTCCTAACGGATGTTGCGGGGGTTCTTGACAGGGATGGACAGCTATTAAAAGAAGTAACTGTTGCCGAGGCTCGTGAGTTGATCCGTGACGGCACAATTTCAGGTGGCATGATTCCCAAGGTTGAAACCTGCGTCACAGCAATCGGGCATGGTGTTGAAGGTGTTGTAATTCTTAATGGCAAAACTGCGCATTCCGTTTTGCTTGAGCTTTTCACAGAAAGAGGAGCTGGTACCCTTATTGTTCCTTAAAAACAAGGTTGGCTAAGGCGACATATGAACCAATTTTCAGGATATTCTTTTAAGTTCAGCCATTTTCAACTAACTCTTGTGGGTATCATAATATTTATGAGGAACCATTTATATTGCTTCTTGTTTTTGTGTTTTGCAAAACGCTAGATAGTATGACGTAGCAGCGGATATAATAAAGGCAGCCAAGCGCATTAGCTGTTGCGATTTTTCTAAAGTCTGCTGACTATATTTTCAGTCAAGCGGTTTTCATTACGGTCCTTTATATATCGCTATGATATCTTCATTATGGTGATTTTTCGTTGCCCGCGGGGCTGATGAGCTGACTTTGACAATCGGCGCGTTACGATTATCCAGTTGCTGGTTATCTTTATTCTGATTTTTTCCAGCAAGAGATCGGTTGCGGATGGAAAATAACGGCAATTTTTCATAGATTCTGGATTCCTGTGGTTATGTTTTACTATGGGAAACGTTCTATCTGAGATTGAGGATACCTGATAATAGCAAAGATTGCCTAAAATGAAAAAAAAGGTCGCGCGGGAGAAAACGCGCGACCCTTGATCCTGGACACAGCCTGAAAAGAAGAAATGCCGCATCCATAAGTTCTGGAAGGAGTATGAACTTTGACAAACACTCTAGTATCTGTCCCATTCAGGCTGAACAAGCAATAAAAATGCATAGCAGGAATGCAATATCTTGCGCTGCTGGAGCAGTCAGATCATAAAAATATTCGGCACAATCCCTAAAAATGATATAAGTCAGCTTCTTCGCTTTTTCCGAAAAAGTACCTGTGAGACGTTTAACTTCAGCCATGTCGATTTATCGGTCTCGGTAGAAATTCACGAGCTGTCTTTCAGAGGTGGAAACATGCTCAAATACCAAGCTGTCTTGATAAAAGACGGCTGCGGTATATTCAAGCTGGTCTTTTGAGTAGTTGAGATTAAAGATTTGTTGAACAAAATGATTTGTGATGATTGGATGAAAATATCCAATACGTGTAACATAGATTAACAGTAATAATGCGTTTTTTCAGGATCAGTCCGTGATAAACTATAGGATGGCTGGGATTTTCATTGTTTCATCTGCGTTTTGATAAAAGTAGTGGCCAATTTCAGGTCTCGTGTTACTTCGTAATTCATCAGGAGTGTGATCTCACGCAACAGTCGTCTGAACTCTATGACGCATGTTTCTTTGCAGCGCATTATTTGGGTAAGTTTACCCTCAATAAATAGTTGATCGATAATCTGAACCTTGGATTTTCTTGAATAAAATAGCCAGATTAATGTGCAGAAACAAAATCCCGGCTGATTGATCGCTGGGACCATTGGTCCTGTCTGCCTGATGATAATATGGGCATAATATGCCATTGCTGCTGACCCAGAAATATATTAAGGGTCGGGTCCGTACTTCTACAGGTCAAAACTGGGAGGCTAGTCTAAGCACAGCTTTTGCCTGAGTCAAAGTGCTGGGTTCGGAATTTGGCAATACTTCCGATTCCAAGTAGCTTTATTCAGATGTTGAAAGGAGGGGGTGCATTTAATGGCCAGAATTTCGAATGAAGAGCGCTCCCGTATCACCCCTGCCGGTGGTATGGAAAAGTCCTTTGGGTTTAAACAGGTTGATGCGCTTGAAAAACAAAACCTCATCAATGAGGTTTTTCATTCTGTTGCCCGCAAATATGATATTATGAATGATGTTATATCTGTTGGTATGCATCGTTTATGGAAAGATGCCATGGCGATATGGCTGTCACCGCCGGAAACTCATAGCTGGCACGTACTGGATGTCGCTGGCGGTACGGGTGATATTGCATTTCGTATTCTTAAAGCTTCACGCTATCATGCTCATGCCACCGTTCTGGATATCAATAACTCCATGCTGGAGGTTGGCCGTGAACGCGCCGTAAAAAAAAGTCTTACGGATTATATAGATTTTGTCGAAGCCAATGCGGAATTTCTACCTTTTACCGATAACTATTTTGATGCTTATACGATTGCCTTTGGTATCCGCAATGTGCCACATATTGATAAGGCGCTTGAAGAAGCTCTACGTGTCCTAAAACCGGGTGGCCGCTTCATATGTCTTGAGTTTTCAGAAGTAGAAATGCCGATCCTCGACAAGCTTTATGATTTCTGGTCCTTTCATGGTATTCCGCGTATCGGGCAGATGATAGCGGGTGATGCGAGTTCCTATCGCTATCTGGTGGAATCTATCCGCAGGTTTCCCCGGCAGAAAGATTTTTCTGCAATGATCGGGAACGCTGGTTTCTCACGGGTGAGCTATCGCAATCTGACAGCTGGTATTGCTGCCATTCATTCAGGCTGGAAGATCTAATGATTAAAATCGCGGCATCGTTGCGATTTATGCGTGCGGGCTGGGTTCTGGCGCGTGAGGGGGTTATCAGTGCTCTTCCCGCTGAGGAGCTGACAGGATTACTAGCCATAGGGCACCGAATGGCCAGCCTTATTGCCCGGCGCAGGAGTAGGAAAGTTAAGCGTTCCGAGCGCATGTCCCGGGCAATAAACAGGCTTGGCCCATTCTATGTCAAGCTTGGGCAATTTTTGGCAACACGTCCTGATATTGTAGGGCGGGATGTTGCAGCCGATCTTTCCATGTTGCAGGATAGGGTGAAGACATTCCCTATGCAAGCAGCTATTGCCCAGATTGAGGCTTCACTCGGCCGCAGGATAAATGATCTTTTTTTTGAATTTGGCGAGCCAGTTGCCGCTGCATCCATAGCGCAGGTTCATCCAGCATGGATCCGCAACAATGATGGTTCGATGCGCAAGGTTGCTGTTAAAGTAACCCGCCCGGGCCTGAGGCAGGCTTTTTCCTGTGATCTTGAAAGCTTTTTTCTGGTTGCAAGTGCAGCAGAACACCATATGCCTGCTGTGCGGCGTCTGCAGCCTGTAAATGTGCTTGAAAATCTTCAGCAGATCACTCGTCTGGAAATGGATATGCGGCTTGAGGCTGCGGCTCTTTCAGAAATGGCTGATAATATTGCCGGTCAGCCGGGCTTTCGTGTGCCGGAAGTGGATTGGGAATATACAGGCCGTAATGTCCTGACCATGGAATGGGTTGACGGTATCAAGATTTTGGACCGAGATGCGCTAGCGATTGCAGGCCATGATTTGAATAGGCTTGCTGTGACATTGATGCAGTCTTTCCTGCGTCATACCCTATATGATGGTTTTTTTCATGCAGATATGCATCCGGGGAATCTTTTTGTTGACAGAGATGGGACTGTTGTTGCCGTCGATTTCGGCATTATGGGGCGGCTTGGAAAAAAGGAAAAGCGCTTTCTTGCAGAAATTCTGTATGGATTCATCCAGCGTGATTACCGCCGTGTTTCGGAAGTTCATTTTGAGGCCGGTTATGTACCCCGTTATCATGATATCGCCAATTTTGCCCAAGCCAATCGCGCCATTGGTGAGCCTATCCATGGTCAGTCGGTCGAATCTATTTCTATGGCGCGTCTGCTTGCCCTGCTTTTTGAGGTAACCGAACTTTTTGACATGCAGACAAGGCCGGAGCTTCTTTTGCTGCAGAAAACTATGGTAGTGGTGGAAGGGGTGGCACGCTCGCTTGATCCACAATTCAATATGTGGAAGGCCGCAGAGCCCGTTGTCGGCGAATGGATTGTAAAAAATCTGGGAACAGCCGGTTTTGCAAACGATATGGTTGAAGGGGCAAAGGGCCTTGCTGGTCTGCTTCGCAGAACACCGGAATTAACAGTTCGTTTCGATGAAATTACAGAAGGCATACGGGATATGTCAGTTAACGGACTCCATCTTGATGATGACACCATCAAACGTTTGGCCAAGGCACAAGCTCGAGAGAACCGTTTTGGCCATTATGCGCTCTGGATCATTGCTTTTTGTTGCATTGCAATCATTTTTAGGCTTTTTTCTGATTTTTATGTCCTATATTGATCTCAATAAAACATTTTATAGCCAATATAGACATACGCAACTTTGATCCGTTGGCTAAAAATCCTTTGGTATTAAGTGCTGCTGAGAATGGTCATTCTGTCCATGGAGAGGACATATCAGCAGCTTTTAAAATCTTCTCCTGCCCAGAGCTTCGTTATGGTGCAGGCTATTCCAGCTCAAAATACACACTTACCTGCAAGAATATTCTTCTCATTATCGGGGGCAGCGTTGCAAGCGTAGCACATTGGTGATCTAATATTTTTGTGTCCTAAAAATCAAAAAACAGCTCAATCACGGGCGTGTAATGTTTAATATGGTTGAATATCTGAATTTTTTTACGGAAGTCAGCCATAGTTCAAAACGTTCAGACCTTATTGTCAGCTTTCCGCAGAAACTTCTGATCTTCTTGATCATGTCAAGGCAAAGCTTATCAAAAAGGTGCAGACTGGATTGTTGCCAATGATATTTCCCATTCGCCTGATGATTTCGATGTTATAGGCGGCAATAGGAACTATGTACAGATTATCAGCCATAGCGGGGTTGAGTTATGGCCAAAAATGGACAAGATCGCTCTTAGAAAGCCTGAACAAATAGGGCCTCTCAGTTATCTTCAAACAACCCTTCCTGAATTGCAGCATGTCGTAGTGAGGATATCATCCGTGTTCCCATCTGCTGGATAACTAAACTGCCGGCAAATGAGCCAATCCGTGCTGCATTCACCAGAGGTAGGCCTCTGGTATATCCATAAAGAAAACCGGCAGCATAAAGATCACCAGCACCAGTCGTATCAATAAGCTGCTCTGTCGGAAATGCGGATATTGTGAATGTTTCATCGCATTTGATGACAACAGAACCATTTTCCGAACGGGTGATACAGACAATATGGCGACAGTCTGTACGGATAGCTTGCACAGCTGTTTCAAAAGATGCTGTTTCATAGAGAGATTTTATTTCCGCTTCATTTGCAAAAATAATATCTACAATACCGCTGCGAATAAGGTGCAAAAATTCATCACGATAACGGTCAATACAAAAAGAATCAGACAGAGTCATGGCGATTTCATTACCATTTTCATGGGCAATACTGGTGGCAAGTAGGATTGCTTCTCTGGCTCGTGGCGCATCCCATAGATAGCCTTCAAAATATACCACCTTTGCCTTGGCAACGTTGGTAATGCTGATATCTTTAGGACCGAATTCCATGCTAGCACCAAGATAGGTGTTCATCGAACGCTCTCCATCCGGCGTGACAAAAATTATCGAACGGGCCGTCGGAGGGCCGCCTTCCAGCGGACGCATCTTGTAAATTACGCCCTGCTCCTTTAGGTCATGGGTAAAAACTTGTCCCAGATGGTCATCGGCAACCTTGCCTAGATAAGCCACTTTTCCACCCAGATTCGCGATACCAATTGCTGTATTGGTGGCACTGCCGGCTGAGGTTTCAGTTGCAAGGCTTATACAGCTGTATAGAAATTCGGCTCGATTGGCATCTATCAGGCTCATAGCGCCTTTAATAATACCGTTATTGACGATGAAATCTTCTTCCATCCGAGCACTGATATCTACAATGGCATTACCAATGGCAAGAACATCAATTTTCAACATGAATTTAGAGCCTATTCTTAAATGAGAGTGGAGTATAGATATGGTCTCTGTTTTATCTTTCGTTCGATTTTTTACAGCAAGCTAGGCAGGCAAGCGCAAAAGGCATCCGCTCGGCCACTTCGCCAAGCTATTGTTTCCGCAAACAGAAAATGGCATATGAGTGATATTCAAAGTGCTGTAGTTATCGAAAGAGGCAATACTTACCTGGAAAGCAGTAAAATAGCCAATCCAAGTATAAGGGCCCTGCTATAATACCGCCAGGTGACGGAATGTATATTATCAGATGAGCGATAGTGGACATGAAATCAGCACAGATGTTCTCCGAACATTAAGAGCTGATTCCATAAACTAAATATGGCAGCAACTGTCGCATAATCCACATAGCCTTATTCATGTCTATGCTTTTTCTGTCCGTTGAGAAGAACAAAAATCCCTGCCAAAAAAACCAAAACTGCAAGGGCAAACCATGTTAAGGCATAAACAAAATGGTTGTTTGGAAAGCTGATGGCTGTCAGGCCTCCAATCGGTATGCCTCCTATATTAGCCGTTTCATCGGCATCAATAAAATAAGGAGCAACTTCAGAAAGTCTGCGTGCTTTTGCCATGGCAGGCAGTTCGCGTGTGTACCAGCGGTCTGCGGTCGGGTTGTTGCGGCGGGGATAAAAACCATTTTTCTCACCCATGCGTAGAATACCATTAACTGTAGTTTCATTATTAATAAGTCCTTCTGTTCGTGTCACCTGCTTTTTCCTATCCATTGGGACAAAACCACGGTTGATAAAGATTATAGAACCATCAGGTGTCTCAAACGGTGTAAGTAACCAGTATCCGGTTCCCTCAGCGGTAAGCGTTGTGATAAGAACCTCTTTGTCATTAAGAAAATGGCCAGTTACGCGAACAGGCATATAGTCACAGCATGCAGCGGTTACATTCAGCCATTTTGGCTTGGACGGGGCATATACAGCAGGCAAATGGATTTTCTGATTGACGCGGGCAATCAGGTCATTCTTCCAAAAAAGCCGCTGCATTTGCCAGATGCCAAGACCGGTAAATAGGCAAAAAAATAGGGCAATAATAATTCTTAAGATGGTGGAGAAAACAATGGAACTAGTCCGTTGGATTTTTGGTGGATTAGAAGCATGTGTCATAATACGTCCTATTTTATCATGCCTTTTGCAGAAGGAAAGCTTCTTTCATTTTTTAAGTGAAGCAATTTTTACCTGAGTACAGGATAAAGGTCTTGACCTTTGGTGTATTAATCTTTACCCAGGGGAGCGACTTTCTATACTAAGGCTGGTATTTATCGGCCTGTTGCTAGGATACTGTAAGTAGCTATAACGTATTTAATTTAAGGTGATAATTCATGTCCCGTGTTTGCGAATTGACCGGAAAGTCGGTCCAATATGGCAATAATGTAAGCCACGCCAACAACAAGACGCGCCGCCGCTTTTTACCGAATCTCTGCAATGTCACATTGATCTCTGAAATTTTAGATCACAATAGCTATCGGTTTCGCATTTCAGCACATGCGCTGCGCTCGGTTGAACACCACGGTGGCCTTGATGCATTCCTTCTAAAAGCTCACGACAAGGAACTATCGCAGCGTGCACGACTTCTCAAGCGCCGGATTGCTCAGAAACAGGCAGTCTGAGGATAGATTCTATTAAAATTGGGAAAAGCTAGTTTGTCAGGTTTTTTCTGGTTCCATTACCAAGATTAAGAATGACTCAGACCAAAGCGTTTTTTTTCATTGTTTTTGCCATGTGCGTAGTTGTCACTGTGTCTAATATTTTGGTGCAGTATCCATTCTGTTTTTTTGGTCTTGAGCATGTTCTCACCTATGGCGCATTTATCTATCCTTTCGCTTTTCTCATCAATGATCTGACCAATCGTCGTTTTGGGCAAGAAATGGCGCGCCGTGTAGTTTATGTGGGTTTTTTTGCTGGCCTTGTTGCTTCATGGTGGCTGGCAAGCCCGAGGTTTGCGATCGCATCCGGCTCAGCTTTTCTGTTTTCACAATTGCTTAATATTGCTGTTTTTACACCGTTGCAGCGTAAAAGCTGGTGGAAGGCGCCGTTTGCGGCAGCAGCTATTGGCTCTTTTTTTGATACGGTTTTGTTTTTTTCCATTGCATTTGCAGCTCTGTTTGGTTTTATCGATGTTATGGCATCTCGACCTGATCAGTCGATCTTCGATTATATAGAGATATTTAGTCTGCCAGTGCCTCTATGGCTCTCACTCGGAGTTGGTGATTTCTTGGTGAAAATTACCATGGCGCTTTTTATGCTTATCCCATATGGGGTAATTTTCGTATTTTTTATGCCAATTGTTCACATACCGCAAAAAAGCAATGCTAGTTCCTGTGAAGAATGATCGATGGTTTTGTTTTTATTAATCTAGCACAAACCTACCAGCTTATAAAAACAGGACAGCTTTTCTTCTAGTTTAAGACTAGAAGAAATAGATATACTTGATGCGAGGAAAAATTTTTCAATTGATAAATGCCTAGCTTGAAACTGATGCTTCTCAGGCAGAGACCTCAAATAGGGTTATGATATTCAAGCCATAACCCGTTTAGTGAGGTCGTCCCTTTATCTCTATTGATGACCTGAAATTTCCCCAACATTACATTCAGTTTAACGGAGCAGCATTAAAGCCGCTGGGAATCATACTATCTGCTTCATTAAAATAATCCGCTATATCCTCGAGTAAGGCTTATGCTAAATTCTATGGCCAAAAATAGCAGAACCGACGCGTATACTGGTTGCGCCAAAGGCAATTGCTGTCTCAAAATCTCTAGACATTCCCATTGAAAATTTTGATAAACCTGCTTCCCGTCCAAGTTTTTCCAAAAGCGCAAAATGTAGACCCGGATTTTCATCTGCTGGGGGAATACACATTAGACCCTCAATATCTAGATGATGGAAAGTTTGGCAACGCCTGACAAAGGCAACAGTATCTTGAGGAGTAATACCTGATTTTTGCGGTTCGAGGCCTGTATTGACCTGAACATAGAATTTTAAACGCTTGTCCTGTTTTTTTGCTTCTTGTGCCAAGACCATGGCAATTTTTTCCCGGTTAATTGTCTCAATTACATCAAACAGCTGTATCGCTTCTGCTGCTTTATTGGATTGCAGCGGACCAATAAGATGGAGTTGAATATTCAAAAAAGCTTTCTGCAATGTAGGCCATTTGGCTTTTGCTTCCTGCACCCGATTTTCCCCGAAAACGCGCTGCCCCATCTTTAAAATAGGTAGAATTTCCGGCGTATCAAAAGTTTTAGAAACTGCAACAAGGGTGATATCCGAATAAGACCTGCCTGATTTGGAAGCTGCCTTTTCAATTTTCGCAGAAATCTGCTGCAAAGCGTTTACGCTGTCGTATCTGGTATTTGTGGATTCATCATGCATTTTTTTATCTCTTTTTAGCGCTTTCTGATCTGAATCTCTTTTATCCCTGTTGACGCTTGCACTATTTGGTGGTGAAGGTTTTCATAAAATTTATCTATTCTTTTGCAAGAGAATAACAGAAATGGGAACCGAATATTATAATCCACGCACCGCGGAAAAAAAATGGCAGTCTGTCTGGGAAAAAAGCGCAGTATTTAAAGTCCGCAACGATGATCCACGGCAGAAATACTATGTTCTTGAAATGTTTCCATATCCTTCTGGTCGGATTCATATGGGACATGTGCGCAATTATACTATGGGAGATGTGGTTGCCCGTTTTAAGCGCGCAAACGGATATAATGTGCTGCATCCCATGGGATGGGATGCATTTGGCATGCCAGCGGAAAATGCCGCCATGCAGAACAGAGTTCATCCTCGCGAATGGACATATCGGAATATTGCCGTCATGCGCGAACAGCTTAAATCTATGGGGCTTTCGCTCGATTGGTCACGTGAATTTGCAACCTGTGATGTTGATTACTATTATCATCAGCAGGTTTTGTTCCTTGATATATATGAAAAAGGGCTGGTCACGCGCAAGACTTCTAAGGTGAACTGGGATCCGGTAGATCATACTGTGCTTGCCAATGAACAGGTGGTGGATGGCCGCGGTTGGCGCTCGGGCGCGCTAGTTGAGCAGCAGGAACTGGCCCAGTGGTTTTTCAGGACTACCGATTATAGCGAGGAGTTGCTGGAAGGGTTAGACTGCCTTGAGCAGTGGCCGGATAAGGTGCGCACCATGCAGCGTAACTGGATCGGAAAATCTGAAGGTTTGATTATACGTTGGCAACTGGCTCCGGGGACATTTGGGAAATCTGTCTGTATTGAAGTTTATACAACACGGCCTGATACGATTTTTGGTGTTTCTTTCATCGCAATTGCAGTTGACCATCCACTGGCTAGGGAACTAGCGAAAACAGACAGCGATCTTCAGGCCTTTATCGACGAATGCTACCAAGCAAGCACCTCGACAGCAGCCATCGAAACAGCTGAGAAAAAAGGCTTTAAAACCGAGCTGGATGTATTGCATCCTTTTGATAATGAATGGAAAATTCCGGTTTATGTCGCTAATTTTATTTTGATGGATTATGGCACGGGTGCTATTTTTGGCTGCCCTGCGCATGACCAGCGCGATCTTGATTTTGCCAACGCTTATGATCTGCCTGTGCGCCCTGTCGTTTTGCCGCAGGATGATCAGGATCCAATGACTTTTTCTGTTACTAAAGCAGCGTATACAGAAAATGGCACTTTAATCCATTCGCGTTTTCTCGATGGTCTGACACCGCAGGCCGCTTTTGAAGAAGTAGCAACCCGGCTTAAAAAAACTATGCTGGACGGTAAGCCACAGGCTGAGCAGTGTATTCAATTCCGCCTGCGTGATTGGGGTATTTCGCGCCAGCGTTATTGGGGCTGTCCGATCCCGGTGATTTATTGTGATGATTGTGGTATTGTGCCGGTACCAAAAGCCGATCTTCCGGTTATTCTGCCTGAGGATGTCACTTTTGACCAGCCAGGCAACCCCCTTGATCGCCATGAAAAATGGAAAAGGGTAAAATGTCCGAAGTGTAGCAGACTAGCACGGCGCGAAACGGATACGATGGATACATTTGTTGATTCATCTTGGTATTATGCCCGTTTTACTGCGCCTTGGAAAAAAGAGCCGACAGATATTGTCGCAGTTGACCATTGGTTGCCGGTTGACCAGTATATTGGCGGGATTGAACATGCAATCCTGCATCTGCTTTATTCGCGTTTTTTTGCCCGAGTAATGAAAAAAATCGGTCATGTCCAGGTCGAAGAACCATTCAAAAGTCTTTTTACCCAAGGCATGGTTGTGCATGAAACATATCGCAATAATCAGGGCTGGGTGTCGCCAGCAGAAATCCGTATTGAGGAAAAGGATGGCAATCGTACTGCTACACTTTGCTCTTCCGGTGAGCCAGTTGAAATCGGCTCTATTGAAAAAATGTCAAAATCGAAAAGGAATGTTGTTGATCCTGATGATATTTTGGCATCTTACGGCGCAGATACAGTGCGCTGGTTCATGCTATCGGATTCTCCGCCCGAGCGCGATGTCATCTGGTCTGAGGCCGGTGTTGAAGGGGTACATCGTTTTGTTCAGCGTATCTGGCGTCTAGTTAGTGGTGCTGCCGGTGAATTGCGCGATATTATGCCTCAGGCGATATATAATGGTGCTGCCGGTGAAATTTCCAAGGCAGCACATTGTACTCTCAAGGCTGTTGGTGATGATTTTGAAAAATTGGCATTCAACCGGGCTGTTGCCCGTCTTTATGAATTTGTGAATATTATATCACCAGCTTTACAGTCGGCCGGCCGGGTTGAGACAGATATGAAAGCCGCCTTGCGGCAGGCTCTTGATTTTCTTATTGCTATGATTGCGCCGATGATGCCTCACTTGGCTGAAGAATGCCATGCGATCCTCGGTGGAAAAAACCTGGTGGCTAATTTGTTTTGGCCTATTTTTGATTCTGCTCTAATTATAGATAATGATCTTACAATCCCTGTACAGATTAATGGAAAAAAACGGGGTGATCTGATAATCGCTCGTGATGCAGATCAGGCTACAATTGAAAAAGCCGTTCTATCACTTGATTTTGTTGTTAATCGGCTGGGTAACAAAATACCCAAAAAAATTATTATTGTGCCACAGAGGATTGTCAATGTCGTCATTTAACCACCTTATAAAAGGCGTGGCATGTGGTAATATTATCGGTTTATTGACAATTCTGGCAGCCTGTTCTGTCCAGCCGCTTTATTCGAGTAAAACAGTTGGGGATAATCTATCATCCGTTGTAACGCCGGATATACGCAGAAAATTATCATCTATCGCCATCGACAGTCCGAATGATCGGATGACACAGTTGGTGCGCAATCAGTTGATCTTTCTGCTTTCAGGCGGTGCAGACCAACTGGCAACGCCTGCTTATCAGTTGGCACTGAACATTCATTCTTATGTGCAAACTGCCGTGCGCGTTGATATCGGTGACAGGACAGAGTATGCTGGCCGTGCTTCAGTAGGTACTGTTACAGCTATTTCAAACTATATATTGAAAGATAGTGAGGGAAAGCCACTAGCGATGCACAAACGGTCTATTATATCTTCATTTGATCGTCCACGACAGGAATACGCAAATCTAGCAGCTGAAGAGAATGCAAAAAAACGTGCAGCAGAAGAACTTGCGGAGCGTATTTTCTTATCACTGGTGCAGGATATTTCTCGCTACTAGACTATTTTACCTTTGAAAATTTAAAAGCCCGTCCTGTTTCAGGCAGGCTTTTTATTGGCAGTGACAAGTACTATATCGAAGCAGAAAAGGGATTGGGCTGTGTACACGATGCTGTAAAATAAAAATACAGCAGAGCATAGCGGGGGACATAGCTCTGCTGTATCTAAAACACCTTGCTTGAAATATAAAAATCTCAGGGCAAGGCTATTAGATCAACCTTACAGACCTGCGGGGGGGATAGGTCCTAAACGATCGATCTATTCTCCAGATATTTCTCTTTATTATATTCGTCAATGCTTAATATTTAAACAGGTTGAAAAAATCATAGAAATTAATGATAGCGTTTAAAAAGATCAATTCATCCGTCTAAAATTACCTTATTATAATACAACTCTGGGTGAAAGCTTATTGTGGCAGCGTATCATTTTCCCACAGAGTTGCACCTGCAAGATAAAGCGAACCGCAAATTAGAATGAGCAACGGCGAAGCAGCCATAGGAGTATTGCGAATATCTGCAAAGGTTTCAGCAACAGAGTTGAAACTTCTAGCATCCAGACCATTAGTGCGAGCAACTTCTGCCAATATTTCAGCTGGCATTCCGTTTTCATTGAAATGAACCGGTACTGTATATACCCGGGTCGCAATATCCTTGAATGCCGATAAATAACGGGTTGCATCCTTGGTATTAAGCATGCCGCAGACAAGAATCAGTTTCTTTTTTTTCGTCTCGCATATCTGGTGGACAGTACGAGCAGTCACAAGCGCTGCTGCCAGATTATGACCTCCGTCCAGCCAAAGCTCAGCATTTGCAGGCAGCAAGTCAACAAGCTTGCCGTACTGCAGTTTCTGCATTCGGGTGGGCCAGTTGACGTTGCACATGGCATGGGCAAGGGCCAATTTCTCAATCTGAAAGCCAGCAGTAGAAACAGCTTCAATTGCTGCGGCCGCATTGCTTATCTGAAAAGCGCCTGAAAGGTGCGGCAGCGGCAGATCAATAGGCCCGTTTTGATTCTGGAATATCATGTGTCCCAGCTCCTCATAAGCCATGTAATCTTGCCCGTAAACCGAAACCGGTGCTTCCATTTCCCATGCCTTGTTGACGAGAATATTGCGGGCAGCTTCACTTTCCTGAAAACCAATGACAACTGGCATTTCTTTTTTAATGATTCCAGCTTTTTCCATGGCAATATCTTCTACACACTCTCCTAGAAAGGACTGGTGATCAAGTGACACCGGCATAATCAGAGATACAGCAGGTTTCGCAATGACATTGGTAGCATCAAACCGTCCACCAAGGCCAACTTCCATAATGGTAGCATCTGCCGGATACTGGGAAAAAAGAAAAAAGGCTGTCGCAGTCAGAATTTCAAAAACGGTGATCGGTTTTTCATCATTTACTGCGGAAACATGCGCAATTGTATCAGCAAGTTTTTTGTCTGTCACAAACCGTCCGCCATTACTGCATCCAATGCGATACCGTTCATGCCAGTGAACAAGATGGGGGGAGGTATGGACATGAACACGATAGCCGGCCGCTTCAAGAATGGCCCGCGAAAATGCGCTGGCCGATCCTTTGCCATTGGTGCCGGCAATATGAATCGTCGGCGGAATTTTCAAGTGTGGATTATCTAGGTCAGCCAGCAGCCGTCTTATCCGCTCAAGCGACAAGTCAATAGCCTGGGGATGAATATTTAACAGGTCTTTGATATGTTGCTGTGCTGTTTTTGCCATGAACCACTCTATCCTGTCTTATCCACGTGATCTTCTGTTTTTGCACGGCTCATGTCTGATACATGTACAGATTGTTTCGTCATAAGTCGCAATAGGCGTGCAATTGTTTCTTTCAGCTTCAAACGTGAAATAACCATATCTACCATACCATGGTCCTTGAGGTATTCAGCACTTTGAAAACCTTCCGGCAATGTTTCCCGAATTGTTTGCTGAATGACACGGGCCCCGGCAAAGCCGATTGTCGCACCTGGTTCAGCAATGTGAACATCACCTAACATAGCGTAAGAGGCTGAAACACCTCCCGTTGTCGGATTGGTCAGAACTACAATATAAGGAAGGCCTGCTTCCTTCATCATTTCAACAGCTACAGTTGTTTTTGGCATCTGCATCAGCGACAGAATGCCTTCTTGCATACGTGCACCTCCTGATGCTGTGAATAGAACCAGCGGCCGTTTTTCAGAAATTGCCGTTTTAAATCCTTTGACAATTGCTTCCCCAGCACCCATACCAAGCGAGCCACCCATAAAGGCAAAATCCTGAACAGTCGCAATGATAGGCAAGTCTTCTATAGTACCGAGCGCGTTAATAATCGCGTCGTCCATACCTGTACGGGAACGATAATCTTTAAGACGATCAATATATTTTTTTTCATCACGAAACTTCAGAGGATCCGTTGGTACCTGCGGATTACCGATAAGCTTATAGCTGCCATTATCAAAGAAGTAGCGCAGTCGGTCTTTGCCTGTAATACGCATATGATACCCTGATATAGGGATGACAAACTGATTTTCCTCGAGATCCTTATGAAAGACCATCTCACCACTAATCGGATCTTTGATCCAGAGATTTTCCGGCATTTCCCGGCGGCCGAACATGGAATTGATTTTAGGACGGACAAAATTCGTTATCCAATTCATTTGTTCACGTTTTTTCTTTCTGATTTAGAACACTTGGCTACCAAACAATGTCCTGATGCAGTATCACACACCTAATCGTAATTCACGAACAAGATCACAGACAGTCTTAACAGGGTCATCTCTGATATTTCCCTCACTGTCGAGTGTTGCCGTGATGGCATTGACAAGCGCAGTCCCCACAACAACACCGTCAGCTACCTGCCCTATCTGTTCCACCTGTGCTCTGGTTTTTATACCAAATCCGACAGCAACTGGTAAAGTGGTATGCGCCTTTATGTGGTTCACGGATGTAACCACATCTGACATGTCTGTTAGAGACTGTCCGGTGATGCCTGTCAAGGAGATATAATAGACAAAACCTGAATTGTTCTGAAGAACGGTAGGCAGACGCTTATCATCCGTTGTTGGCGTAGCAAGTCGGATAAAGTTGATGCCAGCCTGTTGGGCGGGTATGCATAATTCCTGATCCATTTCAGGTGGCAGGTCTACGATAAGCAGGCCATCTATCCCGGCTGCCTTTGCATTTTGCAGGAAACGCTCAACGCCATAGATATAGATTGGGTTGTAATATCCCATCATGACAACAGGCGTTGTAGTATCGTTTTTACGAAATTCCTGAAGCATATCTATGGTTTTTTGCAGAGTCTGCCCATTTCCAAGTGCTCGCAGGCCCGCCGCCTGAATAGAAGGACCATCAGCCATAGGGTCAGAAAAGGGTATGCCAAGCTCGATAATATCCGAACCCATTTGTGGTAGCACTTTCATGATCTCGAGCGCAATTCCATAATTGGGATCACCAGCCATTATATAAGTTATAAGAGCCGCCCGATTTTCTGTTTTCAATGCGGCAAATGTCTGATTAATGCGTGTCGTCATTCCGTTTCCTTAAAAGGCGCTTTGCATGTCCATGCCAAGCAGTTTTCCGACTGTATATATATCCTTGTCCCCACGGCCGGAAAGGTTGACGATAAGTATTTTATCTCTGCTCATTTTCGGTACTCTTTTAACTGCTTCGGCAATGGCATGAGATGATTCAAGTGCGGGAATAATGCCCTCAATGCGTGTCATAAGCTGGAATGCTTCAACTGCCTCATGGTCAAGAACAGGCACATATTGCACGCGTCCTGTACTTTTGAGCCATGAATGCTCCGGTCCCACACCGGGGTAATCAAGCCCCGCAGAAACCGAATGACCTTCTCTGATTTGCCCGTCTTCATTCTGCAAGAGATATGTGCGGTTGCCATGTAGAACGCCGGGGCTGCCTGCTGTCATAGAGGCACAATGCTTCAGCGTTTCCAGTCCGAAGCCTCCAGCTTCAACGCCAACAATATCAATGTCTTTGTTGTCAAGAAATGGATAAAATAAACCAATCGCGTTGGAGCCCCCACCCACCGCGGCAATGATCATATTGGGTAGGCGACCTTCTTGTTCTAGAATCTGGCTGTATACTTCATCACCGATGACAGATTGGAAATCCCGGACTATTTTCGGGTAAGGATGCGGACCTGCTGCTGTGCCGATCAGATAATAGGTATCCTTGATATTGCTAACCCAGTCACGCAGCGCTTCATTCATGGCGTCTTTAAGGGTAGCGTTGCCTGTAGTGACGGGCCTGACTGTTGCTCCAAGCAGATTCATACGGAAAACATTGGGCTGCTGCCGTTCAACATCCGTGGCCCCCATATAAACAACACAGGGAAGGCCAAAGCGAGCAGAAACTGTGGCCGTTGCAACACCATGTTGGCCGGCACCCGTTTCCGCAATAATACGAGTTCTTCCCATGCGTCGCGCCAGTAGAATCTGACCAAGGCAGTTATTGATCTTGTGACTGCCGGTATGATTGAGGTCTTCGCGTTTCAGGTAAATCCTAGCACCACCAAGATACTCAGTCAGCCGCTCGGCATAATAAAGCTTTGAAGGACGTCCGGCATAATAGGTTAAAAGTTTTTCAAGTTCATCTTTGAATTGCGGATCCTTGCAGGCTGTTTCATAAGCCTCCTCCAATTCAAGAATCAGCGGCATCAGGGTTTCAGCAACAAACCGTCCGCCAAAAATACCGAACATACCTTCTTTATCAGGCCGATTCCGATAGGAGTTCAATTCAGCCCGTTCATTTGCATCAGAATCTATCATATTTCATTTGCTCCTGTACGGAATTTCCGGATAGCAGCAAAAAAAGCCTTAATTAGATCAACATCCTTTACACCAGGTTCTTTTTCCACACCTGAAGAAACATCCACACCCCGCGCACGGGTCATTGCCAAGGCTTCTGCAATATTGTCTGCATTCAAGCCTCCCGAAAGTACGTAATCAATTCCTTTGTCAAGCATATCAAGCATCTGCCAGTCAAATGAAACTCCGTTGCCTCCTGGTTGCAGCGCCTCTTTTGGTGCCTTAGCATCAAACAAAATCCGGTCAGTGATTCCAAGGTAGGGAACGATATTTTGTAAATCCGATTTGTTGTGAATGGCAAATGCTTTCATGACCGGTAGTTTGTAACGGTTCCTGATTTCTGCAACACGGCGTGGTGTCTCCACACCATGTAGTTGAAGCAGATCGGGTTTGATCTGATGAACAATTTCATCAAGCAGCATATTATCTGCATCAACCGTGACTGTGACAATCTGAACCTGTCCGTGCACGCAATCGCGCAACGATACAGCCTGCGGCAAACTAATATTACGCGGGCTTTTTTCAAAAAAAATAAACCCAATGTGACTGGCACCGTTCGACAATGCCACGTCAAGCATCTCTCGTGTCTTCAAGCCGCAAATCTTGATGTCCAATGTCATGACCTTACCATTTCATAAAATGATGCTTTTGTCGAGATTTCTAAAAGACATTTTGTTTCCCCTTGATCGGTGTCTCAAAGAAATTTGTGCAAGTAGCTTATGGTTACTGCAGAAATTAAAATAATGTCGCTAGATTAAAGATACTTTGCTTATAATTAAAGCATAAAGCTCTGCCTGTAGTTTGAAATTGATTGCCATAATTATAAAATATCTCCGCCCAAGAAAATATCTGTTAATCATAAAAAGAACCATATTGACACTCAGAATGGTAAAAGCAGAGGAATAAAATTCCCTATAAATCTCAAAACCAGAAAATAACAAATGATAATAATGCATGGCTAAGAAGCAATATTTTCCGCGTTTTTTAGCCAAAAATCTTTTTTCGATAATCTGACTTTAATCTGTGGAAAAAACAATTAGTGTGGTGATAAACATCATCAGAAATGCCAAGATCATCATAGGTTTAAAACTAAAAAAAATTGCAACTAGAATCCTAATCTAGGGCCGGGGATAAATTAAAGAAGCATCCGCATTTTTATCAGGATTAGAAAAATCTGGCCTTCCTTTTGACGTTGCACCTTGGCGTTTTATTTGTATCCGAGATCGACCTCGAACATGTTTCTAACCTACAAGTTCTCTATACACAATTGCGTTGTTTTGGCTGATGGTCGTGGCAAGCAATACCAAATAACGTCCGTGAGATTGTCATAACCGAAGGTGAGATAGATGCCTTATCATTGGCCGCATATGGCTATAACGCCCTATCTGTTCCCTTTGGCGGTGGCAAAGGTAGTAAGCAAAGGTGGATTGAAAACGAATATGAAAATCTGGAACGCTTCGAGAAAATCTATATCGCAACCGACATGGATCAGGTCGGTAATGAAGCAGCGCAAGAAATAGCTTTTACGCCTTGGTCGTCATCGTTGCTATCGTGTCGAGCTTCCAGAAAAAGACGCCAATGAATGCTTAGTATTCGGTATTAGTAAAAGCATTATCGAAAAAGCTTTTATTCAGGCAAAAGGGCTCGATCCAGAGGGCTTGCGCCGTGCCAGCGATTATACAGACAAGGTTATCAATTTATTTTGGCCCGAACCCAATGTTCACGATGGTTATTCTGTTCCATTCATCTGGATTGCGGAAATTGTCACACACCCCTTTCCCTTTGATACACACGCTCAAGCTCTTTGATTGATTGCTGCTAAAGTATGTCAAGAAGAAAACTTAACCATGCTAACTCACCGTTCTACGAACGCACCATGTTTGGCAGAGTGACGTAACTGAAACCTATCGTATTGTCCGCTTCGTAACGTTCCTTATTCCTGCAACAAGGCTTGTATTGCAGACAAAACACTACGAACCTTCAAAGCCGCTCATATCTCCTTCTAGCTCACCGGTTGCTATCACTTCGTATTTGAAGGATTCGAGGAATTGCATGCTGGAGAATACAGAAGGGGGAGCCGATGTCCCTGTCCGATCTATCCTTTATCCCCAAAAATTATCAAGTTTTGCGTGAAAACTTGATAAACCATTCAGATTAGGTATAATATAGGTTTATATCTACAAAATTCATCTGAATCTATGCAATATACCGATCCTGTATTCCTTCTTCAGCAACTTCTCCGCTGCCGTTCTGTCACGCCCGATGAGAGTGGGTCTTTTTCATTCTTACAGGAATGTGCCGAGAAAATGAATTTTATGGTTAAACGCCCTGTTTTCCATGATTATGGAACAGCTGATGTTGAAAATTTTTACGCAAAATGCGGCAATACCGGCCCGCATCTTATGTTTGCTGGCCACACAGATGTTGTTCCTCCCGGGGATGAGACCTGTTGGAAATATCCACCTTTTGCAGGCGATATTGTCGACGGCATTCTTTATGGGCGCGGTGCAGTGGATATGAAAGGGGGTATTGCCTGCTTTTTTGCTGCCTTGGCCCGAACTATTCAAAAAAAACCAATTAAAGGCACAGTATCACTTCTGATAACGAGCGATGAAGAGGGTCCCGCAATCAATGGTACTGCCAAACTACTGCAATGGGCCACAGATAGGGGGGAGAAATGGGATGCAGCCCTTGTTGGTGAGCCAACCTGCTCTGAAAGCTTGGGCGATACAATCAAAATAGGGCGACGCGGCTCACTTTCAGGTATCTTGACAGTCCATGGTCGCCAAGGACATGTTGCTTATCCGCATTTAGCTAACAACCCATTGCCGGGTATAATCACACTGCTTGGAGGCCTTCTCAGCAAGCCCTTTGATAATGGCAGTGATAATTTTCAGCCCAGCAATTTAGAGCTTACAAACATTGAAACTACAAACCAAGCATGCAACGTGATTCCGGCTGAAGTAAAAGCTAATTTCAATATCCGTTTCAATGACCGGTGGTCAGCTGAAACACTGAAGGCTGAAATTGAACAGCGGCTCAATAAGACTGCAAAAACTATTAGCAGCTCGAATGGAGATAAGTTATCTCTCAATTACACCATTGCATGGATGCCAAATCCGGCTTCTGTTTTTCTGACGCACGATAGACAGATAATCAACGCCATATCAGGTGCAATCACCAAGATTGTCGACAATAAACCTCGATTTTCAACATCCGGAGGAACATCAGATGCTCGTTTTATTAAAGACTACTGCCCTGTAGTAGAATTTGGCCTTGTTGGAAAAACCATGCATAAAACAGATGAATGTGTTCCAGTTGATGATCTTGAAATGCTGATAGCTATCTATCAACATTTCATTGAGCAATTCTTTGCCGGATAAACCGGCATCCGCCGACTACAGGCGGGTTGGACCTTCCCATACCATACCAAGCTCTCCAAGCCTTTTGATAGCTGTTGGCGGCATTGCTAGTGAATTATGATCTTTTGCTGCAGCAAGGAGAAGCCTGTCACAGGCTGTCTCGATTTCTGTCTCAAGATGATCCATGAACTGTTTTTTTTTCAATCCAGGCTTGATTGGAGGTAAGATACGGCAACGGATCTTGCCAGAATAACAACGCAAATTCTGCTTAGGCCAATAGAGACCAGAATTGAGCGCAACCGGAATAACAGGTAGATTCAGCTCAGAATAGATCAAGAAAATACCATTCTTGTAGTGCGGCTCAGCGCCAGGAGGCTGACGAGTACCTTCAGGAAATATAATAACCTGGCGGTTTTTCTCAGCTTTTCTCCTTGCTCCCTCTATAACTGCCTTCAATGCCTTAAGCGGCGCACCGCGATTGATCGGGATCATCCCTGCCCTAGCCAAATACCAGCCAATGCCGGGTATCCGGATAAGCTCGCGTTTAAGAATAAAAGCTGGATCATTGAAATGCAACACCAGTGCCAGAGTTTCCCATACTGACTGATGTTTGACCGCAACAATGCATGCCCCCTGCAACAGATGCTCTGTCCCTTCAATTTCATAGGTTGTGCCTACCAAATACTTCTGTAGCCAGAAAATACCGCGAATCCAAGTACGTGGTACGATCCATGAAACCTTATGGGGAAGAAAAAAATATACCGGCGCAAAAAGCAGTATCTCAATGAGAGTTATAATAAGACAGGCGATCTTGAAAATCAGGGACCGAACGATAAGCAAGTTTATTCCCCTACTGATGTTTGAATATTCAGAAAATAGAACATTTTTACAGTATCTGAAAAGTCATTTTTTATAATTAATAACAAAAGTTGATAAACCTTCTGCATATTTGAGGAAATTAAAAAGCCAGCATCATTCAGTCACCAACCAAAACAGAGCATTACCAGATTAACCTTAGTTCAAAAGAGCTCTCATTATATCAGGATTTTTGCATACTTGAGCGAACTTTTCACAGCCTACATCACTGAACCAACAGTTATCATATAGTAATTGTGGCCATTCATTAAGATAGAATTTGAGATCATCGCTGTTCCAGCTAGAAAGAAATGAATCCAACTCACACAAATCCGGACTATAGCCGTGTTGATTGAAAGGAAAAACAGCTTCAGTTTGTGTGATCTTTACATCAACCAATTCAACATCATTCATGTACATATCAGAGGATGATAATATGGTACTCATAGATCTTATAACAATTTTCATAAATATGATGGGACGAATCAGATTAGGATCCCACAGAGTTACTGACCATGGATAGGGGCCTTTCTTGGAGCAAGTATAGCATACGGCACAACAACAACGGCAAGAAAAGAGATAATATATAACAATGATAAATCCAAAGATAATTGTGAGAAAGCAGTGTATTCTTCCTTTTCTCTAATACTAACGGAGGCGGCTTTTTAAGACAATCATTTTTCAACGTTGCAATCGTCCAATAAATTAAGGTGCCAAATGTACTGTTGGGATTTTGTTCCAAATTTCTACGGAAATGCATTTGCCTCTGGCACAAAGAGATCATGATAATCTGAATCCTGCTGCAGATAGCAATTAGACACTTGAACGAGCTAGATTTTTTCTATCGATTCTGTGCGTTATCTTGTAGAAGCAAAAATGATGATTTATTTTCCTATATTGGCATTATATGCAACGTCTTTATTTCTTTTGTATTATAGTCATAGCTCACGCTTTCTTCTAAAGATACTGATTGGCTCCAGCCAATAACAGATATTGCCTTTCCCGACCTATTACAGAAAATAGGTGCACTCTGGAAAAACCAATAATAAATTCACGCTGCTATTTATGGTTGTCGCCATACATAGGATCAGACAGGTGACCTTCCTTTATGTTTTGCATAAGATCAGCACAAAGAGCCGCAAAAACAGCTCCATATTTCTGTATGCACCATTAAATTGATAAGGAGAATTGCAAAATCTGGATAATCCCATCGATAATGCACAGCCCAACACATCATGATCAAAGGGATCTTTACGAGCACTACTACTCTCTATTTGTCCTATGGGTGAAGTAGGCTACTTATGGATAAAAACAGGAACTTCTTGCTCAATTGCCCTTGAGCCTTTTCCATCGGGTAGAATAAGCCAGTGCGGTGGCAGCTAGAACAAAGACCCACTCGTCCGTATTGAAATAGATACGCTGATAATTTTCAAGCGATACCGAATTCTGTTGTCTGTCCTCAAACATACCGAGCCGATTCCATAATCTTTTTTCTGAAAAGCTCATAAAATGCCAAAGATAGAAGAAATAAAGAGCGTGAATTTTTTAAAATTCTATGAAGCGCTTTATGTATTGTTATCAATAGGATAATATTGCCCTGTCTGCCACAATCAGTAGTGCTAGGCGCACATATTATACCAGACAGACACTTAAAAGGTACTGTCATGGAAAATAAATATACCCTGAGTCTCAATGCCGACTTCAGCGATTTTGAAGAATTATGAGATATAGAAATTGAAACCCCATGATTATTTCTGGGCAGG
The DNA here is from genome assembly GCA_003331045.1 of Candidatus Tokpelaia sp. JSC189. Classification (GTDB taxonomy): domain Bacteria; phylum Pseudomonadota; class Alphaproteobacteria; order Rhizobiales; family Rhizobiaceae; genus JSC188. The sequence continues at coordinate 136,344 of QENA01000012.1, forward strand.
AAAAAGATGCCAAGATTTAACCGGCTAAAACATTTTCTAGGATATCAGCTAAAAGAAAAATTATATTTAACTTTTTATTTTTTCGTAATATTCATCCGAAAAGCGTTTTTCTATTCCGTAATTTTGCTTTATGGAAGTTCAGTAATTTTTATTATGAATAATTTTATGGCATGTCTGTCGTGTGTGCACCTTTCTTGCCATGGAGTCGCAATTTTTTGCCAATTAGGGTGATCGCCATTCTTGATCCGATCATGGTTTCTAAAAGCGAGAATCCAACGCTTGATCCAGAGGCAATTACATGTATTCGCAATCTGATGTTCATAGCAGCAATCATGATGCACCATAGGGAGAAGCGAACCCACATACCCTGAACCTAACCGTTAACAAAACTCAAGATGAAAACAGGAATGCCAAACATCCAGTGCAGCAGGCCGAATAGAAATAAAATTGTTGTGGATAAAATTAGAGTAAATTGGAATGATCCAAGATCATTATTCATGAAAATTCTGAAAGGCCATAGGCGAGAGATACCGCTAATGTTGTATCTAACTGCAACTTGATTATACCAAGGTCATCAACTGTCTAATCTTATCGAAAAAGATGCTGCAAACAAAATTTCTATATTAGAAAGGTCATATATCACTGCTTTTTTAAAGATTAAAATAGGCATTTTCACTATTGTCTATACAGAAATGCAAAGATTCCCGAAACTTATTGTTCGATGATGAACTGCTGCTCTATCAGAGTGACGAGGCAAAATTTTCAGAGATGACCGGGCTCCAACAGCGGGAGCCAATTAAGCGGCATGCCATCTCAAGATCTCTATGTATCTGCCTGATGTTGGGACTTGAGAAATCGTCTATCTGGTTATCCGCAATATAATTGAGAAGTATGGTATCCCTGACAGAATAATAAAGATGACGACCCGCCTGAGCTTTTGACAATTCTTGGCGTAGAACAGTCTTACCCCTATGCTACTTTCAAAAGATCAATTGAGAAATTTTGTGGAAATCGCTGAAAAGTTCATCAACTATAATGCTTACTACAGTGAACTACCCAGATTGATTTTTTGGAATTTGAACGTTTTAGAATATATAAGGATCATTCCCATTCGATTGTGCTAGGGGGCTTGGAGGTGATATCATAAACTACACGGTTGATACCACGAACCTCATTGATGATACGTGTTGCCGTACGGCTTAGAAATTCCATATCATAGTGGTAGAAATCTGCCGTCATACCATCAGCCGAAGTGACAGCCCGCAGAGCACAGACATATTCATAGGTGCGGGCATCACCCATCACGCCAACTGCCTGCACCGGAAGAAGCACAACAAATGCTTGCCAGATCACATCATAAAGTCCGACCTTGCAGATTTCATCAAGGTAGATAGCATCTGCCTCACGCAGAATTTCCAGCTTCTCGCGCGTGACGGCACCGGGGCAGCGTATAGCAAGGCCCGGCCCTGGAAAAGGATGGCGATTAATAAAATGTTCTGGTAAACCCAACTCACAGCCGAGCATACGCACCTCATCCTTGAACAGATCACGCAGTGGCTCGACAAGCTTCAGATTCATCCGCTCAGGCAAGCCGCCAACATTGTGATGGCTCTTGATGATGACCGACAGATTGCCTGTGAAAGAGGTACTTTCAATCACATCAGGGTAAAGTGTGCCCTGCGCCAAAAAATCAGCGCCGCCGATCTTCTTTGCTTCTTGTTCAAATACCCCAATAAAAAGCTGGCCAATGATTTTGCGCTTTTGCTCTGAGTCGTTCACACCTTCCAGTGCATTAATGAATAGATCAGAAGCATTCACATGCACCAGCGGAATAGTGTAAGTTTCGCGGAACATTGAAACAATCTGCCTTGCTTCGTTTTTGCGCATCAAACCATTATCCACCAGTATACAGGTCAATTGGTCACCAATTGCCTCATGAATCAATACCGCTGCCACAGCAGAATCAACTCCGCCCGATAAACCGCAGATAACTCTGCCCTTGCTAACCTGCTGGCGGATGGTTGCAATCGCTTGCTCTTTGTAAGTCGCCATTGTCCAGTTGCTTTTCACGCCTACAATCTTATGGATAAAATTGCGAATAAGTTTGGCACCATCAGGTGTATGCGCCACTTCAGGGTGGAACTGTACCGCATAAAACCGACGCTTTTCATCAGAAATGCTAGCAAAAGGTGCACCGTTTGAGGTAGCGATAACATGGAAACCTTCCGGCAATACAGTCACACGATCACCGTGGCTCATCCATACCTGATAGGATAAACCTTTTTCCCATATATCATCGAAAAGGGGACTATCTTCCTCCACCTTGAGAAACGCGCGACCATATTCATGCTCATCGCTTGCTTCAACCCTGCCACCAAGTTGGGCACACATTGTCTGTTCGCCATAACAGATACCAAGAACAGGAATATCAGCTTCAAAAATCTCCTGCGGAGCACGCGGACTCCCGATATCGGTAGTTGAATGCGGACTACCTGAAAGGATAACACCTTTGGGTCTAATTCGGGCAAAAGCTTCTGCTGCGAATTGAAAGGGAATAATCTCAGAATAAACCCCTGCTTCACGCACACGCCGTGCGATAAGCTGGGTAAGTTGACTACCAAAATCAATAATAAGAACAGTATCGGGATGTATCGTGCTCATGAACAGCTATTGAAATAAAACTGATAAAAAGGCAAGATTTTATGCCTATCTGATACTAGATATATAAGATCAGACGTTTTTTTCCATAATCGAAACAAAAAAACCGTCTGTTCCAGTGGAAAAAGGAGAAAGCACAAGCCCATATTCTGAAAAACGCGGCAGAGGAGTCTGCTCTGATAACAGAGTAGATATCCGATCTCGTTGCACAATATTTTCATGCCAACATATCATCATATCACATATCTGAAAATCAGCATTGTATGCCAAAAAATTTTTAACCTGTTCGTCGTTTTCTTCAAACAGAAGAGAACACGTGATATAAATGAGACGACCACCGGGTCTAACAAATGCTGCTGCCTTATCAAGCACAGTCCTCTGCTCCTCTACGCGCCGTTCAAGTTGACTTTCTGTCAAGCGCCATTTTGTATCAGGGCGCCGCCGCCATATACCAGTACCGGTACAGGGGGCATCAACCACAACCATATCCATATGGCCGGATAAAGCTGCCAACGCATAAGTATTTGTATGAACTTGAGTATTACGTATACCAGCACGACGCAATCGAGAAAAAATCGGCGCAAGCCGGGTCTTTTCGGCATCATAGGCATGAATTTGCCCCTGATTTCTCATATCAGCAGCCAGAGCAACGGTTTTGCCGCCGGCTCCGGCACAATAGTCCAAGATCTGCATTCCCGGGCGAGCTCGGCACAAATGCGCGGCAATCTGTGACCCCAGATCCTGCACTTCAAACCAGCCTTTCTGAAAGGCTGGTTCCACTTGCACATTGGGATGACGTCTGAGCCCTTGAACCGGTGCAATCCGCAAGGCCTTCTTATACCATGCCATAGGTAAAGCACCAATATCTTTAAGCCCTCTGGCAACTTTTTCCGGTGTTGTTTTCAGGATATTGACACGCAGATCAAGCGGTGGCCTTTCAGCAAGGGCTCTTCCTTCCTTCACCCAATCTGCTCCAAATAGTTTTTCCAGTGAAGCCATACACCATTGCGGCACATCAGCCTGTATATAGACGGGGGCATCGGCTAGATGGCGGCTTTGCCATACAAGCTGTTTTTCCTCATCAAGTAGTGGCGGCGCAAAGCTGTCATCAGTCAAATTTTTCCTGACTGTCACCATATCCATACCACTGTCACACAAAAGGGCACCATAGGCGATATCAATCGCTGACTCGCTTTGCATCCGCCAAGCAATGGAAGAACGATGCCGGACAGCATCATAAACGATATTACCTATTGCAGCCCGATCGCCGGAACCGGCAAAGCGATGAGATACACCCCAATTCTTCAATGCTTCTGAAACGGGATGCTTGCACTCCTCAATGTCATTCAGAATATCAATCGCTGCCTGAAGGCGTCCACCCAGTCGCATCCGTTTGCTCCTGCCTGTTTAAAAAGCGTTCATTATAAAATTTATCCAGCCGGTATGCAATAAGAGCCTGAGATTTTTCCCACTATCAGGCTGTTTTCCCATACTCCCATATCTCGATACTCAATGTTATTTCGCCCAAAATATAGAAACTATCTCTCATGTTTAGCATTCAGTAAATGTGTTATTTTGATGCGCTGGTTTTCTATCCAGCATTTTTGCACTGCGATAGAAAATCGGGAGTTTAGAGCCCACCCTTTCCGTGCAGAATCGCAGAGATGGAAAAAATGGTTTGTCTATTGTCATTTGAGCGCAGTTACTCTCACGCTGGCAGGGCACTATTTTCCACCGATTACCCATAATATTTTTTAGAATAATAAAAATATTTTGATACCATATCGGAGGCGGATATTTTGGTATTATTTCAATATTTGGTACCTATCCCGGTTGCCTACATTAGCGGCAAATAAACAAAATTTATCCAGACATTTACACTGCAATCGTAGAAACGAAAACATCGACACAGAAAATTATCAAGAAAAACTCGGACTGTTCTGGAGAAAACACAGCCCACGCAACTAAGGATTATAAACAAGTTCCCAGACAGACTCTGCTTTTTAGAATTTAACGCTTCTGGGATAATTCGGACTTTCGCGAGTAATCGTTACATCATGGGTATGACTTTCATGCAAACCGGCATTGGTAATACGAACAAAAGTTGCTTTCTTACGAAATTCAGAAAGATTTTTTGCACCAACATATCCCATTGCAGCCCGCAAACCGCCAGAAAGTTGATGTAATATGGCCGCAATAGGCCCTTTATAGGCAACCTGTCCTTCAATCCCTTCAGGCACAAGCTTGAGCTCATCACACACTTCTGCCTGAAAATAACGGTCTGCTGAGCCACGTGCCATTGCGCCAACTGACCCCATGCCGCGATAAGCCTTGAATGAGCGTCCCTGATACAAATAAACCTCGCCGGGGCTTTCTTCCGTACAGGCCAGCAGCGAGCCTACCATGGCAGCCGCGGCACCGGCTGCCAGCGCCTTAGCAAAATCACCCGAAAATTTGATACCGCCATCAGCAATAACCGGAATACCGACCCTGTCAGCTGCTTCAACAGCTCCCATAATCGCCGCAAGCTGCGGAACGCCGACGCCTGAAACAATGCGTGTGGTACAGATCGACCCTGGCCCGATTCCAATCTTGACCGCATCAGCTCCACAATCAATGAGTGCCTTTGTCGCATCGACAGTGGCAACATTCCCAGCAATAACTGCAGTATCACCGGCAATACGTCGCACATCTCTGACAGTTTCAAGCACACGTTGTGAATGACCATGAGCCGTATCAATTACCAGAACATCAACCTCGGCAGCAAGTAGCCTTTCCGCGCGCTTCAGCCCATCCTTGCCGACATTGATCGCCGCGCCAACCCGCAGGCGTCCATGTTCATCTTTGGCGGCATTTGGATTCAGCTGCGCCTTTTCAATATCCTTTACCGTTATAAGGCCGACACAGCAGCCAGCATTATCTGTCACCAGCAATTTTTCAATCCGGTGCTGGTGCAAAAGCCTTTCAGCCTCATCCTGCTGTACATTTTCCCGCACAGTTACAAGATTTTCACATGTCATTAGCTCATGAACCTTCTGCTGAGGATCCGAGGCAAAACGCACATCCCTGTTGGTCAGAATACCAACAAGGCGCCCGGGCCCCTTGCTCCTGTCATGCGCTTCGACCACAGGAATCCCAGAAATATCATAAGAATGCATTAGCTTCTGCGCTTCTGCCAACGTGGCATCAGGCCTGATGGTAACAGGGTTTACAACCATGCCGGATTCGAATTTCTTGACTTGACGCACCTCCTCTGCCTGTTCCTGCGGCTTCATATTACGATGGATAATACCCATGCCACCAGCCTGTGCCATAGCAATCGCCAGCCGTGCCTCTGTTACTGTATCCATCGCAGCTGATAAAAGCGGCAAATTAAGCTCAATATCACGGGCAATACATGTTTTCAGATCGACTTGGCTAGGTAAAATACTGGAATAGCCGGGCTGAATCAGCACATCGTCAAAAGTAAGCGCCAATGCGCCCGTTGGACTTTCAATGATTTTCGCCATAGTCAATTCCTTTCCAAAAACAAGAACGCCGTACCTGCCAATATGGGTTGACAAACAAAAAATACGTTAAATCTGAAAACACCCTGAAATACAGGTATATGGTAATTCTTTAATAAACTTTATACGAATTGACGCTGGCTCGTACTACGATTAGATCAAAATGAAAAGGCTATTTTTTGTAAAACTGCATGATGATAAAATTTAAATCCTGGATAAATCGACCGAGGAAACTTGCCTTGAAGATAACTTCTCCTTGATTTAGGATGATATGAAATATGGCTCATCATTGGCAATGGAGACCTTCTCCCCAATCTTTTCGCCTACAAAATTGCAGGGTTTGAACTACAGCCGAAATCGATATAAACGTGAGTTTATCCGGTCTGCTGTCTGAGTATAGAGCGATGGCATTTCATTATCAGTCCAGCCAAAAGGGCTTTCAATTGAGTAACTGTCGCTCCCGTATTGGCTGCGCGGATTGTGCTAATCTTCGCACTCCATGCGCGGATTTTTTCATTCCGACCGCATTACAAGATTACAAGCTTCACGAAACAAATTACCAAAGCTCTCCTTGGTCAAGGGTTGTCCTTTCTCGCCACAAATAAAAGCCAGATCACTCACTGGCCTTGCATCAAGTATTTTTTGTAAAACGGGCAAAATTGGCAAGGCCACCTCAGTACGATAACCACTTTATATTTCATTTCAGCGATCATACCGTCTGTAATTTCAATCTCATTATTCATTTTCCTATTCTCTCATGATTTGATAACAGCTTGCTCATTTCAGCACATGTTTTATCAAAATGCTCAGTTACTTCAGTCAGGTATTTGTCGATGCGATAATTTGTGTGCAAGAGAGTGAGGTCGCATGGGTGCAGGACTTTGCAGGTGAGTTGTTTAAATAGAAAGCGAACTGGATATGAGTAACGTGATTTTTCCGATTCTTTTTGCATCGCCGATTAACGCTAGGTTTGGTTGCGGCGAGTATTTCTTTTCTTACTTCCACTGCCCAATTTTATGGTAATTTGAGTTGATATATCAACGCAAAGAGGTTATTGGGGATTATAGCCTTTATCTGGAGGGGGGGGATCCGTACCGGATTTGCCGGAATTTGGAAAAATTGACGCGCTTGTCACTGACCCGCCTTATAAATTTGATACGGCAGACCGCAATGGTTTTCGCTGAAAGCATCAAGGTTCAATGAGATACAGGAATTAAGACTTAATTAAGGGATTCGATTATTTCAGCGGAGCAATTCAGCTCGATGATTGTTTTTGCCTATAACAATCATTGGACAATCTTGCTGCCCTGTTTGGCAAGGCAATATGATGTTTATACAATTTGTAGCTGGAACAAAACCAATCCAATGCCGATTGCCAATCGCAATTACCGATCTGATACCGAAATTTATGTCTATGCTTGGAAAATAGGATAATGCGCCGGTTGGTAATTATCGATCGCCTGGACGCGATATCCTGCATAGAATGTGGTCAAGATACGGGGATTCCCCATCCAACGATAAACCTGCTTCCGGCGATGAGGAAGATTATCAACAATGTCAATGGTCATATCGTGTGTGATCCGTTTATGGAATCAGGCACAACCGGCGTCTCCATGTATCAAGGAGGGTAAACACTTCATCGGTATTGAATGGAATGAGAATTTTTTTGATCTAGCGGTAAGTCGTATTCGTACAGCGTATAACCAATTGGATATGTTTTTAAACCTGCCAAAGTGCGATGTTCGCTTTGGTGGGGCACAACCTCAGGAAATGTTGTTATGATTATTGATTAAAGTTGAATTGTACCCTTTCAGCCCTTTAAAATTACTGCATGAAACGGGGAAATTAACCACATTGCGGAAACATCTGTCCTGTTATTGCCGAAGAAATCAGGAAGGCAGTTGTTACTCAATAAAACGTATCTGTGTTAATTATTTTATTTTTTTTCAAAAAGGGTAGACGTCTGTCCGCACCTTTCTGTAAGGCTTGTTGAGCCAAGCTCCTTTCAACAGAAATTTATGTCGGGCCTGAAAATTCGGAAAACCGGTTATTTCCTTTATCCTATCCTTAACATAGTGCTGAAACACTAGATTTTCTGTCACCACACGGTAGGAAACATATAAAACCGGATAATGATATCTATGATTTCTATGCCATAGTGCTCGCTGCAATGATAACCACCTACAGTTCCTCTGCCCAAACGTCTTTTCCGATAAAAATAGCTAAGAACCGATAATTTCATGACATTTTTCACAAAAATTTGTCATCTGAAATATTATTTAATACCGTTATCTCTAAATAATCCGGATCAATCAGACCCAAAACGACCTAGAAATTAAATATACGGCTCATTGAATTATAAAATAAGAACCTATATTTTCCGTCTATTCAGACCGGAGCATTCTAAATGAATTATAATATTTTTTTTCAAAAAGCAATCGACCAATTGCATACTGAAAAACGTTACCGTGTATTTTCTGATTTGGAGCGCATCGCCGGTGCTTTCCCGCGCGCCATCCGGCGCGATGGTGAAATAGCACGTGAAATCACCGTCTGGTGCTCAAATGATTATCTTGGTATGGGGCAACATGCCGATGTAATTAATGCACTGCGCCATGCGGCCGACACAATGGGCGCAGGCGCAGGGGGTACACGTAATATTTCAGGCACCCACCACTATCTAGTGGAGCTTGAAAAAGAACTGGCTGACCTCCATAACAAGGAAGCAGGACTTGTCTTCACTTCGGGTTTTATTTCAAACGAAGCCTCCATTTCTACTATCGCACAATTGCTGCCGAACTGTCTTATTCTGTCTGATGCCTTCAATCATGCTTCCATCATTGAAGGAATACGCCGCTCAGGCGCTAAAAAAAAGATTTTTCGTCATAACGATCTTATCCATCTTGAGCATCTTCTGAAAACAGCTGGGCATGCGCGCGCAAAACTGATTGTTTTTGAATCCGTTTACTCTATGGATGGTGACATTGCACCCACTGCTGCCATTGCCGATCTTGCAAAAAAATATAATGCCATGACCTATATTGATGAGGTTCACGCTGTTGGTATGTACGGCCCGCGCGGAGGGGGCATCACCGACCGGGATAACCTGACCCACTGCATTGATATTATTGAAGGTACACTTGCTAAAGCCTATGGTGCACTTGGCGGATATATCACCGGTTCCAAAAGCGTTATTGACGCCGTGCGTTCCTACTCGCCAGGATTTATTTTTACCACTGCTCTTCCCCCGGCTATTGCCGCTTCCGCAATCGCGGCGATCCGTCACCTGAAGAAATCGCAGATGGAACGGATAATGCAACAGCGGCAAACACAAAAAACAAAAGATATCCTGATACAAGCGGGACTGCCGATCATACCATCTGAAACCCACATTGTGCCAATTCTCATCAGTGATCCTGATCTTTGCAAAAAAGCTACAGATCATTTGCTAGAAAAGCATGATATCTATATTCAGCCGATAAATTACCCTACTGTTCCACGCGGCACAGAACGGCTGCGTATAACACCAACACCCTTTCATAACGATGCGCTGATTGAAATACTGAAAGATGCCCTACTTGAAACATGGCATGCGCTTGATATTCCGTTCACAAATAAAAAGCAATCTACCCTGGTTGAAACCAACCATTTTGTTGCGCTTACAGTTTCCCAAGCCGGCGGCTGAAAACTCAGCCTCTCTTAGCTTTTCATTCTTGTTTTACTGGTTCAGGTATTCCGCTTGGATTGGTATTGTTCTACAAGCCCTAGTGAGGAAAGGATTAGTATGGCGTTCCTCACCGATATAACCACCAAGGCCATGACCACATAAAAAGCTAACATCATCCCCAAGCGGCAAAAGCTTGTCATACAAAGAGTGCATGAGATCATCATGGTTAGAGTACGGAAGATCCGTACGGCCGATTGAACCACGGAAAAGTACATCTCCCACAATTGCAAAGCGTTCATCTTCAGAAAAATAAATAACATGGCCGGGGCTATGGCCGGGGCTATGCAGCACCTTCAAGATATGACCTCCACAGATAACTATATCGCCATCCTTCAGCCATCGACTAGGAACACAATTACGTACGGGATCACACAGGTCATACTGTTCTGCAGTTTCAACTAGTTGATCAAGAAGTATTTTATCACCTATCTGTGGCCCAATGATCTCAACACCCAGCGCATCCTTTGCATCCATGGAAGCACCTGCATGATCAATATGCCCATGGGTAAGCCAGATTGCCTCTACAATAACACCGGTGATATCTATCGCCTCTAAAATATGGGAAAGATCGCCCCCTGGATCAATCAAAACCCCCTTCTTGTTCTCATCATCAAACAGCAACCTACAATTCTGCCGGAAAGACATTACCGGAATTATATGTGCATTCAGTTTACCCATATTTCTCTCTCTAAGCTTTAAATTAAATAGAATTTCTTATAAAATAGGCCATGGAACCAAGATAAAAACCATAACTGCATTTCCTGTTCTGTGCATTTTGGCAATCATATCTGGTAACAGTTGTCTATCAGACCTAAAAGATTAAACACAATAGGTTAATTTTAATGGTATTCATACTAACATATAATAACCTTAGACTTCAGAAAAGAATAATGGAAATCTGTCTTAATGTCCGATACACAACATAAAGCCATTTCAGATGACTCTCCCCATCTTCTAGTTATCGATGATGATACGCGTATCCGCAGCCTGTTATCACAATTTCTCCAACAGCATGGCTTCCGCGTGACTGTTGCATCAGACGCGCAGGATGCCCGACGCAAACTGGTAGGTCTTGATTTTGATCTACTGATTGTTGATGTGATGATGCCGGGAGAAAGTGGCATTGCACTGACCCATTCACTTCGGGAATCAAAGAGTGTGCCTATTCTTATGCTGACAGCGCTTTCAGAAACTGCCAACCGAATCGGCGGCCTAGAAGCGGGGGCTGATGATTACCTGCCTAAGCCTTTTGACCCACGCGAACTCCTGTTGCGCGTCAATGCTATCCTGCGCCGGGGAGCCAGACCTTCCCAAGTCAAAATTGAACAAATCATGTTCGGGCCTTATACTTTCTTCATTCCCCGGCGTGAATTGAAGAAAGCAGGAGAAACAATCCACCTGACGGACCGTGAACAAGAAATTATGGCTATTTTTGCGAAGCATATAGGCGAAACCATCTCGCGACATAAATTGGCACGAGGAGAAGATGAAGTGGGGGAACGGACAATTGATGTACAGATCAACCGGCTGCGAAGAAAAATAGAAAATGACCCGGCCAATCCGGTCTGGTTGCAAACTGTACGCGGAATTGGCTACAAGCTTTCTATTGAGTAGGTGCCGAAATCCGATGAGCACGACGTGGAAAAAATTCAGTCGCTGGTTTATCCGACGTATGCCAAAGCGACTTTATGCGCGTTCATTGATCATCATCATTGCACCGATGGTGCTCTTGCAGTCAGTGATTGCCTATGTTTTTATGGAGCGTCACTGGCAAATGGTGACAGAGCGGCTTTCGATGGCCGTTATTCATGATATTTCAGCCATTATTGATATAATAGAAACATACTCTCAAGATGATAACTACAATAATATCATTCGTATTGCGCAGCAGCGTATGGGGCTTAATATTTCAATCCTACCACCAGATCCCTTACCTTCTCCCGGACCAAAACCGTTCTTTGCCATTCTGGATTACTTTTTGAGCGAGGAGATAACCAAACAGATCAACCGACCATTCTGGATTGATACAGTTGGCGATTCCAATCTCGTTGAAATTCGTATCCAACTTGATGACAAGGTTTTACGTGTTTTTGCCACACGCAGTCAGACCTATGCTTCCAATACCGGAATCTTTCTCAGCTGGATGGTGGGTACAGCTCTTGTCCTGCTAATCATTGCCATCTTTCTTCTACGCAATCAGATTAGACCGATTCAGCAACTAGCAGAGGCTGCCGAGAGTTTTGGCAAGGGACGCCCGCTGCCTAAAGGCTTTGAGCCACGTGGAGCTGATGAGGTGCGTAGAGCGGGCACTGCTTTCCTGCGCATGCGTCAACGCATAGAACGTCAGATCGACCAGCGCACAACCATGCTCTCCGGTGTAAGCCATGACCTTCGGACAATCCTAACACGGTTCAAATTACAGTTGGCTCTGGCTGGAAACAATTTTGACAATAGCCCTCTTGAGCAGGATATTGCTGATATGCAGAACATGCTTGAGGGGTATCTAGCCTTTGCCCGTGGAGAAGGCGCTGAAGAAGTCGGAAAACTTGACCTTTCTCATCTCATGGCCAAATCTTCAGAAGAAGCGCAATTGCGTAACCGTGGATTTACCTATGCCATTCAAGGAAACCCAGTTGCCCAAGTTCGTCCAAGCTCCTTTTCACGGCTTATTTCCAATCTTATTTCCAATGCCTTTCGCTATGCGAAAAATGTACATATCAATATCAGACACAGTATGGAAACACTGGTTATCATGATCGATGATGATGGGCCTGGCATCCCTAAAAGCAAGTGGGAAGAAGTGTTCAAGCCGTTTTTCCGGCTTGATGAAGCCCGCAACCAGAATGAAAGCGGCACCGGCCTTGGGCTGTCAATCGCCCGTGATATCGCCCGCAGCCATGGTGGTGACGTCAGACTTGGCAGAAGTCCGGAAGGTGGCTTGCAGGCAATTATTGAAGTGCCAGCCTGATAATAACAGTTAGAGAGAAATACCATAATACAGATCCTGAACAAATATGCCAGTTGCCCTACATCCTATTATTGTCCACCTTGCAATAAGGAGATGTGATATGCTCGCATGGTCTGAAAGCCCAAAAACACATGGAAAGCACCACCCGCTCTGCCAAACGTGGCAAAATTAAGATCAAAGAACCTGCCCTTAATAAAAAAATCTGGCAAGACGACCTTTAAAATATATTTCCGCCAACGGCCAACTTTTATATCCGGCGATAAAAGTATAACTGTTCCCTTTTGTCGGGGAAATCCGCCACGACAGGAAATTGATAACAACGATCACCTGTTTTCGCAATCAAACTGCGGGATTTTATAGTGTTTTGTTATCTGAACAGAAGATTTCTTGATACCTAAATCGCGGCTAAAATTAATTTCCAGCTTATAGGACAAGCTTGCGCGCTTACCGGAAACTCTTAGCCTCAACGATAATGCCAACCTCTATAATATCTACCTTTTCAAAAGCCGCATAGATAATCAGCATTCTTAATTTCTTTGAACCAACTACCTTAGCGGTGCATCACGCAATGAGATACCAGAAAGCCGTATAATAAAGCTCTTAGTCCATCGAGTTCCCCACAATACATATAAATTTTATCCTATGCTAGTACGTTCGAACACCTATTATAACCCATGAGCAACCTGCTTATCATATCAACTAGGATGCATAGTGCACTCTCTGGCGCTTGAGGAAAAGCCTTATTTTTCACCTCAATTGAGAAATTGCAGTCACAAGAACAGATTGGATATACAAAACCAAATGCCGCACCCTTGAGTAAACTGTTTACGAAGCGTGAAGTATTCACAGTCTTATATGATTGGAAATCTCTGCAAAAAAACAGGCCAGAATCTGATAATAAATTTTATGATTTTGAATTATCAGCGGATAAAAAATAGAAATTATTTATCCTGCCCTATTTTACACTGCCTTTTTGGAATCTCTCAGCTGCTTTTCAAGTGCTTCCACGCGTTTGTTTAACGCTTCGTTTTCAGAACGCGCCTTAGCTACCATTTCTTTGAAAACCTCAAAATCCTCACGCTTGATAAGATCGAGCTTTTTCAAGGCGCACTCCGCTTGAAAACGAAAAGCAGTTTCAACCTCATCGCGCATACTACAAACAGCACCTGCAGCATCGGTCATCAGTTTGGCCAGCTCATCCATTATACGGTTAGGTTCATTGCTCATACTGCGTTATCCCTTTGAATATTATCAAAACCCACAATAGCTGAAAAATCGCTTTCTATACATTAGTGCACTGTGCACTGCCCAAAAACGTGAAGAGAACGGCTTGACCGTATCACATCGGTCAGTCATTTTCCAGATTGGTTTCGGAATGTTTGGAAAACTAAATTTAGCGGCTAAAGAATGCTTCTGACCTTAATAATATCCTATATCCTGCTGCTGCTAAATAACACTTCAGCATTCAGCAAAAGATAATTTAGGAAGATCATATCATGTTTTTTTCCGCCCTTTCCTTTCCCAAAATTGACCCAGTTATTTTTTCAGTCGGGCCGGTCAAGCTGCACTGGTATGGCCTTGGCTATGTTATCGGCATTCTTTTTGCTTGGTGGTACGGCAAACGCCTGTTGAAAACACTGCCCCTCTGGAAAAATGGCATTGGACCGATGAACCCTGAAAAACTAGATGATTTTGTTATCTGGGCAGCAATCGGCGTTGTTATTGGCGGACGGCTTGGCGAAGTTCTTCTCTACAGGCCTGATTATTATTTTGCAAATTCATCAAAAATCATCGCTGTATGGGATGGCGGCATGTCTTTCCATGGTGGTTTTATCGGCACAATCCTAGTCATAATCCTGTTTGCAGTGAAAAACAAAATCGGTATCTGGACCATGTTCGATACAATAGCTGCCGGTGTGCCGGTAGGATTGGGCATTGTCCGCATCTGCAATTTCATCAACTCCGAACTCTTGGGTCGTGTTACCAATGTGCCTTGGGCAGTCCATTTTCCCAATGGCGGCCTTGACATGGCAGGCAACCTACTTGCCCGTCATCCGAGCCAGCTTTATGAAGCAGCGCTTGAAGGCCCTGTGCTTTTCTTTATTCTAGCTTTTCTGATTTTTCGTCTGAAAGCCCTAAAAAAACAGGGACTTATCGCCGGAAGTTTTACCCTGATCTATGGGCTTGCGCGCTTTTTTGTTGAATTCTTCCGTGAACCGAGCATTTCCTATGTGACAGGCAAATGGCTTACCATGGGCATGGCTCTTTCCCTGCCCATGGTTATTTCAGGACTCGGCATAATATTCTGGGCATCACGCCCCAACAGGCAAAGATCATGACCCCACTGCAGGAAAAAATCATCCACCTCATCACATTGCAGGGGCCAATTGATATCAGCCAGTATATGCTGATGGTTCTGACGGATCCTGAATACGGTTATTACAAAACGGCTGAGCCATTCGGGCGCAAGGGTGATTTTATCACAGCACCGGAAATAAGCCAGATGTTCGGTGAAATGCTCGCTGTCTGGGCGCTTTCCGCATGGCAGGGCATGGGCCAGCCCTCTCCCTTCCTGCTTTGTGAAATAGGACCTGGACGCGGCACACTGATGGATGACATTCTACGCACAATCGGTAAGCTTTCCTGTGAATGCCTAAATGCTGCCCATGTTGTTCTTGTTGAGACAAGCAAAAGACTTGCCGCAGCTCAGAAAGAAAAGCTGCATGTGTATAGCAAAAAAATCGAATGGATCACAGTCTTTGAAGAAATACCCGGTTTTCCGCTTATTCTAATTGCCAATGAATTGTTTGATACAATGCCAATTCACCAGTATATCTCAAACCATAACACACTGTATGAAAGGATGATTGCCATCGATAAAAACGATAACCTATGCTTTTCACAAAGTTTTGCAGATTCTGACCCGACTCTTATGCCAATTTCAGCGAAAAAGTTCCCTGATGGAACGGTCATTGAAATTTCCCCGGCCCGCTTTGCGCTTGCCCAAAGCATCAGCGCACATATTGCCAAAAAAAGAGGAACGGCATTAATCATTGATTATGGCACACTGGAACCCGGCTTTGGCGATACTCTTCAGGCTATATCGAAACACAGTTTCTGTAGCCCACTGAAAAATCCGGGCGACTGCGACCTGACATCACATGTTGATTTTGCAGCTCTTGCCCATGCGGCCCGGAACGAGGGCTGCTATACAGCGGGGCTGACGCAGGGCGATTTCCTAATCAGGCTTGGTCTTCTGGAACGCGCAGGCAGGCTTGCTGCTAATAAGGATGAGACGATACGTCAGCAGATTGCCACGGATGTTGAACGGCTCACTGCATCCTATCAGATGGGAAAGCTTTTCAAGGTCCTCTGCATTGCTAATACGGAAATCACCATACCACCTTTCCCATAGGGGGATAGCATTAGCCCAGAGGATATAATTGAAAATACGATCATGTTCACCCATCATTTCGCCTATTTCGTTCATACCGTTGAGTAATTAATGATAGACACTCCACAATCTATTTTGGCCCCGAATCTTTCTGCCTTGCAGGAAAATAATATTTTTCACCATTTTTTTACTCGGGAGGGCGGCGTTTCCAAAGGTATTTATAAAAGCCTGAATATCAGCCTTGGATCAAATGATGTTAGGGAAGATATCTTGGAAAATCGCCGTAAAATAACAGATATACTTGGTGTACCCGAAAAACGGCTTGTAACGGTCTATCAGGTTCATTCTGCTGATGTTGCAACGGTGACAGCCCCTTTTACCGGCGAATGCCCCAAAGCCGATGCCATGGTGACAAATACTACTGGGCTTGCACTCGGAATCTCGACAGCGGACTGCGGTCCCGTACTGTTTGCTGATGCGCAGGGCGGCGTCATTGGTGCCGCACACTCAGGTTGGCGCGGAGCACTGGATGGTGTTCTGGATAATACCGTAGCGGCCATGCAGAAACTTGGTGCCAGAAAAGAAAAAATCGTGGCTGTTCTTGGCCCATGCATAAGCTTCCGTTATTACGAGGTCGGAGAAGAATTCCACAAAATCTTTCATGACAAGGATCTTATCTATAGAAAATACTTTACTTCTTCACAAAAAAATGGCCATTATTATTTCAATCTATCGTCTTTTATTACAGACAAGCTCCGAAAACTTGGCATAGCGCGTGCAGATTCGCTTAATATGTGTACATATGCTGATGAGAAGCGTTTTTTCTCATACCGGCGTAAGATGCATTGGTACGAGCCAGATTATGGGTGCCAGATGTCAACAATTATATTGAGGAAACAAGAATGATATTAGCGTCTTCAGGTAAAAAATTATGTAGAATGGCAAAAATAACTTCTGACAAATGTTGGTGTACGTTTTACGTCATCTTGGATAGAAAGCGAGCATTTCAAGGCCGATGATATACTGACAACCTAGCCCCATAATATATGACTCCTTATACCCATTCCATGCTATTTGCTTCTGAAGAAGACGTAGCAATAGCATTTGCGCAGACCTATACTTCATAAAATATCGAGGGCACAGAGTCCTTGTCCCATAATTTCTCTTGACTTGATAACCAGATTGCAATTCTGTCGCTGGATAATATAATCTTTATAGTAGCAGATTCCCCTAATATAGCACTTACCAGAGCTGCACCAGCTATAGTATGAAGTTGGAGAGTTGTCCAAGCGGTATTAAAGTAAAAACTGTTTATTATCTGAGATGTCTTTCAGAATATTCTCAACCAAACAGGTTTATGCGCTTTCATCAGCTGAACAAATGGGCTGACCTATTATTAACAGTGTATAAAGATAATACAAAAAATTGTCTATTTGCAATCTCATGGTAACGCGCTAAAACGCCTTACATTAAGAGCAGCATCAGTCAAAGGATGGTACACTTTATGAAATTTTTCTGTGGTAATTCAAATCCCCAGCTGGCCAGTGATATTTCAGATTACCTTAATATAGATCTCGGAAAAGCTACAGTACGCCGGTTTGCAGATCAGGAGATTTTCGTTGAAATTCATGAAAATGTCCGAGGTCAAGATGTTTTTGTTCTGCAATCAACATCTTACCCGACAAATGACCATCTGATGGAACTTCTTATCATGATTGATGCACTGCGGCGCTCCTCTGCACGGCGTATTACAGCTGTTATCCCGTATTTCGGCTATGCAAGACAGGACCGCAAGCCGGGCCCGCGCACACCTATTTCTGCAAAACTTGTGGCAAACTTGATAACACAGGCGGGTGCTAGCCGGGTTCTGACACTTGATCTCCATGCAGGACAAATACAGGGTTTCTTCGATATTCCAACAGATAACCTTTATTCTATTCCGGTTATTGCTCGGGATGTTATGGCTAACTATTCAATGAATAATGTTATGGTGGCTTCTCCCGATGTAGGTGGTGTGGTACGCGCCCGTTCCTTTGCCAAACGCATTGATAGCCTGCTTGCCATTGTTGACAAACGGCGCGAGCGTCCCGGCGAATCTGAAGTAATAAATATCATCGGCAATGTTGTCGGAAAGGACTGCCTGTTGTTTGATGATATTGTCGATTCTGGCGGGACATTATGCAATGCAGCTGAAGCCCTTCTGCAGCAGGGGGCCAAAAGCGTCAGAGCCTATATCACCCACGGCGTATTTTCCAGCGATGCGATTACCCGTATTAACAATTCAAAACTTAAAGAGCTTGTTATTACCGATTCCATCCAACCGACATCGGAAATAGAACAAGCGGAAAAGATCCGTATCCTTTCCATTTCTAGCCTGATCGGAAAAGCAATTTCACGCACAGCGGCGGAACAATCGGTTTCCAGCCTGTTTGACTGAGATCTACTTTACCTATCCATAATTTGAACCAGTCTCTGACTCTACTAAGTTTTCCCATCGGCCTCTGTTTGTCACATGCATTTTGAAGAGATGAATTAATTTTGGGTGAACAAATACCATCTATATTCAAATAACTACTCATTAATCAGGTGCACCAAGGGAACCAATTGTAACATCAATTTCCTTACGTCTAGAAACTTTGGTAATAGATACAAAATCACTCTTGCCAATAACCAGAATAATTTGTTCAAGCAATTGTTTATAAGATAACCGACAGAGAACTTTCTTGAGCTTAGAGCAGAGTGTGTGGTTGGTGGTGACCGCAGTCTGCTTTTCTTATTGTGAAGAGTGCGAGCTTCTGGTAGACTAATATGTTATTCGAACAAACATATTGCTATTTTCCCTTATTTCAGGCTGGAAACGCACTAAATGCCGCTTCAGATATGAATAGCTATTTTAATCGTTTTTTCGAGTGTATCCAATACTTATCTTATTATTATGCAGGTTTTCAATAACGAATTCATCCCCGAGAAATTTGATATTCGATTTTTTTGCCGAGAGCAAAATATACAAAGAAACTAATAGCGGCTAAGCTACACAATAACCCATTAGCGCAAGTCGATAATTTCAGGAATAAACAATAGGCTATCATCTAGATAGTTGAGCGTGATTTTTAAGCATCCAACGTCTATGATAGATTGCAAATATTGTCGATTAATTAATAGCCAATTAGATATCTAGATGATTTTCTCTAACTTCACCATAATTTTCATAATTAGCGGTAAAAAAGCTAGTATCTCAGTTTAAAATTTTGAAAGGTTTCAAGAAAAATCGGTGACTCCATCTGGATTCATTAGATTAAGAGAAATGACCCCATTCACCGTATTTTCTGGATTCTCTTTGGGACGAAGTTTATCTTTTATTTATCAATCTGAACTGAAGTGGCAATTAGCGGATTTATTTTCCAGCGTGCTCTATAAGAAAAATTTTTTTGATGCTTTGTGGACCAGAATACACCTATTTTAAAATGTATTAAGCAACATGAGTTAATCCTTCTTATTTCTCTAAATTGTCAAAACATTATCCAAAATCCACAACTCTTGCATTGGAACCTTTATTGTTTTACAGGAAGGTATCTGCGTAGACACCCTTGGAGGCAATGCGGAATGGTATAGTTACGATAGTGCCGACACTACGGCATCTACGGGCTGTTCTATAAGCTTCTAGTTATAATGCATGCAAATGCATATGTTGGAAGTTCTCCATATATTTTGAAAGGATATGCTATGAGCAAGAGTTATACTCTCAAGGCCGAAGCACGCGAACGGGTTGGTAAGGGGTCCACTCGGGAACTTCGCCGCAACGGACAAATACCGGCTGTTATTTATGGTGAAAAACAGCCTCCCCTTCCAATCGCGCTTTCCTACAAAGACGTTTACTATAGGATTCATAGCGGTGGTTTTCGCACCATGGTTGCGACCATTCAACTTGGCAGCAAGAAGGTTCAAGTTCTGCCAAAGGATTACCAGCTGGATCCGGTTTGTGATACACCTGTGCATGTTGATTTTCTGCGTATTTCATCAAAATCGATCGTTCAAATCAGTATTCCAGTCCATTTTCTCAATGAGGAAGAATGCCCTGGAATCCAGAAAAATGGCGTTTTGAACATTATTCATCACAGTATTGAGGCATTTGCTCCAGCGACAGCTATTCCTGAATCTATTGAAGTCGACCTAACTGGCTATCAAATCGGTGAAGCCATCCATCTCTCTTCCATCAAACTGCCGGAAGATGTGGAAGTCATAGCACACGAGGGAGATTTTACTATTGCGACAATTGCTACACCTGTTGCTAAAGAAAAGTCAGAATCTGCTGCTGCCGATGAAATGAGCAAAAGTGATCTGGATAAGTAAGTAAAAAACCGATGGTTTTAGCAGATGGAAAAGCCGGTTGCCTATTTTTTGCTTTTTAAACTGCTCAAACTCATACCGGAGACGCATTAATGCTACTTGTTGCAGGCCTTGGTAATCCCGGTTCATGTTATGAAAACAGCCGCCATAATATTGGATTTATGGCGGTTGATGTGATTCATGATCGCAATCGATTTTCCACTTGGAGTAGAAAATTCCAAGCCTTAATTGCTGATGGTGTGATTAACGACGAAAAAATTCTCCTTATCAAACCGCAAACTTATATGAATCTTTCTGGCCAAGCGGTTGGGCAAGCTATGCGTTTCTACAAGCTTTCGCCTAATAATCTTGTTGTCATCCATGACGACCTTAACTTGCCACAAGGCAAGACGCGTATAAAGAAAGGCGGGGGGTCTGGCGGTCATAATGGCATAAAATCCATTGATCCCCATTGTGGTGCGGATTATCGCCGTTTGCGACTTGGCATAGGCTACCCCAGCCATAAGGATCTCGTCCAGAATTATGTTATAGGAAATTTTTCCAAATCAGATGAAATATGGCTTGAACTGCTCCTTGCAACCGTGAATGATAATATTGGCTTTCTTGTCAAAGGGGATGACAATGGCTTTATGAAGCGGATGACCAGCAAAACAGCTTAAGAAATAGAGAAAAATCCGGAAAGGAAAGTGATACCCACCACGTACACTATCCCCTGCAAAAACAGCAGAAACAAGGGATGTGATGGCGGATATGCTCAAAATAATGACTCTATTGTACTTAAACCGACAATACAAAACAATTGAGGAAAAACGAAAGCATGGGTTTCAAATGTGGAATCGTCGGTTTGCCTAACGTCGGCAAATCCACTCTTTTCAATGCCTTGATCAAAACCGTTGCGGCACAAGTCGCCAATTATCCTTTTTGTACGATTGAGCCTAATAGCGGTGAAGTTGCTGTTCCTGATCCGCGGATGAAAAAAATTGCTGCGATTGCCGGTTCAAAGAAGATAATCCCAACGCGAATCAGTTTTGTTGATATTGCCGGTCTTGTTCGCGGTGCCTCAAAAGGTGAAGGTTTGGGCAATCAGTTTTTGGGAAAAATCCGTGAAGTGGATGCCATTGTCCACGTGTTGCGCTGTTTTAAAGATGATAATATCACCCATGTTGAGGGGCGTATTAATCCCGTTTCCGATGCATCAACAGTTGAGACCGAACTGATGCTTTCCGATATGGAGAGCCTCGAAAGACGAATTGTGCAGATGCGCAAACGAGCCATAGCTAAAGATAAAGAGACTCTAGCCACTTTGCCAGTGATAGAAAAGGTGTTTAAGCTTTTGCAGGCTGGAAATCCAGTACGTCTGCTGCTCGGGGATATCTCGGCAGAAGAGCGCATCATTCTTGATGGCCTCAATCTCCTGACATCAAAGCCTGTGCTTTATATTTGCAATGTCGCAGAAAATGATGCAGCGATCGGCAATAAATTTACTAAGGCGATTATGACAATGGCCTTAGAACAAAGAGCGGAAATAATTATGATCTCAGCTGCAATTGAGGCAGAAGTGGCACAACTGCCTGATGATGAAGCTGTGGAATATCTTAAATCCCTAGGTCTGCATGAGCCTAGTCTCGATCGGCTGATCCGCGTAGGCTATCATCTACTTGACCTTATCACCTATTTTACCTGTGGCCCGAAAGAAACCCGAGCTTGGACGGTCAAACGTGGAACAAAGGCACCGAAGGCGGCCGGCGTTATCCATTCTGATTTTGAGCGCGGATTTATCCGTGCACAAACAATTTCCTATGAAGATTATATCATGCTTGGCGGAGAAGTTTCTGCAAGAGAAGCGGGCAAGATACGCGATGAAGGCAAGGAATATGTCGTACAGGATGGCGACATTATGCTTTTTAGGCATAATACATAAACCAGATCTGCCAAAATTACTCTTTTTCCTCTTATTTTGATAACCATTACAGCCACTGTATTCTGTGTATAGATTTTTCTGTCTAGTATCGCTTGTATTAATACAAGCGCATAATTTGGAATGGTCAGTCCAACTTCGTGCTCGTCGAACCTATTTACCAGCACTGTTGTGCCTGAGCTATCCTGGTAGGGCGGAATTATTATAGAGCCCATACTAGATATTTGTCGCTGTTTATTTTCGTCTCTGGCTTGATAGAAAGCTGTTGTTTCCAAATGTAATTCGATATGGCTGGAGCCAATGACAGTTGGAAATTATGATGCCTTATACTGAAACTCAGTGCTTGAATCTACTTCCAGAAAGTGAAGCCCAGACTCCTAACTTGCCAGGCTTGACGCCGGGCTATCTACTCTACCCTTCAAATTCTACTGAGCCACTAGTACTGGTGGTTATTAAAACAAAGAAGAAGGAATGAAATATGCGCAGACCTGTCTTAACGCCCTCATGGTTTTTTCCATAGACGAGCTTATCCGTGAAACGTTGGCACTCAAGTATCTCGCTACCAACGAGATAACTACCCTCAATAAAAAAGTTATATATTCTCGCAGTGAGCTAATTTCCATTTTCAGCACGGTAAATGATTTGCTACGTGAGGAGGTATTCTAAAAGGCTTTGTAGTGCTTTTACAAAATTTTTTAACATCCCATTCCTGAAAGTGCTGAGTGAAATTGAGAATGGCAAGGAAGAACATGTTGAAGGTTCCAACATTAATAGGGCTGTATCGCGTTACAACAAAATATGAAACAAACCTGAAGGCGTATTTGTGCACTTTTATTTACGGTCACAGAATGGAAAAGCAATCTAGGAACTGAATATAGTTATTTATAACACTTGAAAAAATTATAATTTTAAGAAGAATAGAATATTAATAGATATATAGTGTAAGTTAAACTCATATAGCTAAAACATTTTCTTTCGTCAAATATGCTCATAACAATGGTGAAAATACCCGCCTTTTGTCATCAGACGGGTATAATCTGCTTAAGCAGCCTCTGCCTCACTGGCCTCTGTATTGGTGCTACGTTTCGGATTTTTAATCAGATTCACTTCTATAAGTCGGATAGACTCCCTTTCGGAAAGCTTGTTAACGGCAGCGATTTCACGTGCTATCCGGTCCAGTGCCGCTTCATAAAGCTGCCGTTCGGAATAAGATTGTTCAGGCTGATTTTCAGCGCGGTGAAGATCACGAACAACCTCTGCAATGGCAATAAGATTGCCGGAATTAATCTTGGCATCATATTCCTGTGCACGGCGTGACCACATGGTTTTTTTGATACGTGCACGGCCTTGCAGCACTTTAAGAGCACGGTCAACTAAATCAATTTCGGATAATTTGCGCATACCGATTGAAATCGCCTTAGCTACTGGAACCTTGACATGCATTTTGTCTTTTTCAAAATGAATAACAAACAATTCAAGCTTGTGGCCAGCAACTTCTTGTTCTTCAATTGTAATGATCTGGCCAACACCATGTGCTGGATATACAATAGATTCACCCGCCTTGAATCCATACCGGTTTGCTATTTTTCTCTGCTGGGATGACATAAGTTTGGTTTCTCCCTTAGTGTCCGGAAATTAATGACCGGTAAACACATAATTTCGCCCATAAGGGCTGATTGCCGATATACTGCTGACATCGATGTTATAACATCAGCTTTTTAGGGGTGTTCCAGAAGATAAAACCAACTATATGAAGCTTCTATAGTCTTTATGTAAGCTTATCATCGTAACAATATACCTTTCAAGGTTTTACTTAAACGTTAAGAATCGACAAAGCGAGCTTTAATATATCATAAATTGTTATTAAAATCAATTTGACTTTAGGCATAGGCATCTGATGCGTTATTTTTCGGAATTTTTATAATCGCCAGCGCCTGAACGATTCGGGAATCCGCAAAATATATTGTGCCTGCTTGTGAAACACAAAAATCGTGACGATTTCAACCAGAATTATCGAGGGAGACTCTCTAAAATCTCCACCAAAGACCATAAATCAATATTGCCTTGATAAATATAGGGAAAATCTGGTATTTAAGAAAAAATTCCATATCTATAGTGAAATGGTTATTCTTAAGGACAAATATCAGTGAACATTCCGCTCAATATGACAAAAATGAACGGATTAGGCAATGAAATTATTGTTGCTGATATGCGTGGCCGCAATGACCATATCACATCTGAAGCCGTTCAGACATTGGCTCAAATATCAGAAATCAGTTTTGATCAGATCATGGCAATTTATGATTCCCAGAGCAGTAATACAGATTATTTCATAGAAATCTGGAATAGAGATGCTTCTAGGGCAAAAGCCTGTGGAAATGGTATGCGGTGCGTGACCGAATGGCTCCATAGAAAAGAAAAACACAACTATTTCGCCTTTGATACAGTGAGCGGTATTGTTTATGCACAGCGGCTACAAAATGGTCTTGTATCTATTGATATGGGAAAACCAAATTTCAAATGGCAGGAAATACCTCTAATTAAAACTGTTGAAGACATAGACCATGTTACCCTTCAATGTGGGCCTCTCAATAAGGCATCCGTGCTTTCCATGGGAAATCCTCATGCCATTTTTTTTGTTGAAAACAATGTGGAAAGTTATAAGCTTGTGAAATATGGTCCTAGACTTGAACATAACCTACTTTTTCCGGAAGGGGCTAATATCTCGATTGCTCATGTGACCTCTGAAACAAGTCTTGATTTACGAACTTGGGAAAGGGGAGCGGGACTAACTCGCGCCTGCGGAACTGCAGCTTGTGCCAGCGTAGTGGCTGCTTGCCGCCGAGGCTTAACGAAAAATGAGGTCTGGGTCACATTGCCAGGCGGTACACTTTTTATTACATGGAAAAAAGATGGTCATGTAATGCTGGTTGGAACAACCAAATATGAATTTTCAGGTCTTTTTGATCCACTAACCGGTCAATACACAAGAGATCCGACATAATGGCAACAGAGATTATTACCTTCGGCTGTCGGCTCAATGCCTATGAAACGGAGATTATACGCCGTGAAAGTAAAATTGCGGGGCTGGATATATTACAGAACGGCGCAATCATCTTCAATACCTGTGCTGTAACAGCTGAAGCTGTACGACGGGCAAAACAGGCAATTCGCAAGGCGCGACGGGAAAATCCAGATGCTTACATTATTGTGACTGGCTGTGCAGCCCAGACCTCGACTCAAGATTTTGCCGTCATGGATGAAATTAATCTTATCCTCGGCAATGAAGAGAAATTGTATGCTGACTCCTATTATCACCTGTCTGATTTCGGTATCAATCAGATGGAAAAGGTGCGGGTTAACAACATTATGGACGTGCGTGAAAACGCACCGCATATGATTGATCTTATCGAGGGCAAAGTGCGAGCTTTCGTGCAGATACAGAATGGATGCGATCATCGTTGCACCTTTTGCATCATTCCTTACGGACGAGGACCTTCACGCTCTGTAGCTCCAGGTGCCGTGGTGAGGCAGATAAAACAATTGAGTGATAATGGCTACCGCGAAGTTGTACTGACTGGTGTCGATCTGACCAGTTATGGAATCGACCTACTAGGTACTATTAATCTTGGCAAGCTTGTTGCCTCTATTTTACGCAATATACCGGATTTACCCCGTCTACGTTTATCTTCAATCGATTCCATCGAGGTTGATCCGGAATTACTGGATATTCTAGCTTATGAAAAAAGGCTGATGCCATACCTGCATCTGTCGTTTCAGGCTGGAGATAATATACTTTTAAAACGCATGAAGCGACGGCATTTGCGGGAGGATGCAATCAGTTTTTGCGAGGAATTACGTAAAAAAAGACCAGAGATGGTATTTGGGGCCGATCTTATTGCCGGTTTTCCGACAGAAACCGATGAGATGTTTGAAAAGACACGTACTCTTATTGAAGAATGCGGCCTTACTCATCTTCATATTTTTCCTTTCAGTCCACGGAAAGGAACACCAGCCGCCCTTATGCCTCAGGTAGAACACCATATTATAAAGCAAAGAGCTGCGATTCTGCGTAAAGAAGGGAAATATGCTTATTTAAGAAATTTACGGCAGTTACAGGGCACAGAGCAGAGCATTTTAGTAGAACAGAATGGAATTGGCCGTTGTGAGAATTATACTCTGGCAGAAATAAGTGAGAGTATCCCCGGAACAATAGTTAAATGTCATATCGCTTCTCATAATCATGACAGATTAGTTGCAACAAAAATCGATCAGTATGCAAGTTGAGAAAAAATAAAATACAATGGCTATCGGTTTTATGAGAAAAGTATTTTCTTTCGCTCACAGACAGAAGAAAAATGCAGAAAAACATCAAAGTTTATCGGTTAATCCTTCAAAAGATAATAAATCTTCCCTGACATCGTTTAGAGAATATCAAATGATTCAAAAGGCTGTAGAAAAAAAACAATTGCCAATAAAAGAAGTAGTAATAGAACAGCCATTGAAACGCCCTTGGGTTACCCGGTTGAAACTCGGTCTCTCACGCTCCTCACAAAAACTTGGCAATTCTATAAATAGCATTTTCACCAAACGTAAATTGGATGAAAAGACATTGGAGGAACTCGAAGATGTTTTGATTCAAGCTGATCTGGGAATTGAAACAGCAACCCAGATAACGAATACACTTCATTCTGGCCGCTTTGGCAAAGACATTTCAACTGATGAAATCCGTGCCATTATGAGCAGTGAAATCCGTAAAATTCTGGAACCTGTAGCAAAACCACTTAAACTTAATCTTTCCCATAAGCCGCATGTCATACTGGTAGTTGGCGTCAATGGTACAGGAAAAACAACAACTATTGGCAAACTTGCGTCCAAATTAACGTCTGATGGTCTCTCTGTCATGCTTGCAGCAGGAGATACATTCCGAGCTGCAGCAATTGAACAATTGCATATCTGGGGCACACGAACTGGTTCACCTGTTATTTCTTCACAATTAGGCTTAAGTGCCGCAACTCTAGCTTTTGATGCTTACGAAAAAGCAAAAACGCTAGGTAGCGATGTGTTGATTATTGATACTGCCGGCCGTCTACAAAATAAGACAGAATTGATGGATGAACTTGCAAAAATTGTCCGCGTTCTTGGCAAACATGCTTCTGAAGCACCGCATACAATTTTGCAAATCCTTGATGCAACAACAGGACAGAATGCTCTTAATCAAGTTGAAATTTTTCGTAATGTTGCCGGTGTTAATGGCCTTATAATGACAAAACTTGATGGAACAGCACGAGGTGGTATTCTTATTGCCATTGCAGCTAAACATAAGTTGCCGATTCATTTTATTGGTGTTGGTGAAGATATTGACGATCTTGAACTTCTATCAGCAGAAGAATTCTCTGAAGCAATTACAGGAAACAGTGAAGCATGAGCCAGTCCATTTTCGAGTCTGATCCGCAGGATATTAAAACTACAGAAAAAACGCATATGTCCCCAATACTTAATTTCTCATTGGAAATAGGGCCGCTTCTTATTTTCCTTTTTGTTAATTTTCGTGGAGAGTGGCTGATTAATAATATCCCATTATTTTCTTCTTTTGATAAAGCAATTTATCCAGCAACAGTTATCTTCATGACTGCAATTGTCATAGCACTTATAATTTCATGGTGGATTTCCCATAAAATTCCTGTCATTCCAATGGTTTCAGGAATTTTTGTCCTAATCCTCGGCTTTCTTACACTGTGGTTGCATGATGATATTTTTATTAAGATGAAGCCTACATTCATCAACACATTTTTTTGCCTTATTCTTTTTGGTGGGCTTTTTTTTAAGAAATCTCTGCTTCGCTATGTTATGGATTCAACCATAAAACTAGATTCAGAAGGTTGGCGCAAACTGACTTTTCGTTGGGCGTTTTTTTTTCTTTTCCTTGCTGTATTAAATGAAATCATTTGGCGCAATTTCAGTAATGAAATCTGGAGCACTTTTAAAGTTTTTGGCATAATGCCGGTTACAATTATTTTCATGCTCATGCAAACTCCACTTCTTATCCGTCATACAGTAGAGCTTATCGAAAATAAAGAATAGAATTCCTGGAGGCGAAAGCCATACACCCCCATAGGCAAAAACTCAAGATAAGTGTCTATATAGGAATAAAGCCGGTTATATTTTAATCTGCAGAAAGATTATGTCTGTAGTTTTATTTGTATAAAATTGCAATCTGATATAATTAAAAGGCAGACATAGATTATGTTAATTGAACAATTCCTTTGTCGAACAGATAATTTCGCTGTTTTACTTCATAATGAAGCAGATGGAATAACCATTGCAATTGATGCACCATCAGGTGCATCAATTGCAACCAAGCTTAATGAGATGAAATGGAATCTTAACTTTCTTCTTATTACGCATCATCACGTAGATCATACAGAAGGCATACCTCTTCTAAAGAAAGAAACTGGAATAATACAAATTATTGGTCCCGAAGCTGAAAAAAGTAAAATACAAGGGCTTCAGCATACCGTAAATGATACTGACATTTTTCAGATAGGTACCTGCAAATTTGAAGTAATTGCAACTCCCGGCCATACTACAGGGGCAATATCTTATTATATACCAGAAGAAAAACTTGTATTTACTGGTGATACACTATTTTCCCTTGGTTGTGGTCGTCTTTTTGAAGATACATCTGCAAGCATGTTTTCTTCATTACAGAAACTAAGCAAACTACCTGATAATACAAAAATATATTGTGGTCATGAATATACGGAAAGCAATGGCCAGTTTGCCTTGACGATTGATCCAAATAATCAGGCCTTGCAGAATCGGATGAAAGATGTTGTGACCTTACGCAGCCAAGGCAAAATGACCTTACCATCGACTATTGCACTTGAACATGCAACAAATCCATTTCTGCGTTGCACGGATATAGCTATCCGAAAAAATCTGGGTATGAGTCATGCTTCTGACGAAAAAGTTTTTTCAGAATTACGAAGACGCAAAGATAATTTTTAATCATGTTTAAACAGTCTTTTATATTCTTCTTGACTATTGAAAATAGAAACAGCGCATTTGATAAAATCAGGACTATATCCGAAAGAAAATTTGTTTTTAGTAACAACTATAGGGATGAATTTAAAAACATTTTAGTTAAATTTACTTTCATTTAGATTCTAAATTAATCTCAACTTTAGTTTTATCAAGTGTAAATTATCAAAATAATACATACATACTAAAAATGAGCTTATATAAAAGCAAGACAGCAAGCTTGAATCATGGATATCTTATATTTTGCAGCCTTATTATACTTTTCCTAATTGGCTTTCCCCTTGAACTATAATCAAAAGAAATTCTCTCTATAGAATGGAAAACTAATTATTAACTTTATTTAAACCACATATCATTTTTTATAAAAACACCATATGGCATATTCTATTAATTTTGCAGCCGTTGGCAAATATCATCAAGCTGATCAAGTGTCTTATAATGAATACAAATATCACCACCTTTTGGTTTAGGTTTAATATCAACCTGCATTCCAAGTTTATCACTTATAATCTTTTCTAATACCTTGGTATTGGTATCTTTTTTATACGGCGTTTTTTTCTTTGCTATTTTAAATAAGGTTCTGTTAGAAAGAGTTTCAGCCTGCCGGACGGAAAGCCCATCTTTAATGATACGTTCAGCCAATACCAATGGATTATCAGATGTAATAAGACACCGTGCATGTCCAGCCGACAAAGCTCCTCTGTTCAAAAGCTGCTGTACATCAACGGGCAATTTAAGCAAGCGAAGTGTATTGGCAACATGACTGCGGCTTTTCCCAATAATCTGTCCTAAGTCTGCCTGTGTATATTCATATTCATCAATAAGCTGTTGATACCCTGAAGCTTCTTCAACTGGGTTAAGATCAGTACGTTGAATATTTTCAATAATTGCTAGTTCAAGCGCAGTACGATCATCAACATCACGAATAATAACCGGAATTTGAAGTAGATCAGCCTTCTGTGCGGCACGCCAACGCCGCTCACCAGCAATCAATTCATAATGCTCAGCCTTTACAAGGGAAGGACGAACGACAATAGGCTGAACAATACCATGTTTGCGGATAGATTGTGCTAGATCATCAATCTCCGCATCAGGAAAATTCCGCCGTGGATTATGAGGATTGCGTATCACCAATTTTATTGGCATTTGTTTTTCCGATGTTAGGGTAACGGATATTTTTGACTCTTCTCCTGAGAGTGGCATATCAATATCGCCAATAAGCGCTGCTAGCCCACGGCCCAGTCTTTTTCTTGATTGATCTTCGCCCATCATCATCTCTTTTTTATTAAAAATTTATCTATACAGATTCAAAAAAAACAAAAATGTTTTAATATCTCAGATAATTGCCTTTATCAGATTTACATATACAAAATAAATCTCAGTTTATTTTTTCTTCTTAATACGTTAACTCAGGCCAAACGAAGATACCGCTCACGCTGGATTACCTCAGAAGCAAGCTGCAAATAAGCTTGGCTCCCTGCACATTTCAGATCGTAGAGCAAAGCAGGTTTACCAAAAGATGGCGCTTCTGAAATACGCACATTACGTGGTATGACTGTGCGATAAACTTTTTCTCCCATAAAAGCGCGCACATCTTCTACAACCTGATTGGCCAGATTATTTCTTCCATCATACATAGTCAAAATAATTCCTTGAATACTCAACTGTGGGTTAAGGCGTTCTTTTACCCGTCTAACAGTTTTAAGCAATTGACTTAGCCCTTCAAGAGCAAGAAACTCACACTGTAGGGGAACTAACACAGAATCTGCAGCCCCCATAGCATTTAATGTCAAAAGATTTAAAGAAGGTGGACAGTCAATTAGGACATAAGTGAATTTTGATATAGCTTTTACATTTTGGCGTAGCGCATTTCTTAGTCGATAAGTGCGATCTGAATGCGTAGAAATTTCCATTTCGACCCCCAAAAGGTCAAGTGTTGATGGAACAATGAATAGATTAGGCACATCCGTTCGAAGTGCAGATTCTGTAACAGATGTTCCGTTTATAAGCACATTATAGGAAGACAACCGGCGATTATTACGATCAATACCAAGTCCTGTACTTGCATTCCCTTGTGGATCAATATCAATAACAAGAACTTTTTCACCGATAGCAGCTAATGCTGTTGCCAGATTAATAGCGGTTGTTGTTTTCCCAACACCTCCTTTCTGGTTTGCAATAGCAATAATCCGTTCTTCATTTTTCATTAGGCCAGCCTTTCATGTTGATCTGTAGATCAGAAGATTTCTATTCTCCAGAATAACAGATTTTTCTATTTTACAGAATCAGATATCCATTGTGCAGCTATTTCCTCAAATTCATATAGACAATTCCATTCTTTTTGCATTTAAATAACAATTTGAATAATAAGTATTTCGACTAAACTAAAATTTTACTTAAAAAGAAAGAGCAATAATAATATCTAATTAATCTATGATAATAGACAGAAAATTTAAAACAGTATTTTACTATTTCTTTTAATAAGCTCAATAAAGATTATTTTCTATGTTTTTTGAATGGTTATCATAATGGCAGAAATCTACTACCAAGCAACCTCAAACTAATTCATAACCTCTAGTTACAATGGGAAATCTATACTTGATTGAAATATGTTGTTTTTTATAAATCAAGTGTACCGCATTATCAATAAGATTGCCAAATGTTTCACGTGAAACATTTGGCAATCTTATTGATAATTATAAAACGCTAATCAATCACGTGGTAGTCTTTTGCAAATGGCGTAACCGCTGGATATGTGTTATAATCAGCAAAAGAGCCGTCGGTGTCATACCATCAATTTTTTGTGCCTCTGCAATTGTACGTGGCGATCTCTGTAATAATTTAGTTTTTAATTCATTCGATAAACCAGAAATATCATCAAACTTTAGATCATCAGAAATAATTAGTCTTTCATCACGTTCCAGAACTGCCATATCCTGCTGCTGGCGTTGCATATAAACCGCATATTGCGCTTCTATCTCTAGTGATTCCATGGTTTTAGTATTGAATTGACCAAATTCAGGCCAGATTTCAATAAGCTTTGCGCTATTGATTTCCGGATAGGAAAGAAGATCATAAGCTGTACGATGAACACCATCTCGATTGACCTTAAAACCATAAACTGCAGCTTCATTCGGTGTAAGAGAAATAGATTTAGCAAATTCTCTGGCTTTCTGTAGCACTTCACTTTGTCGTAAAAATGTTGTTTCTCTTTTCCGGCTAATTAAACCCAATTCTATACCAAGTGGTGTTAAACGTTCATCAGCATTATCCGCTCGTAAGGAGAGGCGAAATTCAGAACGAGAGGTAAACATTCGATAAGGTTCACTGATACCACATGAAACCAGATCATCAATCATAACACCAATATAAGCCTGTGTCCGTTGAATAATGATAGGGGACAGATCTCCTGCCTTGCGGGCAGCATTCAATCCGGCAACTAGCCCCTGTGCAGCAGCTTCTTCGTAGCCAGTCGTGCCATTGATCTGACCGGCAAGAAAAAGTCCTGGTATTGCACGCAGTTCAAGAGAACGTTCAAGCTGACGAGGGTCAATAAAATCATATTCAATGGCATATCCTGGCTGCAACACTTTTACATGCTGCAAACCTTTAATGCTCTTAATCAACATATTCTGTATATTTTCAGGTAATGATGTAGAAATACCATTAGGATAGATTGTATCATCATTAAGACCTTCTGGTTCAAGAAAAATCTGATGTCCATCACGATCGCCAAATTTAACAATTTTGTCTTCAATAGAAGGACAATAACGCGGGCCTATACCTTTTATCGCACCAGAATACATGGCACAACAATGAAGATTTTCACGGATAATTCGGTGTGTCTCTACATTTGTCCGTGTAATAGCACAGTTAATTTGTGGTTCTTTTATCCTTTCTGTCAAAAGCGAAAAAGGTATAGGCTCATTATCCGGTTTCTGCCAATCAAGTCCATGCCAATCAATTGTTTTACCATCAAGTCGAGGAGGAGTGCCTGTTTTCAAACGCCCAAGCCTGATCTGATAATATGCTAGTCGTTCAGCTAATTTCTGTGCAGGTTTTTCTCCCATACGGCCAGCAGGCCAAGTTTTATCACCAATATGAATAAGCCCCCGTAAAAAAGTACCTGTAGTAAGAACAACACTGCCAGCCCTTATAACACCACCTTTAGTAAGAATAATACCAGAAATTTTGCTACTTTCGATAACAAGATCTATTACTTCGTCTTCTATAAGAAATAGATTTTTCTGTTCATAAATAAGAGTCTGAACAGACTCACGATATAATTTGCGATCAATTTGCGTTCTGAGACCACGAACTGCAGGGCCTTTACGTCGATTCAATAACCGGAACTGAATACCTCCTTTATCAGCTGCGCGTCCCATTAAACCGTCAAGAGCATCTATTTCACGAACAAGATGACCTTTACCTAAACCGCCAATTGCCGGATTACAGGACATTACACCAATCGTTGCAAACTGATAAGTTATAAGTGCAGTCCTAGCACCTGATCGAGCAGCAGCAGAGGCTGCTTCACAGCCGGCATGTCCACCACCAACAACAATGACATCAAACTGATTCACACTGTAATTCCTAATCAGACAAAAATCAGAAAGCAGATATATCCGGGTTCCTGACATATTAGGTGAATAAATTTTCCTTTATTCAAATTTATTTTCTGCGAAAATGTTTCATATAAGACTTTTTTAAAGTATCCTGATTGCTATTTACCAATACAGAATTCGGAAAATATTACATCAAGCAAATCTTCAATATCAATATCACCGGTAACACGACCAAGATAATTTGAAGCATAACGCAGATGTTCTGCTCGAAGTTCAGGATTAGAAGTGTCAGTTTCCAATGCTGCGTTTAGCTCAGAAAGTCCATTTTCCAAAAGTGTGATCTGCCTTCTGCGAGCAGGTACAATATCTCCGATATTCACAATTTTTTCATGACAGAATGTTGTTAATTTTTCAATGAAACCATCCCATCCCTCACCTGTCCAAACAGAAAATTGTAGTGGCCATCTGTTACAGTCCCCTCTGCCTAAATCAAGTTTATTTCCGATGTGCCAGACTGTTGTTGATATTTCTGGTAAATCAACTATCTGTGGATTATGCATATCATCAAGAAGAATAATAAGATCAGCTTCTTTCATACGTGCAATAGCGACATCAATACCTATTTTTTCAATATGATTTTCTGTATCCCGCAAACCCGCTGTATCTATTACAAAAATCGGCAGGGTATCAATAATAAGCCGTATCTCGAGAGCATCACGTGTAGTTCCTGCCTCTTCTGTAACAATAGAAACGTCTCGTCCTGCAAGACGATTCATTACACTTGATTTTCCAGAATTTGGTGCTCCAGCAATAACAATTTTTAATCCATCACGCATGACTTCTGCACGCTTACCATTATGAATATGCTGCAAGATATCATCTCTTAAACAAATTATATCTGCCCAGATACGATCGTGAGCAAAATTTGAAATGTCTTCTTCATCTGAAAAATCAAGTTCTGTTTCAATCAATGCACGCGCTTTTATAAGACTACTTCTCCAATTACGATAAAGCGTAGCCAAAGCACCACTTGTGCCCATGACAGCAAGCCGACGCTGGCTTTCTGTTTCAGCATTAATTATATCAGCTAAGCCTTCTGCTTCTGTCAGGTCGAGCTTTCCCTCAGCAAAAGCTCGACGTGCAAATTCTCCGGGTTCTGCTAACCGAAATCCTGGAATAGCAGTAAGCTCCTCAAGAATACGTGCAACAACCGCTTTACCACCATGTAAATGAAATTCAGCGCAATCTTCACCAGTAAAACTTTTTGGTGCGGGAAAATAAACGACTAGCGCCTTGTCCAAAATCTCTGCTGATGAAGAGCGTATTGTACAAAGACTCATGTAACGCGGTTCAGGAATAAATCCAATAAATTGTCTCAATATACTTTTGATGCACGGGCCAGTCAATCGAACGATTGCTATTCCTGAAGGAAGAAGTCCACTTGATAATGCAAAAATCGTGTCCATCTAAACCTTATTTAAATATTTAGGTATTCATGGAGTCAAAAAACTCAGTATTTGTCTTGGTCTGTTTCAACTTATCAATCAAGAACTCGACAGAATCTGTTGTTCCCATGGACGCAAGAATACGCCGTAAAACAAATATTTTTTGTAGACCCTGACGTGGGATAAGTAGATCCTCCTTACGCGTACCGGATTTTAGGATATCGATTGCTGGGAAAATACGTTTATCAGCAATTTTACGGTCAAGAACAATTTCGGAATTTCCTGTTCCCTTGAACTCCTCAAAGATTACCTCATCCATACGGCTCCCAGTATCAATCAATGCAGTTGCAATAATAGTCAATGATCCACCTTCTTCAATATTACGAGCAGCACCAAAAAAACGCTTTGGCCGCTGCAGTGCATTTGCATCAACACCACCTGTAAGAACTTTTCCGGATGAAGGGACAACCGTATTATAAGCACGGCCAAGACGGGTAATAGAATCCAGAAGAATGACAACATCCCTGCCGTGTTCAACCAAACGTTTAGCTTTTTCAATAACCATTTCAGCTACTTGCACATGCCGTGATGCTGGCTCATCGAAAGTGGAAGATACAACTTCTCCCTTTACCGAACGCTGCATATCTGTCACTTCTTCTGGCCGTTCATCAATCAACAAAACGATCAGGTAACATTCTGAATGATTACCCGTGATTGAATGGGCAATATTCTGCAATAATACAGTCTTACCCGTGCGCGGCGGTGCAACAATAAGTCCGCGTTGTCCTTTGCCAAGTGGTGCAATAAGATCGATCACTCGTGGCGACATGTCCTTATTTGTCGGGTTATCGTATTCCATCTGCAACCGCCTATTTGGGTAAAGCGGTGTTAGATTATCAAAGTGTATCTTATGGCGGATTGTTTCAGGATCTTCAAAATTAATAGTATTGACCTTGAGAAGAGCAAAATACCGTTCACCTTCTTTCGGGCTGCGGATAGGTCCTTCAACCGTATCACCGGTTTTCAGAGAAAACCGCCTGATCTGTGAAGGAGCAAGATAAATATCATCTGGACCTGGCAGATAATTGGCATCAGCAGAACGCAAAAAGCCAAAGCCATCCTGTAAAACTTCAACAACACCTTCACCTATAATCTCGACATCCTGCAATGCCAAGTTCTTTAAAATTGCAAACATAAGTTCCTGTTTGCGCATAGAATTGGCATTTTCGACCTCAAGTGTTTCAGCAAAAGCGATGAGTTCCATCGGAGTTTTGCTCTTGAGTTCCTGAAGTTTCATTTCTTGCATGAGAAGAATGTCCATAATTTAAATTAGAGAAAAGTAATAATTACTCACATGAATCTGAGTTTTAGGAAAAATTTCAATTGCGAGAATTATCTAGGAGGTAGGAATGAAACCTTATCATACAGCATCTTATCTCTTTCTGCAAGAGATTATCTAGATGTAAAATATTGTCAATTTCGGTTTAATCGGGAATCTTAATAATTACTGCAATCACTGCAATAATTATCAGAGCGGTAGGCACTTCGTTAAGGATACGCCAGCTTTTTTCTGATAGCTGATTTCTATTCTGGGCAAAATGACGGGTGGCTCGCATCAGAAATCCGTGGAAAGCAGAAAGCAGTATGACAACTATAAACTTTAGATGGAGCCATCCACCGCGAAAATCATAAATTTTCCAAGCAATCCATAGACCGGTGATCCATGCTATAACCATGGCTGGGTTCATAATGTAACACAACAGGCGTCGTTCCATCAATTTGAAGGTTTTACTTTGAGAAAAATCTTTTCTTGTTCGACAGTGATAGATAAAAAGTCTTGGCAGATAAAGCATTGCTGCCATCCAACTAATGACAGCAATAACATGGACCGCTTTTATCCAGAGATAAGTGTTATTTGCAATCAAGGTTGAATAGCCTCCATAAAGTGATGATAATGATCAGAAGTACTATAAGTAGACTTTAGAGAATGTATTTTTGTCTTAATTATTGATCTGATTTCTTCGGACACGTTTTATCATTTGCTCAACATGTTTGATAGGGGTATTTGGTATGATACCATGTCCTAGATTAAAGATAAGTGGCCCTTTACCCAACTTGGCAAGAATAGCATCCACACCGCAATCAAGGGCATCTCCTCCTGCAACAAGCCGCATAGGATCTAAATTTCCCTGTACAGGAAAATCTTTCTGTAGTCTTTCAGCAAAGAACAATGGCACTGACCAGTCAAGTCCTAATGCCGTAATACCCGTCTTTTCTGCATAATCCTTGTAAAATAGATTGGCTCCACGAGGAAAACCGATGATTGGTATTTCTGGGTAAATCTGCCTGATCTTTTTTACCATACGCTGGACTGGTTGTATACACATTCTCTCAAAGGAAATGTTGTCAAGTGCGCCTGCCCAAGAGTCAAATATCTGAATCACATCAGCACCAGCGTTGATTTGCTTGAGAAGATAGTCGACTGAAACATCAATAAGACATTCAAGCAATGAATTCATTGCTTGTGGATGAAAGTAGGAAAAAAGACGTGCAGATGCCTGGTCGAAAGTTCCATGACCAGCTATCATATATGTCGCAACAGTCCATGGCGCTCCACAAAATCCGATTAAGCTTATCTTGTCATCGAGTTTAGATCTAACTCGTTCAATTGTCTCAAAGGATGGAGAAAGACGTTCTATAACATTTATTACGTCGAGTTTTTCTATATCTTTTTCGGTCAAAGGGGTCATAACAGGACCCTGGTTTTCCTCAAATCGTAAATCTCTTCCTAAAGCATGGGGAACAACAAGAATATCAGAGAAAAGTATGGCTGCATCAAAACCAAAGCGACGTATGGGTTGTAATGTCACTTCTGCAGCGAGAACAGGTGTATAACAGAGCTTGAGGAAACTTCCTGCTGTCTCCCGTGTATGCTTGTATTCGGGCAAATAACGGCCTGCCTGACGCATCATCCAGATTGGTGGGGGAAAAAGACTTTCACCTTTTATGACCTTCACTAGTTTAGTGTCCATTTATGATTGATCCAGTGTACTTTTGATAAAGTCAAAAAATAAAAATTTTTTAAAAAATGGGATTTTGATTCTTAGACTCTGTGAATAGTGTGAATTATAAAATATCCTATACTTATCCACAAAACTATAAGTCTGGAAATCAAGGCAGTATGTAAATTATACTAGCTTATGTGAAAAATGATTTTTCTTAAAAAGGTAATGTGATTCAGTCACATATCGAAGATATTTACTCGCGAATAAAGATCACTTTCTTTGTAAGCCCCTTGTTCAATCCCCATTTTTCAAAACTGTGAAAAAATAATAACAACATTAAGATAATTGTGGATAAACCCTCTTATTACAGAATGATTTTTTACAATATGAGTAAATAATAGTAAAAACTACACACATTTCAACAGCTCTACAAAAAAAGCGGTGATAGACTTAATTTTCTGCTTTCATTTCTTCATGATTTCTGACTCAATTTAACGAATCCTTAACGCTTTTGAAGCGGAGGATATTGGTGTGGATATAATAACTATTTGATAATCACTGATTTTAAATGAGTTTTATAAACGAATCGTAAATATGAATGGATGTCCTGCTGTTAGAAAACAGCAGGACTATCATCCTTTACCACTGACATGAAAAAGTTTTATGGAACTAGTGTGTATTCCCCGTCTGAGTTGGAATTTTCTTCGTTCTGATTTTTATTAAGGCAAATAAAATTCGTTTTATTCGGTATGAAAGGTTGATATTCTTAATGACTGATGAACTCATTCTTGCAAGCTCAAGTCCTTTTCGAGCGCGGTTAATAAAAAACGCTGGCCTTTCCATGAAAGTGGAGAACGCAAAAATTGATGAGCGTTGTGTTGAAAAAAAACTGGGTAATCTTTCACCCAGGGAGCTTGCCCAGAAGCTGGCAGAAGAAAAAGCCCGTGAAGTTTCAATGCGTTTTCCTCAGGCTCTGGTGATTGGTTGTGATCAGACCTTGGAGCTTGAATGCAAGATTTTGCATAAACCTATAGATATGGACGATGCATATCATCGCCTGCTCGAATTGTCAGGCAAAACACATTATCTTTACACTGGTGTTGTCATTTTTAAAAATGGTCATTTGGTATGGGGCCATGTTGCAACAGCAAAAATGACAATCAGGTTGCTTGATCCCCGGTTTATTAATTATTATCTTACCCGTGTTGGAGCAGGTATATTGGCCAGTGTCGGAGCTTATCATATTGAAGGTGAAGGGATTCAGCTTTTTGAAAAAATCGAAGGTGATTATTTTACGATTGTAGGACTGCCACTTTTGCCGCTTCTGAATGAGTTCCGCAAACTGGGAGTTATTAATGTCTAAGATTCCCAAGGCCTTTGTTACAGGTTATCCGATCCATCAGTCCCGTTCACCACAGATTCACAGCTACTGGCTTGATTTTTACAGGATTTCTGGTAGTTACGATCCGGTTGAGATCACCGGTGAACATTTTCCTTTTTTCATCCATTCATTGAAAGAGCGGGGGTTCTCTGGTGGCAATGTTACTCTGCCATACAAGGAACAGGCTTATGCATTGGCAGAAAAATGTGATGAAGTGGCTAGTCATATCGGTGCAGTTAATACTTTGTGGTTTGAAAATGGTATTCTTCATGGCGGTAATACCGATGCCTATGGTTTCGCCTGTAATCTGGATGATTTTGCCCCCGGGTGGGAAAAGGACACAGCTCTTGTAATTGGGGCCGGCGGGGCAAGTCGCGCTGTTTTATTTGCTCTAAAGGAACGTGGCTATCAGAAAATTATTCTCATTAACCGCACGCGTGGCAGAGCTGATTATCTGGCTCAGCATTTTGGTCGGCAAATAGTTGTCGCTAATTGGCAGTCTATTAATAATTATATAGGCGAAGCCGAGCTTATTGTGAACACAACATCGCTAGGAATGAAAAATCATATTCATGATCAGGATGAAAATCAGCAACCAGTTATTAATTTTGCTGCCGCAAAGCCTGATGTAGTGGTAACAGATCTTGTATACACACCACTCATGACACCTTTTTTGAAACAGGCACAGAAAACGGGCCTTAAAACTGTTGATGGAATTGGTATGCTTCTCCATCAGGCCACTCTGGGATTTGAGCACTGGTTTGGCATCAAACCCCAAGTAACAAAAGCATTAAGATCACAGATTCTTACTGGTATGGGAGAGAAGGAAATATGATCATCCTTGGTCTCACTGGTTCAATCGCTATGGGAAAATCAACTATAGCTTGTCTTTTTGCAGAAGCAGAAATACCCGTTTACAGTGCAGATGATGCAATCCATATCCTCTATCGCCGGAAGTCGATAATCAAAGAGATTTCCGCAGTTTTTCCTGACGCTGTTGAAAATGGTGTTATTAACCATAAAAAATTAGGGGCAATGGTTTTTGGCAACCCTGAACTGCTGTATAAGTTAGAATTAATTGTGCATCCACACGTTTATAAATTGGAAACAGAATTTTTGCAGGAAGCATACAAACAGGGACGTAAGGTTGTTGTTCTTGACATTCCCTTGCTTTTTGAAACCGGAAGACAGAACTGGGTTAATCAGATTCTTGTTGTTTCTGCTCCTTTTAAAATTCAGCATGAGCGGGCTTTAAAACGTCCTGATATGACAGAAAAGAAATTTTCTGCCATTCTTTCTCGTCAGGTTCCTGATGAGGAAAAACGAAAGCAGGCAAATTTTACCATTGATACCGTAAAAAATTTTGATGCAATACGTGAAGAAGTGTGCAGCGTGATAAAAATACTTATGGATTCGTAGTTTTTGTGTGTGTTAAAGTAAAGTCCTGACTTTTAATCAGTAGGTCCAGGGTTCGAATCCCTGCGCGCTCACCAATAAAATCAAAGACTTAAATATAAAAGACAAATCATAAAATTCCAGTGATGAAATCGGGGTAACCGCTGGGGTAACCCAAATATATGGCTTGGT
>QENA01000013.1 GCA_003331045.1 Candidatus Tokpelaia sp. JSC189
AATCTCCTATTCCGCTCAAGATTTTCAAGGCAAAGGAAACTCCTATCGGTGTTACGGTCAGGATATGGGGCAAAAAACAGCTTTTACCGAATGCCTTTATTCGTGGCGGAAAATTTCCTGACCGTAAAGATTTGGGTATGGATTACGCGCTTTCCCTTGCTATGGCGAAAGAGCTTTGCATGGTTGAACGCAATGAGAAGGGTCGCCAGGCACGATAGTATTTTATTGAATGTGAAAAGCGGCTGAAAGCACAAGGCCCTGTCGATTCCATGCAGATATTGCCCTTCGCCCCCTCCCTGCCATCCATTGATGGGCAAGCTTTGGCGACGCTTTATCAGGAGACCCTTCAACAGGCGGTACGGCGGTTAGCAAACAAGGCAGCCAAAAACTGGTGCTGGCCGTGCAAAAAACCTACAAGGCGAGGCAATCCCAATCCTGCACAACAATGAGCTGTCCGCAACATCTATGATAAGCCAGGAGCAGATACGTTCCTTCCTCAGCCATGTGGTCAATCATATTGTACGCTATACTGACGGGCAAACCAGCGGCAAGACAATCCGTGAACTGATCATGATGGTTGACGGTTAACCTAACTACACGCAGGTAAGCTTTAACATAACCAAGGCTGCAGCTATTCAGGCACTGTCACGGCTCGGTATCCGTGTTGCAAGGGGCAATGGAAAACAACCCGTTGTGGAGATCACCACGACTTATGAGGGCTTCCAACGGCAGGTGCTCGCACGTACAGAATGGAGCGCTGCCAAGTACCGCGCATATTAAAGGCCATCCCCGGCGCGTATTCCGGAAAGGGAAATCGCTACTTTGCCAGTGGCACAAATATCCCATTTGTCGTCGTGCCAATTGAAGCCCTACTGCAATGGATGCGACAGGACGAACAATAAA
The DNA here is from genome assembly GCA_003331045.1 of Candidatus Tokpelaia sp. JSC189. Lineage (GTDB taxonomy): Bacteria > Pseudomonadota > Alphaproteobacteria > Rhizobiales > Rhizobiaceae > JSC188. The sequence goes on from QENA01000013.1 coordinate 904, forward strand.
GGCACAATAAACCTAATTACAGAAAACACAGGAGCGGCTATATATGCTGCCCCTTAACAGGAGATCTTCCTGCGCCGTAAAATCACTTCGCAACCCAAGGTTTCGGCAACGGCGACAAAGTTCAATATCTGCGGATCGCGAACATGGCGCCAATAATAAACAGAGCGCCATGATACGCCAGATTTCATGTCAAGCTCATCATGGTCAATGCCACGGCGCACACGCTCGGATAACAGATAATTAACCGCACATCCTACATTCGGCAGATGCGCGTTTTCTGTTATCATCGGCCATCTTCGCGGCAATATCTGCTCGGTGTTTGGCAGCAATCAGAACTTCCAGGTGATCGGTTTCTATTTCATCCTCCGGAATATCAAGGTTGATACTTCTGACAAGATCGGCATGGCGGTAAAGGGTGCGTATTGTCTCATAGTCAGCAAGATAATCCGGTGCAGGTGGATCACCCCGTTTGACACGATCCAGCATGGATGCACCGGCATCAAAGATTGCGCCAATCACTTCCCTGTCGGCATCACGAACAAAGACATGCGGACGTATTACTGCCGATCAGGCCGCCAATAACGCCCTATGACAGCCGCAGACGCCAATCTGATGCTGAAGTTGGATTTCAATATGCGGAAGAGCCTCACCTTTATTCTAGTCATCAAGCCCGACAAAAAGATCAACGTTTTCTATCTCAAGGCAACCAAGCCCCTTATCCGGGCTCTGCTTGTCGCGGATGAGATAATCAGGCGAGCAGCCAATGCCGGGATGAGACAGACTTTCCGTATAAAGCCAGGGATGACTGATGATAATTTCCCAACCATTATCCCCACAGATGCCTTCGGCAATTGCCTGTTACAAGCGCTTGCCCCATTTGATGCGATTGCTTTCCTGCACCACCACCGAGACATTGCCCGCAAGGCGATGATGGAGGTCAAAAACTGTCATATAAGGAGAAATACCGAACAGTGCTGGGCTGGCTGTCAGGGCCAACCAGCCTGTTTCCGTATCCGGCTGAAACCATTTTGCAGTGTCTGAATAATTCAGAGATTGGAGGGTGTATTTCTGTTGCATGCCATATGTTTATAATTTGTCGTCATAAACGACAAGAAGAAATTAAAAATAACAACATATTTTAAGGGATCTATTTTTTTTCCGTCAAGATCAAGGCTTGAACCGGCGCAAATGCAATGATTTCGACATCATATAAAGGGCTGATATTGGCTGCTGATAGATTGTAACGGTCAGACAACTGGCCTTTTGTCACGCGGCGTAACAATACCTTGCCATCGGCAAGCCATACAAGATTATTGCGCTCCAGCATGGCTGCAGACTCAACATCACGCTTTTCAAGAATAACAGCAATAGAGCCGTCAAACATATCCGCAGCTGTTCCGGCCGTATCATAACGCAGCGCAAATGCACCAATACCGGCGACAATATCCATTCTGACACGCTCAATTCGTCCCGGCGGATAGAAGAAAGCTATAAAACGATCATCAATCGTGCCACGCACGTCAAGTACGGCTGTATCTGTTTCATCAATGGCTTTGACAATTTCCAGAGGACGCCCGCCCAGCCTATGAGCTAGCTCGCGCATCGTAATACGCAGCTCGTTTGCCATTTTAATCATGGCACCTTCACGCAATGTACGCTTGCCAGCAAAGATCAAAGACATAAGAGAACGCTCTTCAATACCGATCCGTCGCCCCAGTTCTGCTTTTGAGCGGATACCGGCCTCAGTCATCTTGCATTCAATCCATTTTTTATCAATAGGGTTCGCCATTACCATCATTCAGCTATTTTTCCGTCAACGAATATTCATAAATATGTTGATATGTCAATAGTTTATGTCTTTTTCAAACGTTTTCCGATCAAAAATGGTTTCTGATTTGTAAATATTTTTCTTGCAAAAAAGTGACTATTTGCAATCATTTTTGATAGAATGATGTGCATGAATGGAAAAATCCAACATTTCCATAAGCATAATGATTTCAATATAAAATCATAAAGAATGAAGGGAATGATCATGCAATCTATAATGCAGCAGGCAGCAAAATACTGGAATCTCGGCACTCTCCCAGAAAATATCTGCCGATTGCTCAATATCAAATATCAGAAACTATTTTCCTGGATGCGTCAGTATCCTGATCTATTTAAATGTCGGAAAAAATAATATGTGAGACATTGCGCACCGCTATTTGCTCCAGTAGTCAATAATGCGGGCCCGCAAGACAACATCATAACCGCTTACGAAAATCAGCATTTCGTATTTCGGAAGACGGTATTTAGGTCTTTTTTGCTTTATCTGTCCAGATAATAGGTCGGCGTAAATTTGCGCTCACCTAATAATTTCTCCAGCATCACCCGAATATCGCGCATGATATCTTTATGCGCTTTATTTGTGAATTCGCCAATTTTACGACTAGACATGGTTAGCAGAGCGCTCACCAAAGCACCCTGTTCTTGGGTTTATCAAATTGAGAGAACCAATATAGGAGAGTATATTATATCCGCCTCGCATTGCAATGTTATCCAAACGCCTTAAACGGCCTTTAATGCCTTTCAAAAGCGCTGCCATTTTGGCGAAATTAGTGCAACCAAATATGCCTTTTCCATAATCGGCCTCATTGCCTCAATATGGCAGGTCGAGGTAAAATAGAATTCCCGCGCAATCATATTTCCGGATAAAACTCTGCCAAGGCAGGCACTCAATAAGCATAATCCTCCAGCCGAAGTTGATTAAAATCGGCCGCTGCTGATGTAAAACACATTTTTATCGCATTTTGCCGCTGGGTAATTATAGTTTACAAAAACGAAAGCACACCTTCCCGCTGTTTTTGCAATACCCACTGCTTTTCAATATCCCAAAGATGAGCTTCCCACCCCTGCCAAGTAAAACCGCAGAGCTTTATCTGCCATTCCTTTTGGTCAAATTGCCTCAAACAGTGATTTATGCAGATAAAGCCGGTTGAAGGAAATAGACTATAAAGCTTGTCATCTATGATGCCAAGCTCGCACGCAGCTTGTAAATAAAGCTCTGAGGATAAAATCGTAATATTTTTTTCTGGTCCTAGCAGTTTAATGAGACTGTCGGTCCAATCCAATTTTTGATGTCCTAAAAGACGAGATATTAAAGACGGACCCTGAATCGGCCTCCGATAATATCGTTTTATTATTTGTGGATTAACAGGAAAAATAATCTCCTTGGCTGCTTTAATAGGAGGTGTTTTTTCAAATTCTGCATTACAAAAAAATTTATAATATTTATCTTTTCTGTTGTAAGAACCGATATTGGTCGTTACCATCATCAATGTGTCTGTCCGTGTTCCTGCCCTACCGCCAAATTCCGGTGTTTTATTAAAACGAAAAACATAATTGACTGCATCAATTTGTTGCGATAAATCGCGATCCAGGGTTCCATTACCGACGAGCACACAAGTTTTACGCATTTTAGCTCCTAAGAATATAATACCCCTGATTCTCATTTACCTGGCACCTATTCAAACTTAACCACCTTTTTCCGCCTCTTTATAAAATCCTTTGCATATTTCTCTTTAGAGGCTTTTTAAAATAGCTTCCTCAGAAAAAGGCGGAAAATAATTTTTCCCGTTTCAACATCAAAAATGCATTTGTAAATATTTTCGCCTATACTGATTTCATACGATTCTATAACGTCAGTTTCAAAAATCTCTTTTTCCTCTGACTGGATAAATTGTGAGCCTTTCTCGTACATATAGAGTATGATTGTCATCTAATAAAACTAAGTAATAATTATATTTATTTTCCGATTTTCTGAAAAAATCATGCCATGCTTCTACATCGTTATAATACTCAGCATAAGGAAAGCCGTCCTCAAACTCTTTCCTTTTTTTTGAATTTCCTAAATAATTTAAAAGACATGGCCTCACCTCAATCATTCTAAACAGAAAACCATATTCTTGTGACGGCCTATATTGGCTTCCCAACGCAACTCACCACTGCGTTTTTTACCCGCATTTCCCTACCAAAAGCGCAGAATATCGCCCCATATTTCATTAGCTGGCTCGGAAAGTGTAATACCGTTATTAAATTTTTCCGCTGTATTTATAATCAGGTTTTCGCCATTGATTGTCATAGTCTTTCAAAATGCGTTATTAGCGCTCCAATCATTATCTTTATTTCGGAGATCTGCCTTTTTTCACAAAATCCAGCTGCTCCGCTAGACCTTTAACATCATCAATCTTGTTTTATAGTCACCAATCGCAGCTTTTAGGCTGCACAGCATTGGGGCAATGAGGCCGATTATGGAAAAGGCATATTTGGACAGAAAAGCGCCAAAATCAAAAAAATAACTTTTCAGAACCCGCTGATATATTTGGTTATAAGGAATCTGCTCTTGGCTATGTTGCAGTTAAAACGTATAAGGGCAGCCTCCTTAAATAATGTCCATGCCAAAATCGCCTAAATAAACACGTGCTGCCGCTGTGTATAGCGCGCGGTGATGATTCAAAAACCAGCGCCTCGTCCTGATGCGCTGTCCAAATCTTGGCATTGACTGAGCTAAAATGCGGGCCGACATATAGGGATATTGTGCTATCCATTGCTATTTTTCTACGTCAAATTCCCTGAATTTAGCCAGAAAGACACTATGCTCATTATCATCAGTTTTAATCACAAACGCCGAGATTCTGTCATACTGCTGCGCCATTTCAATGGTCTTCTGCCCAAGCACATCGACAATCGTTCGTTCATCGATTCCCATTTCAGCAAGAATTTTTACTACGATGTGTCTTAATCCTTTGAAGATAAGTTTTCTTTGAATTTTTTCTTCTTTTTCAAATAGCTGCCTAATTGATCGCCATGATGTTTGAAAGCCTGAAACAGGCTAGCACTTACCATAATTGTTCAAGCAAAAAGTGATTGCATTTGCGAGAAATGCCACTGATATTTCGATTTCTTGTTTTAAGCCGTTTGTGTGCAGTACGTGATCTGGCAGACCGAGAAATCAGCAATGGCTCATTCACTTTTTCGTGCGGATATGATCAGATATTTCTGAAACTGTTTGTACTCAGGCCGTAAAACTCTACCAGCCCCATGGGGATCATATTGCGGCAGTATAACTGGGCAAAGGTGCTATGATGATTGTGATGATTGTTTGGATTTTGTTATAATTTAACTCCTGTATTTGATGGATGTTATAACATCCGCCTTTTGTGGATTTAATATATGGAATGTGTACCCGATAGCCCCTCCAACATAACAAAAGGTCAAACTATTTATAAAGCTCATAAATAGTTTAGAAGAAAATTTGTCATGACCTAAAGCTAAACCAAAAACAAAATTAGGAGCGCGATTGCACGCTATTCGAATTGCTTTAGCTAATTTGGACAGAGAAATTTTAGCAGCCTATCACAATATCTATGGTATCAATATCCACTGGTTACTTTCTGCTGATGCCAAGATATTTGGAAGTGCAGATAATGCGCTGCACAAGACTGATGGCCTTCTGAATCACAAAAAGCTGGAAAGGACGATTGAAGCTGTGTGTGAGGGACTGGGATAAGACAATGGCAGAGATCATCATGATTGACTATGATAGATTTCAAAAAAGTGAAATCAGTAAAGACAGTATTATCAAACTCGTCTATGCAGCTTAGCATTCTTATGTTTGTATATTTTTATTCATGTTTTATTTTATTATTGGGTAGATTCCCGACATATACTGGGAATCCATTTTGCTTTTTTACCAATCTTCGCATCGATCAAAAATCGATAAGGCTAGATGAAAAATATCTTTAAAATAGCTTCAAAGCCCATTTACACGCCCTTATAAAGAATTCCTTAAATTGATTTCTGCCATCTCACTTCGCTCAGATCCAGATCTTCCGCCCATCAATGCGCGATATGGACGGGCTAGTACTGCTAGATTGCTTTTAAGGCTGTGATATCTTTAGGATATACCCATAAAATCAGCCGCTGCTTCTTAAAACCGATAATTTGTGAACATTATTAGCATTAGCCTGATCTGTAAGAGGTATCGGATAATTACCGGTAAAATAGTGATCAGTAAATTGCGGATTCATATCATTGCGTGGATAGCCACTTACAGCACGATAGAGTCCGTTGATGGACAGGAACTTCAGCGAATCTGCCCCGATATAATCACACATAGATGGAATATCGGGATATTGATTGGCTAAAAGCTTGTCAGCTTCTGGTGTATCAATGCCATAAAAATCCGGGTAAGAAATCATCGGGCTGGCAACTCTGACATGTACTTCTTTTGCGCCGGCATCCCGTAGTATGCGGACAATCTTGAGAGAGGTTGTACCCCGTACGATGGAATCGTCCACCAGGATGATGCGGTTGCCCGCAATAACAGTGCGATTGGCCGAATGTTTAAGCTTGACTCCGAAAGCTCGTATCTGCTGCGTTGGTTCAATGAATGTCCGGCCCACGTAATGGTTGCGAATAATGCCAAGTTCAAATGAAATACCACTTTGCTGGGCATAGCCGATAGCTGCTGGTGTACCGCCATCAGGAACTGGCACCACCACATCCCCATCACAAGGAGATTCAAGCGCCAGATTTATACCCATATTTTTGCGTACGGCATAAACGCTGCGTTGGCCAACGATGGAATCAGGGCGAGCAAAATAAACATATTCAAACAGACAAAGGCGTTCAGGCTGCGGGTGTATTGGTTTAATAGCTTTTGTGGTAATAGAGCCGTCCTTTTGTAATTCGCAGATAATAATCTCGCCATTTTCCACGTCGCGGATATACTGGGCACCAATGATGTCAAGTGCGCAGGTTTCTGAACAGAAAATCGGCTTGCCAGAAAGTTCACCCATAACCAGAGGGCGGATACCTGTTGGGTCGCGGGTGGCAATAAGTTTGGTACGGGTAAGTGCAAGCATAGCATAGCCACCCTCGACTTGACGAGCTGCATCAACGAACCGGTCAGAGGAAGAGACTTGGCGTGAGCGGGCAATAAGATGCAGAATCACTTCAGAATCTGAAGTAGACTGACAGATTGCACCTGTTGCAATGAGTTCACGTCGTAATGTCAGCCCGTTGGTGAAGTTACCGTTATGGGCAATAGCAATGCCGCCAACTTCAAGTTCAGCAAAAAGTGGCTGCACATTGCGTAAAGCTGTTTCACCAGTTGTTGAATAGCGTACATGGCCAATCGCCATAGAGCCGGGCAGACGGGTGAGGATAGCTGGGTCAGTATAATGATCACCGACAAGCCCCATGCGTTTTTCCGCATGAAAAACAGAACCATCATAGGAAACAATACCTGCTGCCTCCTGTCCTCGGTGCTGCAGAGCATGTAGCCCCAGAGCTGTCAATGTCGCAGCATCCTCAGGCCCTAAAATACCAAAAACACCGCACTCTTCATGCAGTGCATCATGATCAGAATAGAAAACAGTAGAAGTTGTGGTAGAATTGGGCATTATAAAGATGACCTTGAAAAAAACACCTCTAGACGATCATATAACATGCAGCGTTTCAAACGTTGAATGTATCCTGTTAAAAATCTTGTAGGATCAATTAAATATTATCATTGGGGGTGCGGGTGTTTTCAACAGGTTAGCTCTTTTCTCCAGTTTTTGAAGGATATCCTTGTGGAAGACCTTCCATACTCTGTTACCCAGCGCGTTAAGTATCGGTTTGGTTTTCGCATTGGCAATCCAAGCTGGCTGGTTGGATGTGATCAGAGCATTTATAAACAGTATGGCAACGGCCAGAATAAGAACACCGCGCACGATACCGAATATAAACCCTAGTGTGCGGTCCAGACCGCCGATACGACTGTCAATAATAATATCTGCCAGTTTCATGGTAAGGGTGGAAATGATAATGAGCGCAATCAAAAAAATGCCGGTAATTGTAACCGCAGTTGCTACCGTGTGGTTTGAGATGTATTGCTCACACAATGGCAGCACGTGCTTGTAAAGAAAATAGGCCAGAAGGCCAGATATGACCCATGATAGCAGGGAAAGCATTTCACGCGAAAAGCCACGCACCATGGCAAGAAAAGCCGAAAGGAGAATGATCAGTATAACAAGTCCGTCTAGCGTTGTCATGGGCATATTCCTTAATATTTGATATTTGGTGTGTTCAGCGCCGCGCGCTTGGGATTTTCTTCTGTTGAGGGTTTGAAGCAGTGATCTGTGCCACAGTCTCTAGTAATTTATCCATTTCATCCAACCGCAGGGGTGATTTTATTTTATCTGAGCCTAGCCGTGGCATAACGGCCTGTTTAAATCCTAGTTTCTCAGCCTCTTTCAGGCGTTGTATTGCGTAAGATACAGGCCTTATGCCACTGGAAAGACTGATCTCTCCGAAATAAACACAATCCAACGGCAGGACAACGCCGGCAATGGATGAAATCAATGCCGCTGCAACAGCAAGATCAGCTGCTGGTTCTGCAATACGGTAGCCACCGGCGATATTAAGATAAACATCATGATTACCGAAACGCACGCCACAATGTGCTTCAAGCACGGCGAGGATCATGGAAAGACGATTACTGTCCCAACCGATAACGGCACGGCGTGGCATGCCTAAAGAAGAAGATGCGACAAGAGCCTGAATTTCCACAAGAATAGGCCGCGTTCCTTCCATGCCGGCGAAAACCGCGGTACCAAGAGTGTTGTGATTGCGTTCACCAAGAAATAGCTCTGAAGGGTTGGAGACTTCGCATAATCCTTTGTCGGACATCTCAAAGACGCCAATTTCATCCGTTGCACCAAAACGGTTTTTGACAGTACGCAGGATACGGTAATGATGGCCACCTTCACTCTCAAAATAAAGCACAGCATCAACCATATGTTCAACAACCCGTGGCCCAGCAATTTGTCCGTCCTTGGTGACATGGCCAACAAGAATAACGGTTGCACCGGTTTTTTTGGCAAAACGAATCATCGCCTGCGTGCCAAGGCGCACCTGTGTTACAGTTCCTGGAGCAGAATCCGCTATATCTGACCACAAGGTCTGGATAGAATCAATAATTACTAGGTCAGGGCACTTAGACTGGATTAGGGTTGCAAGAATATTTTCAGCATTGGTTTCAGCTGCAAGCTGGACAGGTGTATCGGACACGCCAAGCCGCTGTGCCCGCAGCTGTATCTGCGCTGCGGCCTCTTCACCCGAAACATAGACAACATTATGGCCCTTGCGGGCAAGCGCTGCCGCTGCTTGGGTCAGCAGTGTTGATTTGCCAATGCCGGGATTGCCACCGACAAGCAGGGCAGAGCCCCGGACAAAGCCACCCCCGATTGCCCGGTCAAGCTCAGCAATGTCAGACGAAATCCGTGGTGCATACTCTATATTGCTCGCAAGATTTGTCAGCGTTACTGCATGTCCCTTGCTCACCGTGCTCTTGAGCGGACCGTTACCGATGCTTCCCCCTTCTCTTTCCTCGACAAGAGTATTCCAATCTGCACAGGAATCGCATTTTCCTGCCCATCGAGAGTGAATTGTGCCACAGTTCTGGCAAATATATTGAATTTTTGCGCGGGCCATGTTTACCCTATGTAGTGCTGATATTTTACCTGGTACTATACAACAGCAATAACCATAAAGTATAGCTATTGATAGCGTTCAGGCAAATAAGCTTCATCTGCTAGGTCAGAAAATCGTGTGAATTCAGACTGGAAGGTAAGCTCTATTGTACATGTCGGGCCGTGACGTTGTTTGGCAATGATGACTTCCGCCCTATTATGGATCTTATTCATCTCGTCCTGCCAGTTTTCAAGTTCCTTTGTGCCTTCCTTAGGCTTTTTGTTTTGCAAATAATATTCTTCGCGGTAAACAAACAGAACTACATCCGCATCTTGTTCGATTGATCCTGATTCACGAAGGTCGGAAAGTTGCGGCCGCCTGTCTTCGCGCGATTCAACCTGACGGGATAGTTGTGATAGGGCGATGATGGGAATATCCAATTCCTTGGCTAGAGATTTTAAACCTGTTGTAATCTCGGTTATTTCCTGTACGCGGTTTTCTGATGCACGGCGTGAGAAACCGCTCATAAGCTGTATATAGTCGATCACCAGAATATCTAAGTTACGTTGCCGTTTGAGCCGCCGTGCACGAGCAGCAAGCTGGGCAATGGAAATACCGCCTGTCTGATCGATATAAAGAGGTACCTGCTGCATTTTATACATGCTGCCCATCAACTTGTTGAAGTCATTTTCGTCAATATCACCACGCCGGATTTTGGTTGAAGAAATTTCTGTCTGCTCGGCAATAATACGTGTTGCTAATTGTTCTGATGACATTTCAAGCGAGAAAAAACCAACAACGCCGCCTTCATTTTCAGCTGCATCACTAAGCTTGTTTTCTGCTTGGTAAGCTGCCGCAATATTGAAGGCGATATTAGTGGCAAACGAAGTTTTCCCCATACCCGGGCGGCCAGCAAGAATGATGAGGTCGGAACGCTGCAGTCCTCCCATACGTTTATCTAACGTACGGATATGCGTAGGAATTCCCGATAACTTAGAAGAACGTTTGCGCGCTGCATCTGCCATATTAATGGCTTTTTTCAGTATTTCACTGAAATTTTCAAAACCGTTTCCATAGCGCCCTCTCTCCGCAAGCTGAAACAGCTGTTGCTCCGCAGCTTCAATCTGCTTGCTAGGAACAAAGTCAACCGGAGAATGATAGGCTGTGTTGACGATATCTTCACCAAGGCTGATAAGGGAACGTCGTGTGTAAAGATCATAGACGATATGTCCATAATCAACAGCGTTGACAACTGTTACAGCTTCTGTCGTCAATCTTATAACATAATTGAAGACCGTCATCTCTGCGATTTTTTCGTCGGCGGGGATAAATGGCTTCAATGTTACAGGATTGGCAAGCTTTCCCATACCAACAAGCTTTGTAATCACCTCATAAATTTTGGCATGCAGAGGTTCAAAGAAATGTCGCGGTTTCAAAAAATCAGAGATCTGGTCAAAAGCATTATTATTGATAAGTAATGCTCCCAAAAGCGCTTGTTCCGCCTGAATATTGTGGGGAGGCTGACGATAAGAGCCAATGCTTTTTTCGTTTGTTTTGTTCAGTGTATGAATGGCTGCTTCTGGCATGGGTTGGCTGTCAGTCTCCATTTCTAGCTGAAAGGCTAACTCTTTCAGCACAGCGCGTAATATTGTGAGCAATAAATCACATTAGAGTTGCTAGCATCTAAAAATAATGCATGGCTCATGGCTATTTCTTCACTCAGGGTAAATTTTCATAAATCACAAGCGCGCAAAATATCGTAAAATAAAATGATTTCAAAAAAAATCATCTGATTTGGTTACGGATTTGTTAAAGCAATCGTCAACTTATCTGTATTAGCAGATTTCAAGAGTTCCCATTTGTGATTGAGAAATAATTTTCTCAATCACTTTTACCTCATCTTGTTATCTCCGTATGTCAATTTGGATAGTTTAATTGACTGCTTGCAGCCACTGCCTTATAAATTACTGGTGGTGACTGTTTGTCTTGTAGAGTCCCAAGCTAGCAGGTGTTCTTCGGCGCTTGGGTGATGTAATCACAACTTAAAATAGCACAGATATCCTAATTATGGGCAATCTGAAATTAAAATACCATTATGTCCTGCCAAGGAAAAGCATTTTCACATAAAATGAGGTAAAATTCTTAATACATTCGCCAGAAACGCTCGTCATAGAGAGTTTTAACCTCATCTACACCTTGCCATGAATGTTTCGCGCCAGTTGTTAGCATGGTGAACGCGTTTCTTGTCCATCATTCGCTTTTATGTTGAGGCTAAACTTTCTGATGTAGTTATGCTTTGATTTAAGTCAAGGAGACGTTTGTTATCCGTCCAAGTTGTGTGAATTGATTGACAAAGAGCAATATGCACATGTCGCCCAGGCGTTTAATACTGATGTATCTTTGTTTCCACTAAAGCTCATCCAGATCGCACGCACAAAGCACTAACAAGAT
>QENA01000014.1 GCA_003331045.1 Candidatus Tokpelaia sp. JSC189
TAAACGGCTGCTGCTGTTGGCGCGAAATCTAACGATGCGCCGCCTGATATATCAACACTGCCGCCAAGAACATCACGCCCAGCTATCGTCAGGGAACCACCCTCTACGTTTGTCCTACCGGTAAAGCCTGAAACGCTGCCCGTTAGTCTGGTCGAGCCAGAGATATTCCGGATCTCGTGGGTACCAGAACCAGTGCTCTTGAGATCGGAAGAAAGCAAATAATCAGAAGTGGTGTGATTAAAGACCAAATTTCCTTCTCCATTTCCGAAGAAAATGGATGGGGTCTTTAAACTCCCCGCATTCCTAGCAGATCCAGACGCTTCTCCACCAATGTTGATCGTTCCAATAGAACCTTTAGCATTGGCTAAATAAAGGCCATTTGCACTTGATACGGCCCCGCCATTTTCAACTTGCAGTATCCCTTTGCCCTTCTGTCCAACGACAGCATTACCTTTATTATTCCAGGTTGATCCTTCACCGGACACAACAGCCAAGCCAGTAGATCCTTTTTCAGCCCCTAAGTAACCATTAATATCTGATACGGCCCCGCCATTTTCAATTAGCAGTAGTGCCCCGCCCTTCTGTCCAACGACAGCATTACCTTTATTATTCCAGGTTGATCCTTCACCCGATACCAGGGCCGAGCCAATAGAATCTTCATGGTATCCTAGATAGGCAGTTTCACTTGATACGGCCCCGCCATTTTCAATTAGAAGCGTTCCGCTGCCCTTGTATCCAACGTAGGTATCTTTGCTGATATTCCAGGTTGATCCTTCACCAGACACAACAGCTATATCATCAGAACCTTTATCGGATCCTAGATAGGCAGTTTCACTTGATATGGTCTCGCCATTTTCAACTTTCAAGTCTCCTTTGCCCCCGTATCCAACGACAGCATCACCTTTATTATTCCAGGTTGATCCTTCACCGGGCACAAGATTCATACCCTCAATATCTCCATTTTTTTCCAGGGAAGGTTTTGCATAACCATTCACGATCCCTATGTTCAAAGTGGACAACATACAAAGTATCGATACTTTTGAAACAGTATCAAAAAAAGACTTCTTCATAAAAATCCTCATTCAGTGAAATTTCCTTAAATGTTTAAATATACAACATCTAAAAATATACAATATGTAAACTATTTAGCCAAAGCTATGAGCAGGAGAATTATTCATATAACTGTGGAAAAACTGAATGGACTTCTCTCAAAAGCAGACGGGTGTGATCCACAATGCCTCTATATGGCTCATAGACGCGTCACAGAGCGGTTTTAGGGGTGAGATGAGAGTTTCCTACCTCATCATCCATAAATCGCGTCTATAGGGGTTTTATAGTGCTCACCTCACCTTATAACCCCAGACCCAATCTCAAATAAGAACTCATGCCTTTCAAACAACAAAAACAAAAAAATTCGGAAAATTAAGGGCAAAGTGATTTCGTTCTGTTTTCCAGTTTACAACCTGCCATCTCTCAGCAACTTTTTTGGATAACATTTGGTAATGCCTCCACGTGTCGTAGCGTATTCGCTTTCGGGATGATCTGTTGATTTCTTCCTTATGATTGGGACTTGCGCAAGTATCGTTTTTTTCGCTATTATTCTGCTGCTAGCAGCAGAATAATTCGCCATCTAATTTGTTTTTCAAAGCTACGGAAAGATGGAATATGCAAAACAGTTCAGAGAGATCACGGAAACATCGTCTTGGTCTTCGTGCTTCTGGATACAGGCAGGTTCAAGTTTGGGTTCCAGATGCCAGGCGCCAAGAATTTTCCGATGAGTGTGTAAGACAGGTTGAACAAGTGAATGCCTCCGATGGAAAAGATCTCCTTATCTTTTCCATGATGGATATGGCTCTCACAGATTTGTTCAAAGTCAAGGAATGATTTTGAAGCGAGGAGATGTCGTAACAATTGCCGTTCAGGGTAATTATGGAAAACCAAGGCCAGCCATTGTTGTACAAGCAGATAAATTTCTTGGTCTAAAAAGTGTGATGGTAGATAAGGCAATGCCTATTCCAGTTGAAAAGATTGGGCCTGCCTTTGGCAGTGTCTCGCGACAAATTATGCGAGAAATAGATAGGCGAATCGTGACATTTTTTTGGAATTGGTTCCATATACATGAAAAGCGGCATGATATGGCAGCTGAATGCATGATAAAAAACTTGAATAAATTAATATCTTACGAAATTTCTAAAATTTTACTAATCTCTATCTAATCCAAGAGCTAGTGTTATAACGCTCTGAAAAAAGGTAGAGATCCATTGCATGAATTGTTTTTAAGACTTTCTCTTTGTCTGCAAAGTTATAATAACGATGGTGTTCATTAACAGTTGGTATTATATAATAATTTTCGCATTTTCTCTATTCTCAGAAATTATGGATGATGGTTTATAAATGAAAAAAAGAACCCTTGCCGTTTCCGCTATTCTCATAGCATCACTAACGCTGTCTGCGTGTGAAAAGTCTGCCCCAAAAATCTCGGATGAAGAGGTTTTGACTCTCCTTGGAGAGAAAGTAGCCTTCTCAAAGGATGATATGCCTCTAAGCATCTCGAAGAGAACAGAAGAATGTGCCCGAATGATATCGGGGCTTGATACCAATGTCTACAAAGACATGTCAAAAGAAATGCTCGGTTCGTTTAAAACAGCGTGCCGGAAGGATTTTCAGAAAATTATCAGTGATCCTCAGCGCAACACGGTTGGCCTGAAGCTGGAAGACATGGAGAATGCAAAGTTTTCTGAACAAATTACCCGTGTTCGGGTTGAATCCTTAGAGAAGGCGAAAACAGCCGAAATCGCAAACGCAAAGGCAAGGAAAGAAAAAGCAGCCGCAGAAAAGCTTGCAAAGAATCAGGAAGTCATCGCAGCGGCAAGGCAGAAAGGGAAATTACTCGAAACCGCTCTGGAACCCCATTTGGCAGAACTCAAAGAAAAATGTGCTGAGTGGAAACTTATTTCCGGCATAAGTCAGTTCAGTCCCTATGCTTGCTATAAAAATTATGAGGATAGCCTTCGCAAGCAAGCTCAAAACGTTATAGATCAGATCTCCAAACTGGAAGCCAAACCTGAGAGTATCGTAGACCCTTCTCTTCCTTATTTCGGCATTGCTGATCCGGAAGCTATGGGTGAGGAATTAAGAAACGTTGAGAATGAAGTTGCTGCAATGAAGGAAGAAATCGAGATCCACAAGCATTAAGAATCTCGTTCATGCTGCACTCAAAATGCCCGTGAATAGGCGATATTGGACTTGTTCGCAGTGCATGTGACATTTAGACTTTGCCGTGGATTGCCAGTTTGAGTCTGGAGAAGACTTCGATATTCCTTTGCCAAAGGGGCTAAACTGTCCGACATAGTCTACCGGGCGTGGCATTTAAAATGCTCTCTTGTGGAAGAAAAAACTGATGGACATAGCGCGTGGTTTGAATAGAAATAACACATCACATCAAGGGATAGATGCATATAATCTAGGCGAAATCTCAGCTTTTTATATTTAAATAAGCTTTTTTATAAAAAAGAATATCCTAATGGGTTTTTCGAGGAAATCGTCGCCATGCTGTTAAGCCGGCATCCATGGTTTCAGTCCGCTTCTGATCTCTATTATGTTTGAGTTGTGTCTTGGCAATACGGTGTATCCATACATCTACGCATGGGCGGATACGGGAGTAAATTTTGCCAAGAATCGCCTTCTGCGGTTAGGGATCGTTTTGTTTGGTCTGCACTTAAGCTTTCAAGACATTGCTGCCATAGGGCTTTCCGCTGTCGTGATCGATGCTATCATGCTCTTTGGTACGTTTTCTATGTTTTTGTATCCGCTGCTGTATCAATGGAATTTGCAGACGAATTGGATCACGTTTTCACCGCAGAACTACGGCGTTTATTTAGGCTCCACCGTACACGAAGTCGCGCAGGTTGTCGTGAGGCTGAATTCCACCCTTACGAATTCTATCGGTGGCCTGATGCCTTATCTTTTGTTCCTGGACGAGTGGCTGCTGACCACTGCTATGTTTGCCTTGGGGTTGACGCCGCACGTGTCTTCTATCCGCAAATCGGACATCCATCCTATAGCATTGGCGGCAGTGCTAGAAATATGGCTGCTTATTGGGGGCCTTCTTATCAATTTGGCAGGCAGGTTTTGGGAAAGTATAGGCCGGCTTATCACGCCGCTGGGACACATAGACAATATAGCTGGATAGCTGGCAAGACAGCTACCATGCACGTTGCGCATCGCTTCTGAGCGAACATGCAACGTTCCCTGGTGCTTATCAAACATCCTACGGTGAACCCTTCTGATTAGGGCAGGCGTAGCATAATTGCATCTGCGGCAAGTAGCGCTGTCTGACAGCTTGGGCGCGTTATCAATCCGAACCCAGCCGTGATCTAGATTTTTAGTCTTTCGACATTCAGGAAGATCCGGAGGTGTTAGGCTTTACCCGCCCTTCTGCCTTCGCAATGGCCCACACGCGCTTGACTTGGCTTTGGCTGCATTTTGAAAGCCTGGCAGTCTCAGAGATGCTTGCGCCGGCGTTACGCAGGAGAAGGATGCGATCATGTGTTTCAGTGTTTTTTGGCCTTCCCGTATAGCGTCCTGCCGCCTTTGCTATTTCTACTCCCTGGCGCTGACGTTCGCGTCGGTCCTCGTAATCGTCTCGGGCAATTTGCAAAGCGATCCGCAGCAGCATGTCTTGCATTGCCTCGAGAACAACCTTGGCAACCCCCTTGGCTTCCGCGGTCAATTCTGAGAGGTCAACAACGCCTGGAACCGAAAGACGTGCATCCTTCTCCCGGATGGAGGCGACGAGCTTTTCAGCTTCCGCCAGAGGAAGGCGCGAAATCCGATCTATTTTCTCGGCCACGACAGTTTCCCCAGGTTGAAGGTCGGAAATCATGCGCAAGAGTTCCGGACGATCTGCCCGCGCCCCGGATTCCTTCTCACGGTAAACCCCGGCCACGTAGTAACCGGCATCCTGGGCGCTGATGATCAGGCTTTCTTGCCGATCAAGGCCTTGGGATTGCGTACTGACGCGCATATAAATGCGGGCGATCTTCATTTGGCGTGCTTTATTCATGAAATTCCCCAATCAATCTATGTTGCATTCACCATTCCTAATGATGCAATCATTGCCGACCCTGTGTTTCCAGATTCACCGATGCAACCATGCAAACGAGTATTCGTTTTGCGGATTGATGGTTCGCAGGCTGTAGCGTCCTCAAATTTAATCTTCCAGAAGCTTTACAATGATTTCAGGTGTCAGATTTTCCGCTGCAAACGTTCGCTAGACGTTGCTCGGACAAATAAAAATCCTCAAGCGTCATTAATGTGATCCACGATTGGCTTCGAACAGTGCGAGCCCCAAAACCCGAAAGTCTTGCTTCAATCTCGCTGGGTAGACGATAGGCATAATTGATGACACTTATAAATGCGATACTTACTATCGCATCCTATACCAAGTGGGTCAAGCTTGGTTAGTCAAATTAGGTATACCTAACTTGGCTATACATATAACCCATAGACAAAAAATAAAAGTTACAATCTAAATTGACCCTATAGATTTTGGCTAGTTAAATTGATTAGCCAATACTATTCGTACAGTACTTAAATGATATTATCGGAAGATTAGGCTATTTTATTCGCGCTACGCGTTGGCGCTGTCAAGAAAGCGGCAGATGTACTTTACACTCCCCACTTACAATGAGTCATCCTGAAGTGACTGTTCTAATCTTATCGGGTTGGCCGCACTGTTCCCTCCCTTTAAAAATTATATTTAAATATAATATATCATAATTCAATACATCACTCACCTTTCCATTCCGCGATCTTTTCACAGTGTTTTTGATCGAAAAGAGCCTCAACCCTGAATACCTAAAATCTATGCAAACATGTTTGTCCTCACCTGATCCTGGCACTGCGCCTGTTCGTTTGCCCGAACGCGAGGATCTATACCCTCATCGAGTTCTTTTTGGAGTGCGCCAAGCGCGAGCTCTAAAACCTCAGCAATTGCATTACATTCGAGGCGATCAGCAAACTCATAAATCTGATTGTTTGTTTCAATTTTTAGTTTTACCGTAAAAGGGGTATTTCGATTGGTTGTTCGTTTTCGACCACGCCGACGTGCTTCTCCTTCCCCTCCCAAAACTTCTACAATCGACACATCTGGAGCGACAACAGAAGAATTTTTTTGGACAGCTAATGGCTCAATGTGATCGGATTTTGGCGCATGTCGCGTCTTAAATCCGGTTATCTCAGCAATCTTTTCGACAGAGGTTTTCACGACGGGATCGGCTTTCTTGACCTCCGGTTTGAATTCGTTCAAATCGAGGCGAATATTGTGAGTGTTCATGTTCGGTTCTCCTTCAGCAAACTGATGATTTCATTGGTAAACGATGTGGCATTCTCTTTAGCTTTTTTGAGTGATGGAACCTGCTGATTGGTCAGATTCTCAAGCGTTCTTCCATAATTAAAGATTCCTCTAAAGGCTTCTCTTTCGATTAGGCTTGTTTTCAGAAATCTGATTCCAGCCTCCTCAAATTGTGAGCCGATATCGTGAGTGCTGCGCGTAATGTATGCAGCCTGCGTGCGAGCCCAGAATGCCCGAGCGGAAATTGTCTTACCGCTGCTTTTCTCTTGCCTTAGTATAAATTTTAAGGTCTTGGCGGCTTCATTTGCATCGAGTTTCGATGGCTGTAGGGGAATCAGAATTAGATCGCTTTGGGTCAGCGCATATCCAGTCGATAAGTTTGCAGAACCTTCTAAGTCGATAACTACAAACATATGCTTTGCGGATTGCTCCTCGATCATATCGAGGATGTTATCCTCATGAACATCGCCGATAATCGTCAAGGAGCTTGGATAAAGCGCTTCTGTGGACCAACCAACAAGTGGTTGATTAGGATCTGCATCGATCATGCAGACCGAAGCGCCCTGCTCTGCAAGTATGGTGGAAAAGAGAATAGAACCTGTGGTTTTTCCAGAACCACCTTTTGTTGTCATAAAAGAAATTACTGCCATCGACTATTTTCCATGTCTGATACTATTTGGATAATGAACGTATCCGAAATAATATGCATTTCTTGACCATTTATTTTATCTTCAGATAGTAAATGTATTCTAAATCTTTTCGAAAAATTTAATTATAGTATACCTATTAAAAACCTATATAAAACGTTTTATATTCTTATTATAATTCTATGTCCGGATACGGTAGATGCCGTAGATGTCCTTTCTCGGTCAGAGTGATACTTGCTATTATCCGAGGTAGGAAACTCTCATCTCACCCCTAAAACCGCTCTGTGACGCGTCTATGAGCCATATAGAGGCATTGTGGATCACACCCGTCTGCTTTTGAGAGAAGTCCATTCAGTTTTTTCTTTTGGTGTTAATCCGGCAAGCAAAGCGCGCAGGCCAAAAGGCCGGAGAGCAACCTTGTGCATGGTGGATTTTGCTTGAAGAATTATCTTCCAAACAACAATCCAAATAAAACAAAGTTTTTGAAAATTTGACCTCAAGGCTCAGTTCATAGAAGTCCTCCGATGCCCTTGAATTTCAAGGGCATCGTCCACAAGTCCATGGACTTGTGGAAATAAAGGAGAGAGCCTTTTAGGCTCACATTATTATTATTGGTTATCAATGGTTTAAGAAGACAGAAATAGTTTAAAGAAACTAATTTCTCCACAGATTTATCCACATTTTTATAAATTAGAATTAATCCTTTGAAAGATAACAGAAATTTTCTTGAAATAGCCACTATATACACAAGTTATCCACTTTTTTGCATTAGAAAATGCGTATATTCTTATATATTATACACAGGTTATCTACACTTTATACATGAGTTATCTACATGTCTATAAGAGTTATAAGTCATTGAAATTATAAATATTTTTCTTTATATAAAGGTTATTATCCACAGAAAAATATGGCTATACCTCGCGCGCGCGCGCGCTGAGTGTTAAATAGTGTTAAATAGTGTTAAGGGCAAAAATTAACCATATAAGTATTTGATTTTAAAGAGGAAAAATTATATTAGTGGTGCCTAATAACACGAACTTTGGTGCCTAATAACACGAACTTTGGTGCCTAATAACACGAATCGTATGGTAGGATAGATGCAGGAAAAACAGGCTTTGCCACCCTTTGGTGCTTAATAACACGAACTTTGGTGCCTAATAACACGAATCGTATGGTAGGATAGATGCAGGAAAAACAGGCTTTGCCACCCTTTGGTGCTTAATAACACGAACTTTGGTGCCTAATAACACGAATCGTATGGTAGGATAGATGCAGGAAAAACAGGCTTTGCCACCCTTTGGTGCTTAATAACACGAACTTTGGTGCCTAATAACACGAATCGTATGGTAGGATAGATGCGTAAGAAGAAGGAAGTCTCTGATATGACGTTTCCAGATAGATCAGAGGAAAAAGCTACAGCAAACGTTACTCTCATGCCAGATCGCTATCCTCAGTATGATCTGTTCGTCTGTGATGTAGCGGATGCGGTCTTAAAGGACGTTATGCCGATGATGGAGCATCCGTTTTATTCGCTCTCCAAGAAGCCTGAAACGGCGATACGCCGCTATGAACACAAAGGAAACTGGGTTGAGATCACACCAAGCGTGAAGGGTTTGGCTACGATTTATGACAAGGATATTCTGATCTACTGCATCAGCCAGGTTATGGCAAAGCTACGCGCTGGTGAGAAGGTATCCAAGCGTGTGCGCATCATCAGCCGCGACCTGCTCATGTTCACAAATCGAAGTACATCTGGTCGTGAATATAAAGCGCTTATTAACGCCCTTGACCGTCTACAGGGAACGGTCATCCGGACAAACATCATTACCGGGGATGAAGAGCAAACAGAGGGATTTGGTTTAATTGATGCCTCGGCAATTAAACGAAAATACGGCCTTGATGGAAGACTCCTTTGGTGTGAGGTTGTTCTTTCCGACTGGGTCTTCAATGCTATTCAACACAACGAAGTGCTCACCCTCAATCGTGATTATTTCAGACTGAGCAAGCCTATCGACAAGCGCCTTTACGAACTAGCACGAAAACACTGTGGTTCTCAGAAAGAGTGGAAAGTTAGTGTTTCAATCCTGCACAAAAAAACTGGTTCGAAAGGCGAGGAAAAAAAACTTCGAAAATCCATTCGGGCATTCGCAAAAAGCAACCATCTCCCCGACTATTTAGTGTCCTTTGACACTCGTACAGACACGGTTACATTCACCTCTCGCGAGACTGTCCAGTTCCTTGATGGCCCGAATCCACAAAAAAAATGGGACTTTCACCTGCCTTCAACGGCATACAAAGCTGCACGCAAGGCGGCTCCAAGATGGGATGTCTACTATCTGGAACAAGAATGGCGTGCTTGGCTTTCCAAAGAAAATATCAATCCACGAAACCCTGAACGGCACTTTGAGAAATTCTGCAAAAGCTGGGATAAACAACGAATGAATACGTAAATAATAATGATTTTCACAAAAAACTTAATTCTATGGCTATTTTAGTTTTTACAATCTTCCTAATTCAAGTATATTAAAATATAAGCTCTCTAAGAGATTTTGGGTAAATTCATAATGATAAAATTATTTATTTTTTTTCTTCTGAAGATAATTTTTTTTATATGTATGAAACAAGTTATCTTGGCACAAGATATTGAAATCAAGGGAGATGTCCATCCTGGAATCGAAAACTCCTCTGTTTGGAATATTGACGACAATTTGTATGTTGGTGATATGGGCAAGGGAAGCCTGAAGGTTGAAAATGGCGGGGCCGTATCAGATATTAATGGTTACTTAGGGGCTGAAAAAGGATCTAGTGGTTCAGTTCTGATTACCGGAAAGGGATCAACCTGGAATAATACCAAAGACCTGCTCGTTGGATACAAGGGCAAAGGGGATCTGCAAGTTGAAAATGGCGGGGCCGTATCAAGTGCAAATGCCTATCTAGCATACGAAGAAGGATCTACTGGCTCAGCTTTGGTATCGGGTGAAGGATCAACCTGGAATAATAGCAAGTACCTGCTCATTGGACACCTGGGAGAAGGGGAACTGCAAGTTGAAAATGGCGGGGCCGTATCTAGTGAAACTGCCTATCTAGGATACGGACCAGATTCCTCTGGTATGGCTGTTGTATCCGGTAAAGGATCAACCTGGAATAATAAAGGTAATGCTATCGTTGGACAGAAGGGCAAAGGGGAGCTGATAATTCAAAATGGCGGGGCCGTATCAGATATTAATGGTTACTTAGGGGCTGAAAAAGGATCTACTGGCTTGGCTGTTGTATCCGGAAAAGGATCAATTTGGACCAGCAAAAATAATTTGACCGTTGGGAACTTAGGAAAGGGTGTGCTAACCGTTAAAGATGGCGGATCTATCTTCGTTGAAGGGGATTTTTCTTCTGGTGTTGGCGTTGATGAATTAAACATTTCATCTGGTTTTGGCGAAATTCTTCTCACTGGAGAATCATCCATTTTTTCAAATGGAAAAGTTAAAATTGCTAATGATTCTAAGTCGAAGATGACAATTAAAGATGGTGGAAAGGTTTCTAGCCATGGAGGAGGGATTGGGTTAGGTCCCAGTTCTAACGGCAATGTTTTACTTACCGGGGAAAGATCTTCTTGGTCTAACACTTCCCCCTTTTCTATTGGCCATGCTGGTTCCGGAGAATTGACTATTAAAGAGGGTGCTAATTTCTCCAGCAAATCTAATATTTTTATTAGTTTCTATGAAAATTCTTCAGGAAATGTTCTTGTTTCTGGGATGGGCTCTTCTTTTAACCTCAAAAAGGATCTGGGAATAGGTCTTTTGGGAAATGGTTCTCTGCTTATTAGAGATGGTGGAGCCGTATCCGTTTCTAAAAGGGTTATTATTGGGCAAAATCAAAACGATGAGTATACTGGCTCCGGCAGTATTATGATTACTGGAAACGGCTCATCCTTCAATACCGAAGATCTTTTTGTTTCTGCTTCTGGATTCGGGACTTTGACTATTTTGGATGGAAGCACTGTTTCCATATCAAAGCAAATATTTTTAACCCGTACTAAAGGTTCTATTGGAACGATCAACATTGGTGGAGAAGCGTCTGGATCTGCTAGGAATGCGGGGAGTTTAAAGACCCCATCCATTTTCTTCGGAAATGGAGAAGGAAATTTGGTCTTTAATCACACCACTTCTGATTATTTGCTTTCTTCCGATCTCAAGAGCACTGGTTCTGGTATCCACGAGATCCGGAATATCTCTGGCTCGACCATACTGACGGGCAGCGTTTCAGGCTTTACCGGTAGGACAAACGTAGAGGGTGGTTCCCTGACG
>QENA01000015.1 GCA_003331045.1 Candidatus Tokpelaia sp. JSC189
CTGAGAGGGATATTCCTAAAGTTTTTGATGCATCCTGTAAGGGCTCGCGGTTTTTAGCAAGGGAGAGTTTTGATCGGATTACTCCGATGGAGATGATACACCATGCGCTTGTTTCTGGAGCATTACCTGAGACTTTTGAAAGGCTTTTGTGTTTGCAGGAACGCTTTGAGGCAGGTCAGGCGATGAAGGATTTCAACAATGCGATGGCGGCGGCCAAGCAGGAGATTCCGATTATCCAGAAGTCGAAGAAGGGGCATGGCTATAGATATGAGGGACTTGACGATATTGAGCGTGTTGTTGTTCCGATTTTGGCGAAATATGGACTTTTTTATAATTGGGATCTGAGCAATGACAGTGAGACGATCAGGGTGACGTGCCGCCTATCGCACAGAGAGGGGCATGTTGAGAAGTATACGCTTATAGCACCTATTGGTTGTGTTTCCAACAAGCTTCAGAATTCGCTTCAGGCTATGGGCTCAGCGATTACCTATTTGCAGCGCTATACGATCAAAGCTGCCTTGGGCTTGTCGAGCAGTGATGATGATGGGGCCAGTGTTATACGGGAGATGAGTCCGATTGATGAGAGGCAATTTAATGAGTTGCATAATCTTATTGATGATACGGGTTCTGATATGAGGCGTTTGTGCGGTTATTTTGGGATTTCTGCCCTGTCTGATTTGCCTGGCTCTCGATTTGATGAGGCGCTTTCTTTGCTGAAAGCCAAGAGAAGGAAAGCATCTGTTCGGTCTGATTTTTCCGATAAGGCGCACAAGATAGAACCGCACAGGGGGGAGATTGTAGCATGAGCGGAATAATGAATGAGATGATCAAGATCGAAGATCGTGCAATTTAAAATTACAACAAAAAATATTAAGTTCAATTTGGTGGGTGATGCAGGAATCGAACCTGCGACCCGCTGATTAAGAGTCAGCTGCTCTACCAACTGAGCTAATCACCCGATCACGAAAACAATTCTAAATAAGCTATCCACAACATATACTGTAACAGTCATTGACGTATCTGTCTAGATCTAATAATTATTTAGGGAAATTTTGAATATTATTGCTGATATGCGTTGAGAGGCTTTTTCATTCGGTGGTTTAGCTTTTTGTGAAAGCATTTCACTATAGCATTAAAATACTATATCTTATAGCACCTATAAGGTTAATGGTTCATGGAAATTGAAAAGGATAAAGACTGAACGGAGCTAATGCTTTGCGAAAATTGGGATATCCGTCATGTTATCGTGTGGCCCCTAGCGCCGCTTTTATCATATTCTTTGACTAAGGGCCGTATTTTAGGATCTGCCAACGCTATTGTATAACAAAATTTTTTAGTATTGAAAACCGTTAAAGGATATTAAGACATTCCATGGAATGGCTCGCTGATCCCAACGTCTGGATAGGACTTCTAACACTGGTTCTGCTTGAGATTGTTCTGGGAATAGATAACCTTATATTTATTGCTATTCTTGTGGAAAAGCTACCACTTTATGAGCGGCAGAGAGCTCGTATTACTGGGCTAACTTGTGCACTTCTAATGCGCTTAGTTCTCCTTGGCCTAATAAGTTCGGTAGCTACGCTGACAAGACCTCTCTTTACTATTATAGGCTGGGTAGGGACGGGCCGGGATATTATCGTGATTTCTGGCGGCATATTTCTGCTTGCCAAGGGAACGATGGAACTGCATGAAAGACTTGAGGGGGTGGGGGAAGTGCACGAAGCCAGTGCTACGCGTGTGATGTTCTGGCAATTGATTGCCCAGATCGTTGTTCTTGATGCTGTTTTTTCTCTTGATAGTATTATTACAGCTGTTGGTATGGTGCAGGATGTTTCGGTTATGATGATCGCGATGATCGTTGCCATGGGAGTCATGATGCTTGCATCAACCCCACTTATGAATTTTGTCAGCCGGCATCCCACTATTGTTGTCCTTTGCCTTGGCTTTTTGATGATGATCGGTTTCAGCCTAGTGGTAGAAGGGTTTGGTTTTAATATTCCTAAGGGGTACCTGTATGCTGCTATTGGTTTTTCAATTGTTATTGAGACATTCAACCAGGTCAGCCGCCGTAATCGGGAAAAACTAGTCACAACAAATAACCTGCGCTCGCGCACAGCTGTTGCTGTTCTACGCCTATTAGGCGGTGGCCGTGCTGAAGGAACATTGTCTGATACCGTCGATGTTATTGCTGAACAGACAGCTGCAGCGGAGGTTTTCCGCCCTGAAGAAAAACAAATGATTCGCAGTGTGCTTGATCTTGCTGACCGACCTGTCCGCTCAATCATGTCGCCGCGTTATGAGGTTGAGTGGCTTGATCCATCAGGCAATGAAGATGAAATCCGCAAGGAGTTGCGAGCTTTCAAGCATAGCCGTATTGTCTTGGCATATAACAAGATTGATGAATTTGTTGGAGTTGCTTTTACCAAGGAACTGCTCCTAAATATCGCTGAAGGCAAAAACCTTGACTGGAAAAGTGTCATCCGCCAACCACTAGTTGTTCATGAAAATATCAGTGTTCTAAGGATGATGGAGCAACTGCGCCATTCGCCTATGCAAGTTGCTGTCGTGGTCGATGAACACGGTTCTTTTGAAGGTATTGTAACACCGATTGATATTCTAGAAGCGATTGCGGGCGATTTCCCCGATGATGAGGAATCCGTTATTGTCGAACCCGGTGAAGATGACAGCTTGATTGTTGAAGGTTATGCGGATATACGGAGTCTTGGTAGTTTGCTTGATCGAGACTTGGTTGATGATAATGACCGTTATACCACGCTAGCCGGTTATATGCTTTGGCACTTCGGCCATATTCCTGTAACAGGTGAGATTTTTAAAGCTGATGGTTTTCAGTTTGAAGTGATGGAAATGGAGCGCCGCAATATCAGTAAGGTACGTATTACGCCGCTTACCTGATAAGATTTCGGATCAGCTGAAAAGTGACTCAACCTTATCATATCCATTTTATCATCACGATAGTATAGAGAATTAAAGGGTAAAACCATGACAAGGCTTCTACTCAATATCCGTAATCTGCAGGATGTAGTGATCGGGATTGAGAACGGTTTTGACATACTGGATATTACAGTAGATGATAGACAAGGATTACAGGGGCTTGAAAGAATTTTTCATGCACTTGGCGGCAAAGCACAACTGTCATTGACTATTGGGATTCCATTTTTTGATTTTCATACTAATTATTTGGCTTTACCCCGAATTGATTTTTTACGGGTAAAGACAGAAAAAATCGAGAAAGAACTGGATTGGAGCAAGCTGAAACAGTTTGCTCGTAAGCAGAAGACGATTTTACTGATCGATACCGATAAAACTACACCGGCAGATTGGTACCTACTTTTACAGCAGGCAGCAAATGCAAGGCTCTATGGTGTGATGCTGGAGAACTATTGCAGAAATTCAGAACGCTTAACCCGGCAATATATGGTGGCTGAGATCGGAAAATTTGTTGAAGAAGCAAGGCGTTTGGAATTAGCTGCAGGTCTTGGTGGTACGCTAGAGCCCCCTGATATTCCAAGGATTTTACCTTATCATGCTGATATTATTGGGTTTTCTGTTATGCGTATGGCTCGTCTAGACAAGGATGATCTAAAGAAAAACATGCAGCTGGTTCGCTTGTTGATTCCAGTCGATCGGGAGATGGCTATAGATAAAGTAGAAGTAGATATGGGAACAGATCGTATTTTGGTTTCAGATTTTAAACTGTTCCTGCATATTGGTGCCTATGACTATGAGCATAAGAAAAAGCAGAGAGTCTGTTTTAATGTGGCAGTTGATGTTGCACGTATTTCAATTAACCCTGAAAATATGAGCCATATATTTTCCTATGATCTTATTCTTGATGGGATACGCAGTCTGGTAGTGTTTGGCCATATTGATCTTATTGAAACCCTTGCAGAACAAATCGCAGCATTCATTCTCAGTTACCCGCGGGTGCGGCGTGTTATGGTACGAGTAGAGAAACTTGATCTTGAACCAAGAGCTGTCGGTATTGAGATTGTACGGACAAAAACAACAGGACATTCCTATTTATAAATACTATATTATGCCATTTATATTAAATGGTGCATGTTTGTTGTTTTTCTGTGTGAGCTGCGGCGGTTACGCCAGTGCATAATTTCAAAAAAAACAATAAAAAATATTGATATAATGAGTGGGATAATCAGATAAAACAGACGGAAAACGATAAGTGCAGCAATAACATCTGCCGGATTCATCTGCGGCATTCCCGCAATGAATACAGCTTCGAGAACGCCAATCCCTCCGGCGGGTGCATTTGATAGTAGGGTTACCGTGAATGAAGCCAAAAAAACTCCAAGGACAGCAATAAAGTCGGGATTGCCCGCTTCCGGCAGGACAGCGTAAATAATACCAACGGCCCCTAGTAGTTCCAGTGGACCGATGACAAGCTGCTGCATAACAATATTTAGTTTTGGGTAGGCAATCTGAAATTTTGAACCGATTTTTAGCGGAGGTAGCTGTATCCAGCTGCTGAAGATATAAAGGCTGACAAAACCAAGCATCAGGCTGCCAATTACGACAGCAACTCCTTTAGGGATATCATTATGCACAAGCTCTATCAGCTCAGGACGAATAACTAACACAATGCCTGAAAGCAAAATAGAACCAACTGCAAAGGTGAATGAGCAGAAACCAATAAGAACTGCAATTTCAGAGCCTGTAAGTCCTTTCATACTGTAAGCACGGTAACGTATCACTGCTCCTGAAAAAACTGAAGCTCCAATATTATGAGATAGTGCATAGGTCGTAAAGGAACAAATAGTGATAAAAACCCATGATATTTTTTTGCCAAGATGGCTTAGTGCAATACGGTCATACCCAGCCAAAGCAGCATAAGCAATAAACGCGGAAAAAATCGCGAGTATCCAGTGATAAAAATTCAAATCATTGACCCGTAGTATAACATCATGAAACGAGATCTTCCAAAGTTTTATATAGAGAATACGGACTGATATCAATGTGGCAATAGTACCGATAAGCGGCCATATATATTTCTTTATCATGAGAGGACTGCTCTTTCTTCTTCAACGAAGAGAATCGGTCCTATTGTATCAGTGTCCTTTTCGCGAGGGACCGTTTGTATGCCAACCAAATGACCGATAATGCCGTTTGCAATTTGCTGGTCATCTGCTACGATAGTATCGACACCAAGATCAGAAAGATATTTACCTTCCGATTCTGATAGCGCATGGGCAACAATGTGAATATCACTGTTCCGGTTTCTGGCAATGGATACAATTCGGCCTGCTTCAAAGGTATTGCTTATGGTTAGGACAAGTTTGAGGGCATGGGCAATGTTGGCTGCATCCAGTATGTCTTCATAGACAGCATTGCCGGTAATGGTTTCGAGGTTCGCATTGCGTGCTTTCTCGGCATTTCGTCCCACATCTTCAATAATGACAACGGGTATGTTGATTTTACCTAGTTTTGCAGTAACAAGTTGTCCTACTCGGCTGAAACCGATAATAACCGTATGTCCAGTTTTACTACTCTTGAATAGCTGTTCTTCGGTATGCTTCGGTATGCTCTCAATAACCGCATTATCCACCTTCTCTTCAATAAGCGCGCATTCGAATTTCTGCTTGACTTTTTCTACAGCAACAAAAACAAGCGGATTAAGCAAGATGGATAGAATAGCGCCGCCAAGGATAAGGTCACGCGCGTCATCATTCAGGATCCCGAGTGTATTGCCAAAACCCGCAAGAATAAATGAAAATTCTCCGATTTGCGCAAGGCTTGCTGAGATAGTGAGAGACGTGCCTATAGGATGGCGAAAAGCCCGTACAATCAGAAAAGCTGCAAGAGATTTTCCAAAAATGATAATCAGCAGCGTCGCAAACAGTGGAATGAAGTTATGAATAACCTTCATAGGTTCAAAAAGCATGCCGACCGAAACAAAGAACAAAACAGCAAAAGCATCACGCAGCGGCAATGTTTCTTCTGCTGCACGGTGGCACAATTCCGATTCGCTCATAATCATTCCAGCAAAGAAGGCTCCAAGGGCAAGAGATACCCCAAAAAGGTGAGCTGCACCGAAAGCAACACCCAGTGCAATGGCCAAAACTGAAAGGCTGAAAAGTTCACGCGAGCCGGTCTGGGCAATAATCTTCAACAGCAGGGGAATAAGCCGCCGCCCGATAACCATCATCGTTGCTATAAAAAGGATAACCTTTGTAATTGTCAGGCCGATGATACCCGTAATACCAAAGTTAAACCATATTGCAATGGGGTCGACTGGTGCTGCCTCTGTTGCTCCGGAAATGCTTGCTAGAGATGGCAGCAATACAAGCGCGAATACCATTGCCATGTCTTCAACAATCAGCCAGCCTACCGCAATGCGGCCACGCTTGGTTTCAATCAGCCGTCTTTCCTGCATGGCGCGCAATAGGACAACAGTGCTTGCTGTTGATAGAGCAAGGCCAAAAGTTAAGCCATTGCTGATATTCCAGCCCATGATAAGGCCAAGGCATGTACCAAGAAATGTTGCGGTTACCATTTGTACAATGGCTCCGGGTACTGCAATTGCGCGCACGGAAAGAAGATCCTTCATGGAAAAATGTAACCCCACACCAAACATAAGCAGGATAACACCGATTTCAGCCAACTGGTTTGTCAGCCCGGCATCGGCATGAAAACCTGGGGTATTGGGCCCTGCAATGACACCAGCAAGAAGATAGCCCACCAATGGTGAAATCCGCAAGCGATTGGCAATCGCACCAAATAAAAAAGCAAGACAAAGGCCCATGACGATCGCTGTAATAAGAGGGGTCTCGTGTGCCATTTTGCGGTATCACTTTCTCGTTGATCGTTCAATAATTCCAGAAATCTATTCTGTGACCATTATGGTTCTTTTTAGTTTTTTGAAATCCGCACTGGTTTTTCTTTCATGTCTTATTTCCTCATTTTTTTGTTTCAAAATTTGCTTGCTGCAGGCATTTTTCATCTTTTTGTCTACAGTGCTGTTTCCACCAGTTGCCAAGAAAAAGCAGAATAGGAGCCGCAATAAAAATTGATGACGATGTTGCAACTATAACGCCGATAACAATAGGCAACGCAAAATTATGCACAGTATTACCACCCCAATTTGCCATGGGCAGCATAGCAAGTACAGTAGTCATGGATGTGAAGATACACCGTATCAACACTTGATTGATCGACATATCAATAATTCCACGCAAAGATGTTTTCCTGAACAGATGAAGGTTTTCGCGCATGCGGTCGTACACAACGATCTTGTCATTAACAGAGTAACCGACAATTGTCATGAGTGCAGCAATAGCTGTCAGGTTGAAATCGAACTGAAATAATACGATGATGCCAATCATCTTTGTGGTATCAAGAATTAGCGTTACAATGGCACCAACAGCAAAAAACCATTCAAATCGCATCCAAACATAAAATGTCATAGCAATGCTTGCAAAAAAGACAGCCTTGAAACCGTTTTTTGTAAGCTCACCGGAAATTTGAGGACCAACCATCTCTGTCCGCGGAAAATTAGAGTCAGGATAAAGTTTTTGGACTGCTTCTTTGATACGTATAACAGCTGCAGTTTGAGTATTCTCATCGCCTGTCTGACGCTGCACACGGATCATGATCGTATTGTCGTTGCCAAGATTCTGTAGTGCAATTTCACCCAGCTGGAGGCTGGATAATGTTGAACGCAACGTGCTAAGATCAATCGCTTCTTTTGTATTGACCTCAAGCTGGATACCGCCCTTGAAATCAATGCCATAGTTGAGGCCCGGTTTGAAGAATAGAAAGATCGAGCTAACAGATAACAGAATGGAAACCATAATACCAATGAAACGGGCATTCATGAAGCAAAAATTGGTATGTTGCGGAATAAAATTCAAGAAAGGCTGGATCTTTAGCACTTTCATTTTCCATCTTCGCACAACCCAGTTCATTATGATGTGGACAATCGTAACATCCGTGAACAGAGAAATAACGATACCGAGGAGCATTGTGAGGGCGAATCCCCGCACAGGACCAGTACCGAAGTACCACAGCAAAGCCGTAGCAATGACGATTGTAATATTAGAATCAACAATCGTGGAAAAGGCACGCCTGAAACCGCGATCAAGGGCGGCAAATGCACCAACGCCCTTACGGCTTTCTTCTCGTATGCGCTCGTTGATCAAAATATTGGCGTCAACAGCGATACCAATACCAAGAATAATGCCCGCAATTCCCGGTAATGTCAGGGTCGCGCCAAGCAGACTAAGGGCTGAGAATGTCAATATCGTATGCAATGCTAGTGCAAGGTCGGCTATAATGCCCCATAGCCCGTAAAGCAGGAAAATAAAAACAGCAACAAGAATAAAGCCAATAACACCAGTATAAAGCCCCATTTTAATAGAATCGGCACCGAGCTCGGGGCCTACAGTTCGTTCTTCTATGATCTTCAGTGGAGCAGGAAGAGCACCAGCTCTCAATAATGCTGCAAGTGTTACTGTTTCGCTGGAGGTAAACTGCCCCGTAATTTGACCTCTGCCGTTGGGAATCACAGATTGGATAACCGGGGCTGTTAGCACTTTGTTGTCAAGAACAATAGCAAAAGACCGACCAAGATTTTCCCGTGTGATCTTCGCAAATTCCTTCGCCCCTTGGCTATTGAATACAAAGGTAATCATTGGCCGATTTGTACTCTGTTCATAGGCGGATTGAGCATTTTCCAGAAAAGCACCATCAAGAGAAACCTTGTCTTCGATAGCATAATGCTCCATAGAATGCTCTTTATAGCTTGGTAAAACAGAAACGCCCGGCGGCGGATTGTTAATATCAACGTCGGAGCGAACCAGGTGAAAAGTCATTTTGGCTGTTGTACCGAGCAGGGTACGCAATTGTGTTGGGTCTTTCAGGCCAGGCAGTTGAACCTGAATACGTTTTTGCCCCACTTTCTGAATGGATGGTTCCGTAACCCCTACCTTATCAACGCGCTGGCGGATAATTTCAAGACTTTGTGTAATAGCATTGTTGATATGATAATTAATGGCGGAATCTGTCAGGGTAATATGTATAGATTCATTATCTTGTGTAATTGCAAGGTCATTGAGTGGAGTTGAAAAAACGCCCTTTGAAACTGGTGAAATCAGGCTTTCAAATGTTTTTGCGGCTTTTTGCCGCTCGGTTTCGTCAGGAATGGTAACAACAACGGTATCTTTAACGATTCGAACAGACCGTGGCTGTATCTGCTCTGTCCTTAAACTAAGGCGTACACTGTTAAGTAGGTTGCGCAACCGGTCCCGTTTCAGAGTATCAGTATCAATTTCAAGCTGGAGAGAGGAACCACCGCGCAGATCAAGCCCAAGTGTCACGCGTGTATCAGGCAGGAAAGGTACATATTTCTTTAGTTGCTCGGGTGTAAACAGATTAGGGAGTGCAATCAGAACGCCTGCAATCAGAATAATACTGTAAAAAATAACAAGCCAGCGGGGTGTACGCATAAAATCTTAATCCGGAATTTATTTTGTCTGAAACTTATCTGAGTGTATTCGATGCTCCGTAGGAAAAATAGTGCTATCGCGGCAGAATAAAAGGTGGTGCTTGCTGCGATATCGAATCCATTATCGCTGGAAAAACAATCTTGTTGTCTGAAATAGGCAATGTCATAAGACAAGGGATGATATGAGGAATCGATTTTGAAGTAGGCATGAGGAAATGAAATACGCTCTTGCCTGAAACAGTAGTTTTCATTTCTGCCGAGGCGAAAATCGCCTGTTTATCAGCGTTTGTCTGTCCGAATTTCCTGAAAGGCTGGTATGTTTGAAGATGATTCTGGTTTGTTGTTATGGCATGACTGAAAAACTCAGAACACAGCCAAACAAGAAGGCTATCTAGCAGGTACCAGACAAAAGAAGCAGCGCTATACTGCTGTGTAAGACGGCAGAGAGATATCATCCTGTTTTCGTTTCCTCTATCTCTTGTATAAATTTTCCTAAATTCTTTACTTAATGATTTCATGTGGCATGAATAAGGACAATGCAGGCAATATCGAGATAAATTTAGATTTTCTCCTGAATTTTTTATTCGGTCTTCAAGAGGATGCAGACAACTTTAACTGATATAATTGTAATAGTTGCGCCAAGGTAAGATCAAGCGGGAACGTTGATAAAGGCGCTGCTCCGTGTTCATTAATGCCTGAAATAGTCTTGAATCTGTGGAAAGCAGATGGTAAATTTTTCTGCTGCGGAGCTAGACGATATGAGATTATCGGCTGCCTTTCCGGCTATAACGATTGCCTCGAAAATGAAATACTCAGAGTTGTTGACCCAGCCATAAAGTATAGGTTGGGATTAGTGCCAAATTGTAGTATCCTGAAAAATACCATTGCTGCCAAGAATTGCTGAGCTTCTTAGATGCCAAAACCCCGAAAATTATTATCTTCAGGGCTTTTGCTGATATGGTAAAGTATCTTCATAATAAATTGACGCTTGCATTCTTGAAATTTCATATATCCATACGAGTATGGTTCCAAGTTAGGATACTCTTGGAATAGCATTGACAAAGTGCTATGATTTTTAATCTGTTCTGAATTAATGTCTCCCGATACCAAAAGAAAGAACATCTGATTCTGCCGGATGGAATCTGTGGAACTGGAATTCTTAATCGGTACAGCTTTATTCTGGAAC
Source organism: Candidatus Tokpelaia sp. JSC189 (assembly GCA_003331045.1). GTDB lineage: Bacteria > Pseudomonadota > Alphaproteobacteria > Rhizobiales > Rhizobiaceae > JSC188. The sequence continues at coordinate 10,665 of QENA01000015.1, forward strand.
GTCAGAATCTTCAGGATTGTAATTATCTGATCAACTACGAGATTCACTGGAATCTAATGTCCATTATCTAGCGTTTCGGGCATATTGATTGTATCGGTTGAGCAATATCCGCATCTAGCTTGTCTAAATGTACTGGTCAGATATTTTGCTTGGTGAATATATCGAAATGTTTTTTAGCAAGATCCGCTACATCCATAATTATTTGGTTTATATCGGCAATGACAGACAGATTGTGGTCGATCAGCCAAGGTCAAGCAATTGCTTGACCAGCTCTACTATCGGAAGCGGAATTTAAAAAATCAGACGATGTATTTTTATCTTATGAATTAGGATGATCGCCATAATTTGTAATCATGCAGCACATTGTTTCAAGAAGTTCAGCGAACTATGAGAATCACTTGATATCTCACATAAGATTTTTTAGTACTGCAAGAGAAGATTGAACTCTCAGCCAATGCGCTTTATGCGAAAAAGAATTAGCCCCGGCAGCGCCTACAACCAATACAGGGCTCAGACCTTGGTTGCCTATTAACGCGACTCAAGCAGCCCTAGTCTTAAACATCCAGAAAACATAACAGCCTTAGAGCGTAT
>QENA01000016.1 GCA_003331045.1 Candidatus Tokpelaia sp. JSC189
AGAGTTCTGCTTAACGATATGTTCGGCAAAGGCCTCAGAGCCTATCCCTCTTGCTCTTTGGGGATGTGGTGTGCTTGTGTCAATTCATCGATAAGCGGATAATTGCGCCAGAATGATCTGGCCTTGCGGATATCAATCAGAACTTTCTTTAGCACAGCTAGATGAAACCTAAATGATTAGTTTTAATAAAGGCATGCATTACATGATATATACATAAGTACTTTTTTACGTTTGTTAAAAATTAACACAGGTACATATATACACAATTATGTCAAAAAATATACTTAATCGTATCCGGAATCGTCTGGATGAATTACAACTCACAATGACTGGTGCCTGCGAAAAAGCAGGACTGGGACGAGAGACTTTACGCAAAGTTTTTGAACGCGGCAATACACCCACCATTACAACGCTTTCAAAGTTAGCACCCGTGTTACAAACCACACTGGAGTGGCTGCTAATAGGCAATGGCGACGGTGGTCAGACATCAACAGTGCCGATCAGTAATATTAGTACAGCCAATAATGTCGAGATACCAATCACCAATACCATGTTACTTGACATTCCCATACTGGGCGTTGCCGCCGGCAACCATACACACGGGGCCTTCCAATTGGAAGCAACTGTCATTAACTATGTCCGTCGCCCGCCTGCTATTGCTACTGCGAAAAACGTTTACGGACTTTATGTTGAAGGCGATTCCATGCAGCCACTTCATAAAGCTGCTGATCTTCTGATACTTCACCCTGGCCGCCCTGCTCGCATTGGTGATTCGGTGGTTATCCAGTTCAAGACCAGTGAAAGCGGATATTTAGAAGCCATACTCGGTATACTGTATAAGCGCGATGGCAAAATAGTTGAAATTGAAAAACTCAACCCGCATGCGCTTATAAAACTTGAAACCCGCACAATCATGACTGTGCACCGTGTGCTGACTATCAATGACCTGTTTGGTATATAACAGTCAAACATTTTCCACAAAATCAAAACTGGTTGTCGATTTTACAAAGAGATTTTCTATCGATTTCTTAAAACTATAGCAGTAGAAATTACAGTAAAAGATGAAATATTCCCCAAAATTAAAACTGTAAGAATGCCTGTAACCGGACCCATTCTTGTAGCCTATAAGCTGAAGTGTTTTTGATACCCCTCATCAAAAGTGGAGAAGAATACCAATTCAAAATCCTTTACTTATTAATATAGTACATTTGTACGCTATTCTTGCCTTAAATCTAAGAACAGAAGGCATTTTCAAATAACCTAAATCATGCGCGATCTCGTCAGATTCACTAGCGATGGTGATACCACCCAGCCTATCAATACCAGTGTCTTTTCAAGATGATTAGTAGCTGCTGGAATAAAAGACATAATCTTTTCAGCGTCATCATTAAAATCGTACACATATCGTCATCATTAAAATCGTACACATATCGTCATCATTAAAATCGTACACATATCGTCATCATTAAAATCGTACACATATCGTCATCATTAAAATCGTACACATATCGTCATCATTAAAATCGTACACATCCAGATGCTTTCGCACCTCTTCAAGAGATACTGCGGGATACCAAACCTTTTCCTCAATAACAGGCAGAAGCATGAGTGTTTATCCTAATGGATTCTTTTAATTTATGCTGTTGGACATGTGGCAGGATAATCCCGCCACTTTGGCATATTCAGAATTATTTATTTGAGTGAATTTGCGAGCACAGCTGGTTTTAGATTACCGGATACAAAGGATTCCGGACGATAAATAGCTAATGCCAGACGCTCTTCAGCAAGTATCGTGATCTCCTTGCACACGAAATCATCATTCTGAAAGCTGGCCTCAATTCGCCTATCCGCTGGTCAAAAATCTGTGCACCAAGGAAGCAATTGTTCCCTGCGGATTGCCAACGATATAACGGCCTTGCATATCCTTGAGCAACTCAATGCCGGCCCAGTCAATAGGATTAAGCGCATGTCCTGTTTCAAGATATTCGGCCAGCGCGATTTGCAGCGTGGCAATACACTATATTGCTGATCGTCTTGAGAGACAGTTGATTTCAGCAGAAGACAAATTTGGACTTAACCCGCCTGAACAACAAAGAATTTTTGCTGCACGCGCAGCAGGTAGTAATATTGGTGATCTTTTTGGCAGAGCTAAACCTACAGCACTTCAAAAGATGGTTCTCTACCAGAGGAATCACTAATAGGTTTTTTACAATATATTTGGCTGGAAGTATCTCGATAGTATGCGGCGTTATCGGCCTGTTATGTATGGGTGCCGCGAAAAATGAGCTCGCCGCTGATATCGCACTGCTGGTTTTACTTGGAGATGCGGAACTTGGTGGTGAAGTTTAGGCGATTGCCAGCCATGAGGTCATGGCAAGACTTGTATTTAGTCAAGCATCCACAATGACTATTAATTCACCAAGCTTGGAAAAGGAATTAGATTCATTAAAATCAGTGAATTATTACAAAAAGATAAATGTTAGCTTTAAGTTATTATCTGGAAAACCGGAAGAAAAACATGGATTTTCAGCCTCAGGTTTAATCGGTGATAAATTACCCGAATGGGTTTCTGGAGATCTTTATCAGTTTATCTATGATTCTGAAGATGCACGTCGTCAGCCCCTTGAATTCTTGATTTCGACCGCTGGTAAAAAGGGTACTTATGGTGAAGAAGTATGAGACGAACGTCAGAAAATACTTGATGAGACTATCAAAGACCCTGAAACGCTTGTTGTAATTTATGCAGCAGGGCCAGATTAATGACTGGTTATCAGAAGAAGTTTGGGAAAAAAGCTAATCCTAATCTTGGCGTGTCAAAAAAATTGATGCCATGCGGGCGAATACAAGACGGGAAAATCAGTTCCCAGACTGGAGAAGCAGCTCAAGAATTATCATTTAAATCTATGGACCGAGCAATTCATTCGCTGGCTTCCTATTGACGGTATTGATGATAATGGAAAGCCTTTTGGCTGGGATCCTTGCATAGGACCTGTATCTTCAAAATCTTGAAAAGATTTTAGTCGGCAAGCATTGTTTTGGTGGACTTGAGCTTTCATCTTTATCAGCTCTTATGTGGTGGTTCTCTGCACAGCCAGAACTTGATATTCCGGTGACTCTGCCTCGCTTTAATTCAAGCCGGAAGCGCTGGTGAAAGAACACAGCAAATGTGACAAGCTGCCTTAACGGCACTATAGATTCCTATTTTGTATCGCTTAGAGGTAGCATGTGAAAATTTTGAAAAAGATGTGGAACGGTCTTTTCCTGGTCCAGGAGATTTAGTTAATGATAGAACAATTCTTGGCTTGTCGACCGCATGGCGATGTATTTCATTGCTTTCTGAAACGATCGCCTCCCTAGCAATCATGACTTATAAAAGAGATTCTGATGGGGTTGCTCGTCCATTTCCTGAACATGCGCTTTACAGAATTTTAAATGATGATCCAAACTATGATCAGACGACATTTGATTTCTGGCATTTCATCACCTGCAGCATTGAAATGCGCGGCAATAGCTATCCCGTGCTGCCCGGTGCAAAGCCGCGTAAGCTCTCTGATACCAATCAATCTCGCGTGTATCAGCGTTATGGAGCTTGAAAACGGCTCACTCAAATCGCTGGACTGATGCTAATGGATCCGCAGGGGCAGTAATTGCGCTCAATCGCCTGCCAGGTGTTCAGACATTACCCCGCCAGAGGATGACAATTCGCAACCTTTTTATCGTCTGAGCGCACAGATTCTCCTCTATGTGCAGAAAATAGGTTTTAATAATAACGCTTCTCCTGTGAAAGGATCTGATCCCAAGCTGCAATCTGATATTAAACTGGCTGAGAAGGATATCAATAAAGTTGTCCTTTATTGCTGATCGAGGCAATAGCAGCGCGTCTTTAATATCAAGGCCGCAAAACATCATAAGATGGAATGGAACCGTCATATGGGTAGACAAAGCGGCAAGAACATTTTCTCGCTCTTGATCTGTCCAAGGGCGATTCGCCTGTTTTGCATCTTTCGGCTTTTTAAATGTTTTGATATCAACAGCCGGATTATTTTTGACAAAATATCTCATGCATAATATTAAATAATTGTTTTAAATAATTGAAATATATCTGATAATATGTTCTTTTTGATGATTTCTACCACGTTGGTACAGAATTTGCTTATTGCGGTTTTCACCATTGTAAAGCGCCCTGCGCGCCATATTAAAAAAACGAATAAATTCAATGAATTGAAATTAATTTTTACATAATAATTCTCTGAATATAAAATTCAAAAAAAGAAGCAAGATACTGAATTTTAATGTTTTTTATAATTTTAAGTTTTTTCTTATGTTTTAGGCTGGGGGTATTGAAAGTTTAGGCATTATTCACTCGCGACCATTGGCCCAGTCATTTTTTGAAAAGATAATATTAAAGCAAACTGTTAATATAGAATATTTCTATGGGACGCTGAGTACCAAAACCGGAATCGGTGAAAATTGCCAAGGGAAACTCTGGTCGCCGTCCGATTGGCATTGAACCTGATTTTGGTCCGAAAATTTTTATTGGTATTTAACCACCAGAATGACTTATGGGGCGCGGGCTAGAAATCTGGAAAAAGCTGGCACCACGGCTAATTACACTTTAACTTCTATCAGAAATAGACCTAGCACGTTTGCTAGATATTGCAGAAATTTTACACGCTGGCTGGATATGCAAGAATGTCTTGATAAGGATGGGTGAATTTATGAGATAGAGACAGCTAGTGGCAAGGTACGCCGTGCAGACCCGGCACTATCCAGAAGTTCAAGTGGCCTATGCAGCGTCGGTATAAACGGAAATTAGATGGCACAGTTATTGACCGTATGACTGGCAAGATTATCGGAGGTTTGAGATAAGTTTATCAATGCCCACCGTCAAGGTTAGGGGAGTGAGGCTCTGTCTTGCTCATGCCTTGAATGATTCTCCGGGTGGCCGCTTGCATATTACTGTTTATTGGGACAAGCATGAGAGGGAAAATTTCTTAGATGGCAGCGTCTTCAAATAAAAAATCTCCCTTTCGTATTAAAAACAAACCCGAAACAGGAGTCATGTTGCAATGGGCCATGGGCAGCCTATCAGGCAAAAATACAGGCAGGTCTGCTTGAGCACAAAGTAACAGAAGTTATCAGGTCAGATGGAACTTCAAAAATCACTGTTCAGGTTCTGCTAACGCCTAAAGGCCTGGTCAAACTATCGCAAGTCCTTGAACAGTCTGTGCATTGAGGCAGAAGAGCCTGCCTAAAAAATAATACAATAAAAACAAAAAAATTAAAAGCATGAAAAGCCATATGGCACGCCCAAGGGGAATCGAACCCCTGTTTCCGCCGTGAAAGGGCGGCGTCCTAACCGCTAGACGATGGGCGCCCGAGCAATGATTGGGCTTATAGAGGGGTTATTTTGATACTGCAAGTACCTTGTATCTGCTTTTGCAAAAAATAGTGTTTGCATGAATGTCTACTGTTCCAATCATGTAAGAGCCTATTACCCATGTAAACTGATTTACTGAGCATAGATAGAAATCTTACTATACCCAAGCAGATTGCGAATAGATTTCACGCCCCCCATTTGCCGATACCATTGATCTAGATATCTGCTACAGCATAGGACATGTGCAATGAATTTTTCTACTTCTCCCTTGGTTTTATAGGCTATTATCAGATCCTGGTCTGTTATATTGCTAGCATTTGGTTGATTGTCTTATTGGCTATACATTAAAAACTGATTCTGTCATTGAACAAATCGAACTACGCTGTCATATCGAAAAACTAAAGGACAATTCGCATCATATATCTCATTTTGGATGTTTAATGTCAGCCAAATTCGCGAGTAAAAATTTTTACAATAATCTCCGAAGACGACGATCAATGGATTCATCGGCAAGCCAGTGTCATGATGAGATGAGACAACTCTATAAGGTTCTCATTGCCTTAAGCCCTTATTCATTAGGATACGTTACATAATCTGTCTGTTCCAAACATTTATGAACGTGAGCTACTCAAAACCCGTGACTGGATGATTGCTAAAACTACAGGCAGAGGAAATTTCTATTTTTCTCTCACAAATACTCTCTTAATGGTGCCCCCAGATGGACTCGAACCACCGACCCCCTGATTACAAATCAGGTGCTCTACCAACTGAGCTATAAGGGCATCAGCACTTTAGCTACTATAGACATTCAGTTTTTTCAAACGAAATTTTTTATTTTTTATAGTAGACATTTTTTGTCCTCTTTTTGTTTATTTTAGTTTCCAGCTTTTTAACAACGCGGGTTAGTTTACGTGACCGATTTGCACGTCGCGAATAATGCTGTGCCGTAGCAAGCATTTTCTACCCAAGAAATCGGCAATTATTCTATCATAATATCCCATCTCTGCAAGAATCTTTGGGACTGTGTGGCGCAATCCTTTGTAATGTAAGGTCGGATGGTGGATGATTCCCTCTGCAACAAGCTGATGCTTTAATTTTTGTTAGTTTGTTTTTAAACTGTCTACTGCCTAAGGCATGCCACGGCTATTAGCACAAATCATAAAACATGAATGAACAGAAGCGCAATTTGATCGCTTCAATAACCTGATAAGGCAGTGGTATCCATTCGAAATTATACCGCAAGCAACTGCATATGCACTTCCTGAAGGACTTGTGCTACCAACGCCAGTAACAGGAATAGACGTGCGGCACAGTATCGCGCCCAATTGCGCCATTGCTCACAGCAGGAAATTGACTATTCTGGTGTGCTTGTATAATTCTCATAATTCATACTGCCTGGTTTGGGTTTCTAAAGCTGAGAGAGGGAATTGTGGTAACTTTGGCCCCAATAAAATCTTGTGATCCTTGTCTTCTCAAATAAGGAATATCATTCTCATCATCGAGTAGGCGTTCGTGCGAGGTCAATGCAGCCAAGCCACAAAGTCGCTCCAACCCTTGACTTCCCGCTAATCAAGTTTCTATTCCCATCAAAAAGGGACAGGGTCATCTAAATCATGGCTGTAACCTGAACTTTGTTTCCCATACTGGTTTGACTGATCGCCGCCCTTCTCAGATAATTGCCGCGGGTAAGAGCCACTACCCTTACCGCCGCTCCTCTCAGGATCAAAACAGGAAAGCACAACCGCATCACTCTCCCCTTTATCCGATGCAGGTAAACCCGCCGGATTAAACGTGCGCTTTAAAAGAATAAAATAACTTTTATCATCATGATTATAAAGCAAGCTACCCGCATTCACATAACGGCCCTTGCTCTTCCCATGGCCGTCTTGATATTCACCGGTTCTCGCCACAATGTCGCGGATCTTCTTATAGGACATCTCAGATCGCCTTTCTCATCTCAAGTATCTCTATCTTCTCATCCACCTCCTCCAAAAACTCACAAACCATAGTCTCAAGTTCACAAATGCGCGCATCATCACGTTCCACTCGCATCACAAACAGGGTCATAGGCACAGGCATACGCGGATCAAAGCTCACAAAATCACACCAAGACCGCCCCGTCACAGCCATCTGCCACTGCATCTGGGTGATGTAACGCGTCGGGACTGGACAGCCCAAAAGCATATCAATATGGGTGGTCGTATTGGGACACTTAATCTCAACAAGTCCATCATCACCAACAAGTCCATCAGGCGACGCTCCGGACATCAAAATCCTGGGATGATCAATAAAACCAACTTCCTTCACATCAACATCGCGCCAATACCCATAGGCCAAACGCGCCTGCCCTTCCGTCTCAATCCCCCATACCATCGAAGGGCTCAGGTACTCCGGTGCAACAACACCACTCAGACGCTGCGCTATCAGCTGCGCTGCATAACTCGAACGCGAGGAACCCCACCTCTTGCCTGTCTTTGCAACAATATCCCAAATCCGAGAGCCTGTCGCCTTGCCAAGGCGCGCCTTAAACCATTCTTCACTTCTCTGTTCCATATCCATCATGCTGCTACCGCCTCTGTATCATCCACAACAAGTCTGAGGGCTGGTTGAATCAAAAAACAAAGCCTCGCCATACCCTTAGACGTAAGGCGAACTTGTTCCATCATCTTTTCTGAACCATCACTACGCAAAACCGTCATCACCTTGTGCTCAAGCAGGCCAGAGCTCGTGTGAGACTGGTAACCAATGTCATGGCTCGTACCAAAACGCCGATAAATCCAGCCGTTAGAGCGAAGCCAGTTAAACAAATCCTTCGGGCGCATCTGCAACGCCTTCGCCGCATCCGTAATGCACAAAGAACCATCCGCTGTCGCAATACGGTCAAAAGCTTCCGCCTTGGGGGCCGCAATGGACAAGGCCGCTTCAGCCTCCGCCTTCTGATCAGCCAGTTCCGCAGCTAAACGCAAAGCTTGCCCCATCGTCTGCGGTATAACAAACCTGGGGCCCCCATAGCTCCTGTCTCTAGTTCCTGCCAGCGGTCAATAATGCGAGCGCGAAGCTTGACGTCATAGCCCGAAATAAGAACCAGTGTTTCCCGCTTGGGAAGAAGGTATTCAGGCCGCTTCTGTCCCTTCTTATCGGTATATTCAACCGGCTGAATTCTCAGCCCGTTGCCTAACTCCTTAAGCATATTGCGAATGTCTGCCATGACATTCTTATGCTGCTTATCCATCAAGTCCGCAATTTCCCGACTACTCATGGTCAGGACAGCAATAACAACCGGTTGAATATCTGTCTTTATGGCGTTTGTTTCTGTGTTAAAAATCTCACTCTTCCTCATGCTACAATCTCCCCCCTGTGCGGTTCTATCTTGTGCGCCTTATCGGAAAAATCAGACCGAACAGATGCTTTCCTTCTCTTGGCTTTCAGCAAAGAAAGCGCCTCATCAAATCGAGAGCCAGGCAAATCAGACAGGGCA
>QENA01000017.1 GCA_003331045.1 Candidatus Tokpelaia sp. JSC189
GCCACAAAATCAAATTTTAATACATAGGCAAGCAAGACAACCAGACAAATGCTACCAAATATGACACACCAGAATCTAATATTAGCCTCTAATGGAGAGTAACAGTCTCTAATTCATGCTCACGCGCACCGGCAAGAGCTTGGGCGCGCACATCAGATAAAATAATTGGCTCGCCAGCAGCACCAAAAAGCCCCCATACCTCAATACCGGGAGTCATCGGCGGCAAATCGGGAAATTTTTCTGCCAATTCATCTGTTTTGACGCGCTTGAGATAGGCAACACGCCCTTCACCCAATTGCGCAAATTCAATATCTGTAAATACGATCTTCGATTCTGTCATGATATCCTCCTGATATCCGTATCAGTCTGAGAACTGCTTTTGCTTAATCATCACTTGCAGAAATGATAATACGCCTTACCTGTTTTTCAGGTGTAGGCCGATCAAGGTTAATCGATAATAGTCCATTTTTCAATTCAGCACCAACCACCTGCATTCCGTCTGCCAGAATAAAAACCGCTGAAAATCGCATGAGGCGATACCGCGATGCAAATACTGGCACTCACCGCCATCAACGTGCTGTCCACGAATAATCAGCTGACTGTCTTCCACTGTCACATTCAGTTCATCTGGCTCAAAGTTGACCACTGCAAGAGTAATGCGTAATTTATCGGCTGCGCCACAAGGGCGTTCGATATTATAGGGAGGATAACCATCTTCAGATTCAAGCAGAAAAGGATTCGAAAAAGAGCTAATACGCGTCATTATTACCAGTTCTCATTTCAAATGACTGAATAATGCCGACCCATTGTGGCATCAGCAATGTTATAGTTAATATGGTAAGGCTTTTTTTCTAATCAAGCCCTTAGCGGCTACCGTTCACTGCTAATATATTTCCTGAGCAAGGAGAGCATTGACAGTAATATAACTTTTGCAGAATGTGGCAGAGTTAAGCTTAATATTCTGTATGAAGCAAGGAAGAGGCCATGAAAATAGCTGCTGCGCAATTGACAACCAGTTATGATAAAAAGAAAAATCTTGACAAAGCTCTCATTTATATTGCTAAGGCAAAAGAAAAAAAAGTTAATCTTATCGTTTTTCCTGAAACATTCATGGCCTTTATACCCAGAAATGCCATAGTCAAACGTTCTGATATTGCAGAACCAATTGATGGCTCCTTTGTTAAAACTCTTGCAGCAGCAGCTAAAAAACACAGAATTCATATTATTTGCGGTATATATGAAAGTAAACTGGGCGAAAAAGAGCGTGTCTACAACACCATTGTCTTTCTTGATGATAAAGGAGAGCACATACACAGCTATCGGAAAACCCATCTTTATGATGCGTTTTCCTATAATGAATCCCAAAATGTCATTCCGGGTAATAACGGCTTCACGCCGATAAAGACCGTGCTCGGCACAATCGGCATTCTGGTTTGTTATGAATTGCGCTTTCCTGAAATCAGCCGCACCCTTGCCCTGCAAGGCGCAGACATATTAATTGTGCCGACAGCATGGGTCAATGGCTTCATGAAAGAGACACATCTCATGACACTTTCTCAGGCAAGGGCACTTGAAAACACGGTTTTTGTCTGCATTGCCGATCAGGTGGGCAATATTTATGCGGGTTGTAGTGTCATCTATGATCCGATGGGGGCTGTCATGAGCAGCAAAAGGGAGGATGAGGGACTGATTTTTAGCGATATTGATATTGATCAGATTCATGCAATCCGTAAAAGACTTCCTTGCTTGAAGCAGCGCCATCCAGAACTTTATAAACTGGACTGATAACTAGGATCTGCAGGCCTTTCTCTATATGCCGGTTGAAGAACAGACCAGAACAGGGTAGAACTAGCTGGGGAATACATCCTAAAATATAGGGAATATACCGGCAGATCTCATGCAAAGCGATAAGAAGGTCAGACATGTTCGCGATACAGCCTATACAGAGGGCGAGATTGAGGAAATCTTCCGCAGATTTTCAGTCGAGCGCCCCAATCCACAAAGTGATCTGAAATATACCAATCCCTACACGCTTCTTGTCGCTGTTGTTCTTTCTGCTCAAGTAACTGATGCAGGTGTCAACAAGGCAACGAAACCGCTTTTTGAAATTGCTGATACGCCGGAAAAAATGGTTGCTCTCGGAGAAGAGGAACTAGGCCGGTATATCCGTACAATCGGCTTGTGGCGCAACAAGGCAAAAAATATCATTACTCTATCACAGATCTTGATCAGAAACAATCATGGACAGGTGCCTGACAGCCGCGAGGCCTTGATGGAGTTGCCTGGCGTGGGACAAAAAACCGCGAATGTTATTCTGAATATTGCCTTTCACCAACTAACAATGGCCGTGGATACCCATATCTTCCGTCTCGCCAACCGGCTTAAACTTGCCACCGGTAAAACACCGGAAAAGGTGGAAAAAAAACTTCTACAGATTATACCGTCACATTATCTCTTGCATGCCCATCATTGGCTTATTTTGCATGGCCGCTATATCTGTAAGGCCCGTAAGTCTGAATGCCAGAATTGTATCATTAGTGATCTATGCAAGGTTGCAATTAAGACAAACAAGCTTTCCTGAGCGAACTTAAACATGTCGAATAAAGGAAAAGTCAAGCCATGGACAAGATACAATTAAAGATTACCTGCGATGAAACAACGTGGGAATTACAACCCTTTTTAGCATGCAAAAACATGTCTGAAGCACTTTCATTGAATAGGAAAAATTATACTTTTCTAAAAGCAGAAAGGCTCGAAACCCCGATCGGAGACATGCTTGCGGTGGCAGATGAAAATAATTTACACTTTCTCGGATTTTGTGACCAGACTCTGCTGCCAGATGAACTCAAGCGCCTGCAAAAAAAAACAGATTCTTTCATTATCCATGGACGCATTTCTATCATTGATGAAATAGAAAGAGAATTAGATGCCTATTTTACCGGCATATCTGCGCTCTTTAAAACTCCTCTAGCCTTAGATGCCCCTCTTTTCACTCGCAAAGCATGGGAAACATTACGTCAGATTCCACCAGGTGAAACCCGCTCTTATAAACAGCAAGCTTGCCACGTTGGCAATCAAAAAGCGACACGTGCTGTTGCCCAAGCTAATAGACATAACCGGATTGCTATTGCTGTTCCCTGCCACCGTGTAATCGGCATTGATGGGACCTTAACCGGCTACAGTGGTGGTATAGAACGCAAAGAATGGCTTCTTAATCACGAAAAACATTATTTCAGAATGTAACTCTCCTTTTACGTATTATCCTGTTTTGTAAGACCTTCAGTGCTTGGAGATACTCATATCAATTATTGTATGATAAGTATGCGGATTGTCATGCGTTTTATTTAATTTTCATAATCATAGCCGTCTCTTTCTCCCCGATTTTAGGAAATAGAAAAGAACACTAGAATAGCTATTGTACATACTGTTCGTGCGCTAACCATTGGCTATCAGATTATACAAGAACGCCATTTAAATAACGTAGGAACGTAATGGTTCAAAACCATTAAAAGCGACTGAAGCATAGGTAGTTGTATAGGCACCGGTTCCGAGAATAAATAATTCATCGCCGACCGAAAGCAAAACTGGCAGCTGATAAGGTGTTTTTTCATACATGACATCTGCTGAATCACATGTCGGCCCTGCCAGAACGCATGGGCCGACAGCACTTCCATCGTGAGGTGTGACAATTGGATAGCGGATTGCTTCATCCATTGTTTCAGCAAGACCATTGAATTTGCCAATATCCAGATAAACCCAGCGGATATTATCATTGTTATTGTCTGATTTGCGGGAAACAAGAACAACTTCAGTACGGATAACGCCCGCATTGCCAACCATGCCGCGGCCCGGTTCAATAATAGTTTCAGGAATACGGTTACCGAAATGACGACTTAACGCACCAAAAATCTCCATACCATAAGCTTGGGCTGTAGGTACATCTTTTAGGTAACGGGTTGGAAAACCCCCGCCCATATTGACCATTTTTAGGTTAATACCTTTCTTAGCCATATTTTTAAAAACAGTAGCCGCATCTGCCAGCGCACGGTCCCAAGCAGTAGGGTCTGTTTGCTGTGAGCCGACATGGAAAGAAACCCCATAAGCTTCAAGACCAAGCCTATTGGCATGATGCAAAACATCAACCGCTATTTTCGGCATGCAGCCAAACTTGCGTGACAATGGCCATTCGGCCCCTATACCATCTGTCAGAACACGGCAAAACACGCGCGCGCTAGGAGCAGCACAAGCAATTTTTTCCACTTCTTCAAGGCAGTCAACTGCATAAAGCGTAATGCCAAGTGCATGCGCACGGGCAATATCGCGCTCTTTCTTGATTGTATTTCCATAGGAAATACGATCAGGCGTAGCACCGGCTTCAAGTGCCATTTTAATTTCCGCTACAGATGCTGTATCAAAGCAGGATCCTAGAGATGCCAAAACCCGCAGAATCTCTAGCGCTGGATTAGCCTTTACCGCATAAAAAATACGCGACTGTGGCAGAGCTTTTTCAAATCCCAAGTAATTTTCCCGTATAATATCCAAGTCAACTACAAGGCATGGGCCTTCCGAATGACGGGTCTTAAAAAAATCAATAATACGTTGCGTTGCCATATCGGTTCTCCCTAGAACCATATAATACCAAATCCGCACTGCCAGACTGGTGGGCAAAACCTGCTGAACAGCTACAGCTGAAGATAAAATGCAGAACAACACCCCTGAACATAAAACGGATGTCAGACCACTTTTAAAGAACAGTACGGATGCCGCATTGTTCTGTTTTATCTGCCTTTTCGATTGGAATTGGAAAACCGCTTCCGCACTGAAGGCAATGAAGGTGTGCCTCTACAGCATCCCAGCTTTGGATTCAGAGCTGGATAACACCAGAAAGGTCCGCACCGTCGTTGCTTCAAGATGTCTTCGTTCTGGCGTTTGGTCGACAGAGCGATTGGAACGGTTAGATCCAAGTACCTTACCGGCTGATCTCACCATTCGAGAACCGGCGAACATCCACAGGCACGTGCGACTTTGAACTGAAGGCATGTACTCATAATAAATGTATATTTCAATGGAAAAAATAGCACTTTTTTTATATGATACAAAATTTCTTTGCAGAAACTACTCGGCTTGCCTAATATCCTTAAGCTGTCAGTAAGTTCTTTTAACTTTTTTAAAACATAAAATGCTTTAATCTCCTGTCATTACAGAAAACTAATTGATTTAGAAGATAAACAGAAAGTTTTTTCATGCTAGCAGCCGTAAAAATCGATAGCCCAATCTGGCAAAGCCTGTGCAATCTAAAGATCTAAAACAGAGCCCGATTAATTTCAACAATCGCAATTTTAATCATTGAAATTTCATAAAATAAGAATGGTTCTGAATTCACAATTCCTGTCAATGACTCTATTAGAAGTCAACAGTTATCTGCATGCTCGCTGAAGCAGGGCTGTGTTTGCACGTCTTTCTTTAAGTTATTGAAAAGGAGCTTGAAAGCAGAAAATTAGAAACAGTTCTGGCTGATTACACAATAGCAAGATCAGGATTTATGCCATTTATCCTCAGCGGCGCTATCCGCCTGTTTATTGGTTATCTGACAGAGTAGTTTTGCAATTATCAACTTTCAAATTCAAAATTGTAACAGGATACGTATAAAAACAGGAAAAATTTCCCCGTCTTTGTGAAACTGGATAGAATGCAAAATAAGAAACCCACACATTTTCCTCAAGAGCAACTGAAGATTCTGATTTGGCAACTTTTACTTCTACCTTAGCTTCAACAAGCTTTGGCTTTTGCAGCCTCTTCTGCCTTGTTGGGATTGCTGCGGGCCGGACGTTTGGCAAGACCTGCCGCATCCAAGAAACGCAGAACACGATCAGTCGGCCGCGCACCATGGCCAAGCCAGTACTGGATCCGCTCAGCTTCAAGCTTTACGCGTTCTCCATCCTTTGGGAGCATCGGGTTCCAAGCACCAACCTTTTCAATAAAGCGGCCATCACGTGGGCTGCGCACATCAGCAATGACGATGTGATAATAAGGGCGCTTTTTGGAGCCTGCACGGGCCAGACGAATTTTTAATGACATACTTCTACTCCTGTAGTCTTTTGCAATCGGATATTCTGTTATTCTCTTAGCTGGCATATTCTGCAGCGGTATCTTCGTGGTGGCGGATCACTTCACGCACAATAAAGTTAAGAAATTTCTCGGCAAAATCAGGATCAAGCTGCGACTCCTTTGCAAGGGTACGCAGGCGTTCGATCTGACGCCTTTCCCGCTCACAATCCTCAGCCGGAAGGCTATATTGCGCTTTAAGCACACCAACAGCCCGTGTACAGCGGAACCGCTCTGCCAGAATATAAACAAGAGCTGCATCAAAATTATCGATTGAAGCCCTGAGTGTCAGTAGTTCCTCCGGTAAATCGCTCTGTTTCATCACTATCACTTCTTTTTTGGCAAATCGGGCAGTTTAGGATCGTCATAAGATAGATTGGGCAAATGAGCCCCTAGGCCAAACAATTTAGCACCTTTGCCCAGTCTCGTAGACTTTGTCTGTTTTTGCAAGGCCTCAAGTTGTTTTGGATTCATAGATGACAGGTCGGGCATACTGCCTCCCAACCCTATTTTTGAGCCAAGGCCCCCTATCATTTGTTTCATCATGCCACCGCCTTTTCCGCCTATGATTTTCACCATATTAGCCATCTGGCGATGCATTTTTAGCAGCTTGTTGATATCTGCCGCCGTGGTACCGGAACCCTTAGCGATACGCTGTTTGCGACTATGCTTCAGGATATCGGGATTAGCGCGCTCCTGCTGTGTCATTGAAGAAATGATAGAAAGCTGTCGGTTGAAAACCTTGTCATCAAAGCCGGCAGAGGTAAGCTGCTCTTTCATTCGGCCCATTCCCGGTAGAAGACCTATAATACTGCTCATACCGCCAAGCTTTTTCATCTGACACAATTGCTCTGCTAGATCATTGAGATCAAACTTACCTATGCGCATCTTTTTGGCAAGTGCATCCGCCTTTTCGGTATCAATAGTTTCAGCGGCTTTCTCAACCAGTGAAACGATATCACCCATGCCAAGAATACGGTCAGCAACCCGGCTGGGATAAAACTCTTCAAGAGCATCCATTTTCTCGCCGGTAGCGATTGCCTTGATCGGCTTACCCGTCGCAGCCCTCATGGAAAGGGCGGCACCACCCCGGCTATCAGCATCCATACGAGTGAGCACAATACCAGTGATGCCAACGCGCTCATCAAATGAGCACGCAAGATTGACAGCATCCTGTCCTGTCAGGCTGTCGGCAACAAGCAAAATTTCATGTGGGCTAGCCTTAACTTTGATATCCAGCATTTCGACCATCAAAGGTTCATCAATGTGCGTCCGACCGGCCGTATCCAGAATAACAACATCCTGCCCACCAAGCCTTCCTGCCTGCACTGCGCGGGCAGCGATCTCAATCGGTGATTGGTCAGCAATAATTGGCAGGGTTGCTATGCCTGTCTGTTCACCTAGCTGGCGTAACTGCTCTTGTGCGGCCGGACGCTGTGTGTCAAGCGATGCCATTAGAACCTTCTTATTTTGCTTTTCAGTCAGACGTTTGGCAATTTTAGCAGTAGTTGTAGTTTTACCAGAGCCTTGCAGGCCTACTATCATAATCACAACCGGCGCTGGGGCTTTCAGGTCAATAGTAATATTTTTATTGCCCAGCATTTCAACAAGTTCATCATGGACAATCTTGACAACCATCTGGCCCGGTTTGATGGACTTTAGAAGTTCAGCTCCAACTGCCCTTTCCCGCACACGATCAATAAAAGAGCGCACAATATCAAGAGCAACGTCGGCCTCAATCAACGCATGGCGAACTTCGCGCAGAGCGATTGTAACATCCTTCTCTGACAACGAACCACGCCCGGTCAGATTATCGAGAATGGAACCCAACCGTTTCTGCAAAGATTCAAACATCGGTAACCTCTTCACGTTTCCAAATCAATGGAGCAAAATAAATAAACACCCGAGAGCGCAACGCACTGTCGGATGTTGACCTCCGGTAGGACAGAATCCCTCTATCATCATGTCCGGTCGGCGGCTTCAAGTTTATAACTTGTTGCAAATTTTATCCCATTCTAAACAGCATAATGCTACTTTTGTCAAGTTTTCGTTGACTGATAGCCATTGGGCAAGGGTTTACCTTTAATAGGTGTTGTGATTTTATTTGGTTTTGTGGAGGAATTTTGATGGAGTGTTAGAGATTTGTGTTTTTGGAGGATTGGGTATCCGAGTTTAAGGGATTTTCTGATTTCGATGGGCTCTAGCTGTGGGCTGGATGGGTTATTAGCGCTGTTCAGTGAAGGATTAGGGATGAAGGTTATTTCTTGTAAGGAGTGCATGCGGGTTTATTTCTAGCTGCCTGTAGAGTTTAGTGCGTATTTTGAGGGGACTATGGTAGGGATCGCCTTTCATACA
>QENA01000018.1 GCA_003331045.1 Candidatus Tokpelaia sp. JSC189
AGCATATAGGAGTAAGCGCGTTTAAAGAGACGGTTGAGCATAGGGGTCTTGATGGATTGATGGACTGGCTTGATTATGCTGAGTGTCGAGATGGGGATGGGTGAGATTCTAACGCATCTTGATCAACGCATTGGCCACCTTTCAAAAGTCTCAGGTAATGCTCCAGAAACAAGCGCATGGTGTATCATCTCCATCGGAGTAATCCGATCAAAACTCTCCCTTGCTAAAAACCGCGAGCCCTTACAGGATGCATCAAAAACTTTAGGAATATCCCTCTCAGGCTTACCAGATCCATCATCAATCATCATATCTTCATCTTCCATAGCCATACTCTCCTTGCCTTTGCCAATTCATATCAAAATATCCAATCATCCCCGCCAGAAGACGATAAAAATCTCCCAACATGTCACACTGGGATTTCAACCCAAAGAACATCACAAATCACTATCCATTAAAATTAAATGCTAATCAGACAGATAATATCACCGCTCGAAGCTCATCATTCTCTGCCTCAAGATCAACGATCCTTGCCAAAAGATCACTATTATCACCATCCAGAATATCCAGATATTCCTTCTGCTTCCCTCTCAGAAAACCAGTCTCAATCCTCATCACAGGAAAAACGTCCACTACACAATCATCAACTATCATGCAGCTCTCCCCAATAAGCCAACATGATTAGCCAAAGCACGCGCAATAAAACGAGAATCCCCTTCCAAAGATTCCTTCCCTCTCAGAAATATCATCAATGTCATCGGGCAAATCACACCCAATGAGTAAATCACAACTTCATCACCTTTCAGAACTTTACATTCAAAATAATCTACACAAACAAAAAGAGATCCAAATCCATCAGACACTAAGCTGTAGTATACAGTCGCATCCAATTCACCAATCATCTGCCCACTATCGTTAATGATCCCTACAGGATAATCTAAACAAAACATCCCACCCCATCCTTCAAAGAACATCACTCAGCCTCAGACGATTCTGATCCTCATAACTCCCGTAAATAGAATCTTCCAACGCTTCCGCCTCTAATGCCTCAATATGATCCTCATAGGCCCGGGAGTTCAAAAGCCACTCATCAACATCGCTATCTTCATCAATCTTATCACCAAAATATCTTATATAGGCCTCCGCAACTTCTTCCGTAATATCCTCTCCCATATGCGAAATAAGGTCATAACGATCAATCCTCATCACTCCATCCGTCCCACTAATCTTCTCAATTACATCTTCAGGACTCAAAATCGGCCACCCATACCCCAAATGTTCTCCATTCTCATAAAATATAAAAACGCATTCACCACACTATTATGGTATTGTCCTCTTTATAGCTTATTGTTTCTATTAATTGAATTACTCTTTCACAGACGCATCATATATTTTTCACCGTTCTGACATCAGAAATCTATGGAACGGCCTTTTATTTCCCAATCACCGTAACGGGTTGGTTCCTTACCGCCACGGCCGCCGATTTCCATAGGCTCCTTCTTCCCATGTTGCGCTCGATACCGTTTTTTAGCCTCGGCAAGGGCTCTTAAAGCCTCCGGAGACAATAGCTGTTTCTCATTTTCCATATTATCGGCTTTTTTGATCATTTCATATGTTCCTGTTGAATGAAGGAAATTTTATTCTATTACATTGTATTAAGAAATACTAGATCTGTCAGGGAGTTTGCAAGCTGATGAATATAATACGGACCGCTATGCTTCTGGCATTCATGACAGCCATGTTCATAGTTTTGGGTTATCTTATCGGCGGTAGCAATGGAATGCTGATCGCTTTTCTCATCGCAATGGGTATGAATCTGTTTTCCTATTGGAATTCGGATAAAATGGTACTGCGTATGTATAATGCGAAAGAAGTGGATCAACATTCTGCCCCTGAATATTACCGCATTGTCAACATCCTTGCAGGAAAAGCCAAGCTGCCGAAGCCGCGGATTTATATCATTGACAATCCACAACCAAACGCATTTGCAACGGGACGGAACCCGCAGCATGCAGCTGTCGCCGCTACAACCGGACTTCTGCAAAGTCTCTCGCCAGAAGAGATCGCCGGTGTTTTGGCACATGAGCTGGCCCATGTACAATATTACGATACATTAACGATGACAATCACTGCAACACTTGCCGGGGCGATCTCCATGCTTGGTAATTTTGCGCTTTGGGAAGGGCATGGCCGTAATTCCGATGGCAATTCAAACCCAGTTGGTGTAATAGGTATGCTTATTGCCATTATTGTTGCCCCCTTTGCGGCAATAATGGTGCAAATGACCATCAGCCGGACACGGGAATATGCAGCGGATCGAAGAGGCGCAGAAATCTGCGGCAATCCATTATGGCTTGCTTCTGCGTTAAAGAAAATTACTCGGGGTGGACCGAATATTGTCAATGAAGAAGCAGAGAACAACCCGGGAACAGCCCACATATTCATCATCAATCCGTTGACCTGCCACGGGGTAGATAATTTGTTTTCGACCCATCCAGCAATAGAAAATCGTATTGCAGCACTGCATAAAATGGCTCAGGAAATGAATGTTGATACCCACCAAGCTGGGGGCTTTAATGCCATAAAGGCTGCAGCGCAACGGCCGAGCTGGATGCAGATGAAACGCAACAAAAAACCTTGGAGAGGACAATCTTAACTACTGAAAAAGCGGAAGAAAGCGAGTGTGTAAGAGCGTATCGAAGTACCGCCCAAGGGGTGTGACATCACGGCAACCCAAGTGCGGGGTATTGTTCTGTACACCGTGGAGATATTGAAATTATAATTAGTCGGTTTGCTTGACTGCCCTCTGTCTAAAGGCACCAAAGCATTGTAGCATGTTCCAGCGACGCAGATTCTTTGAATCTTGATGTGCTGGATGAGGTGCTTATTGCAACCAAGGAAAATCCACAGCTTAAGCGGTTTAGGCCTCATCAATGCTGTCTTACATCGTCTTTCAAAAGAAGCGGACACAATCCCGTGCTAAATTTGTTTTTCCAATGCATCGAAGTGATTCGATCATATGTTTTGGTTGAGATTTGTGATAAAAAAGCGAAAGCAAAGGCAATTCTGATAATAGAGCGAATAAAAGCCCCTATTTAATCTAGATTGTGAAGACCCATCGAGATGTAGGCAACCAAATTTGATCGGCGTATGCTTCCCAATGAGAAACATACGTCTTGTAGCATTGCTGACCGAACTGCTATTCTGCAGCGATCAGATAATTATAAGGTGGACGCTCTCAGGGAGATATCTCCTACCTATCTTTAAATTGGTGCCACTCTGTTTGATGCACCCTATTTATCCACTAGCACGATCACAGCACCGTCCAGATATTAACTTATGAAGCAAGATCAAAGATAATATCCGCCAACTCACAATTACAGATTGATCTGAATAAACCATGCCATTCGTCGTCTTAGATGGCGTTGTGGCATAATTGTCTTTTCCAATTGTTTAGTGAGGTTTTGAAAGTATAGACTCTTTACAACATGCGATCCTATGAACATTTAATCTATTGATTTTTTGGGAATAAAATTAATTGTAATGTTTCACGTATCCTTAATCTTTTATATTTTTCTTAATATTTCATTCACCTTAAATCAGGTATGTTAAAATACCTTATTAGCTTCTACAGTTTTTCAAAAAAGTGACATCTTTACTCTAAATTAACATGAATCAAATCAAGTGATCTGTTTTATAAAAATTATTCTGATTTAAGTTAATTTCTAAAGGCTGCGACTGAGGAGAGTAAACTTGGCAAGTTCAGAAAACAGCTTATCAGACATATGGGCATCATCCGTTATAGACCGCATCGGCAACATCATACGCCGACTGCGTATGGGACCGCTTTTCCGCTGGCGATTTACCGGTTTCCGTCCCAATCAGATTCTTGCCAATCCCGTTGACCTACATCTTGCTGACCCGAATCTTGCTCATGAATTCTACTATGGGCGTTTTCCGCTTGCGGGGCGAGTTGTTCAAGTAGGCTCTATATCACCATTTATCATCGAGCCTCCTACGCTTGAATGGGAAGCTGCCTTACAGGATTTCAGCTGGCTGCGCCATATGACCTCAAGCAGGACAGCACTTGCCAATGCCCATGCCCGCTCACTGATGGCAGACTGGATTAATACTGTTGGTAAACGTATTTCTGGCAATGGCTGGAGGCCTGATATCACGGCCCGTAGGATTATTGCGTGGCTTTCTCATGCAGATACGCTATTTTATGGTGCCTCTCCTGCCTTTCAGGAGGGGTTTTTAAAATCCCTTGGTATCCAAGTTCGGTATTTACGCACTGCCGTTAACAGTATGCCCTGGAATGAAACTAAGCTTCAAGCGCGTATCGCATTAGCATTTTCCGCTCTTGCTCTGCCTGTTTCAGCTAGCGTGGCCCGCAACACCCGGATTAATCTTGAACGCGAACTGAATCGGCATATTCTGCCTGACGGAGGCCATATATCTCGCAATCCCGCAATACTGCTTGACCTACTTATTTACCTCATTTCATTACGCCACTGCTACAGTGAAAGCAAAGAGACACCGCCGCCTGTGCTGATTACCATGGTGGACCGAATGTTGCCGGCATTACGGTTTTTCCAGCACAGGGATGGGACACTTGCCAATTTCAATGGGGCGGGACCGACACTTGCGCAGTGGCTTGATATTGTCCTAGATATAGATGTAACAGCTGGCCTTCCATTTTCCCATGCACCACACTCGGGATATCAGCGTCTGGCCTTTGGAAAAACCACAATTATTGCTGATACAGGAAGAATATCCCACAGGAAATTCTCACAAAAAGCAAATGCAGGCTGTCTTTCTTTTGAGATGTCCTCAGGAAAACGACGTTTTATTGTTAATTGCGGCATTGATCCCTACGGGCCGTCTGATTTCTGCTTTTTTGGCCGCCTTACGGCAGCGCATTCCACAGCGACAGTGAATGATACATCATCCTGCCACTTTCATCGATCAGATAAGCCGAACAGCACAATCGTCAGCGGTCCTGCGGAAATTGAAATCAAACGGATTGAAGAGGATAATTTTCATGGTTTTATAGCAACACATGACGGTTACAGGCGCAACTTCAACCTGCTGCATCAGCGCAGAATAACACTGAGCCATACGGGTGATATTCTTGCAGGTTCTGATAGTTTCTTTAACGGACAGTACCGCGGGGCCTTGCCAAATCATAAAAACAGTGAGGTAACGGTGCGCTTCCACCTCCATCCAGAGGTGAAAGTCAACCAGAACGACAGCAAAACACTGCAGCTTGAAATTCCAGGAGAGGACATCTGGTTGTTTTCTAGCGATACTGACATGAATCTTGAAGATTCAATTTATTTTTCCGGTCTTTTCGGCCCTACAAAAACCCAACAGATCATGCTATCATTTCGACCACTGGAACAGAATACTGCAAAGTGGATATTTCGTTGCCTAAAATCGATTTAAAAAATAATTTCTTTTGCAGGCTGTATCGGATTCCGCTTCAGGTATGCTATGCGAGTATCGGCTTCCCATAGTGGCATTGTTAGGACGAGGCTTATGATTGTTACATCTAAATATATCAAAGCACCTGATATACATCGGGTGCAGCGAGCACTTATTTCTGTTTCCGATAAAGAAAATTTGGTTGATTTTGCCACACGTCTTGTTAGGCATGGTGTCATGCTGATTTCAACCGGCGGAACAGCCAAAGCAATTACACAGGCAGGCTTACCCGTAAGCGATGTTTCACAAATAACAAACTTTCCTGAAATCATGAATGGTCGTGTCAAAACACTGCATCCGGCTATTCATGGTGCCCTTCTAGGTGTACGGGATGATCCCGACCATGCAGCAGCCATGCAGAAACACGGGATTACAGGAATTGATCTTGTGATTGTGAACCTATATCCATTTGAGGAAATCTGCCTGTCAGGAGCAAATGTTGATACGATTATTGAAAATATTGATATTGGCGGCCCAGCAATGGTCCGGGCAGCGGCAAAAAATCATGCCTATACGGCTATTGTCACAGATCCAGCTGATTATGAACAGGTTTTGGCTGAGCTGGATACTCATGATGGCAGCCTATCCTTTGCATTCCGCCGCCAACTAGCAGCGCGCGCCTATGCCCGAACAGCCGCCTATGATACAGCAATTTCCAACTGGTTTGCCGATACTCTTGGCGACAGAACACCGATATGGCGTGCCATTGCAGGCAAACGTCATTCTGTTTTGCGTTATGGAGAAAATCCGCATCAAAATGCCGGTTTTTATCGCACTGGTGAAAATCGCTATGGTGTGGCAACAGCTAAACTTGTACAGGGAAAGCAGCTTTCTTATAACAATATCAATGATGCCGATGCGGCGTTTGAACTTGTAGCGGAATTTAATCCAGAAAAAACAGCCGCGGTTGCCATTATCAAACATGCCAACCCTTGCGGTGTTGCAAAAAGCAGTTCATTGAAAGAAGCTTATATTCAGGCGCTTACCTGCGACCCAATTTCAGCTTTTGGTGGGATTGTCGCCCTAAATCGTATTCTAGATGCAGAAGTGGCAGAAGAAATTGTTAAAATTTTCACCGAAGCTATCATTGCACCGGATGCCACACCGAAAGCACGAGAGATTATAGCAGAGAAGAAAAATCTTCGTCTGTTGCTCACTGGTGGTGTTCCTGACCCGCATACCGTCGGCTTTAGAATGCACTCTGTTGCAGGCGGTATGCTTGTTCAATCACGTGACAATAGTGTTTTTGAGGAAGCAGACCTGAAGGTTGTTACTAAACGCCAGCCAACGGCACAAGAACTGGCAAATATGCAATTTGCCTTCTGTGTTGCCAAGCATGTCAAATCTAATGCGATCGTTTATGCTAAAAATGGCGCAACTATTGGCATTGGCGCTGGACAGATGAGTCGTCTTGACAGTGCGCGCATTGCAGCACAAAAGGCGCGTGATGCAACTGATGCCGCCCGACTGGCACAACCTTTGACAAAAGATTGTGTTGTTGCCTCTGATGCCTTTTTCCCGTTTGCGGACAGTTTTTTGTCAGCTATTGAAGCAGGGGCAACGGCTGTTATCCAACCCGGCGGCTCTATCCGTGATGAAGAGGTTATAGCGGCTGCAGATGAGAACAATGTCGCTATGATTCTAACAGGAATGCGTCATTTCAAGCATTAACGGCCTTTTTGCAAGGGGCGCAGATAGCATCTGACAGGAAAAAGGATCATTTCTGAATTATTTAAAAAATATAGCCACCTGATTTTTTTTATATTCGATCTTACCATGTAGCTATTGCAAAGTTTTCATTCCTTATTTTATTTGAATCAAAAACTGTACTTTTAGGGTGAAAAAATGATGAACTTAATTCATTCTTTCAATAAATGGCGCTCTTACCATTCCACAATTAACGAACTCAGTAGGCTTTCCATACATGAGCTAAATGATCTTAGCATTTATCAAGTTTTCACGCAAAACTTGATAATTTTTGGGGATAAAGGATAGATCGGACAGGGACATCGGCTCCCCCTTCTGTATTCTCCAGCATGCAATTCCTCGAATCCTTCAAATACGAAGTGATAGCAACCGGTGAGCTAGAAGGAGATATGAGCGGCTTTGAAGGTTCGTAGTGTTTTGTC
>QENA01000019.1 GCA_003331045.1 Candidatus Tokpelaia sp. JSC189
GTCAAATTCTGATAAAAACAAAAAATCTCTATTGGGATCTTCAAAACTTTAAACAAAGGCCCCCACTTAAAGTGGGGGCCTTTGTTCTTCTATACTCATCAAACTTAATTATAACCCAAATCTAAAACATTATATCCAAAAACTCAAAAACAGATGGAAACTCAGAAAATGATCTAATCACAATATCTTAAAATCAACATTTTGATTCCTCTCGTAAGACTGTCAATTTACTTGATATTCCAAACCCATAGAGCGCTCATCTTTCCGAGAAAGGCTTTCTTGCCGATCAAGGCCTTGGGATTGCGTACTGACGCGCATATAAATGCGGGCGATCTTCATTTGGCGTGCTTTATTCATGAAATTCCCCAATCAATCTATGTCGCATTCACCATTCCTAATGATGCAATCATTGCCGACCCTGTGTTTCCAGATTCACCGATGCAACCATGCAAACGAGTATTCGTTTTGCGGATTGATGGTTCGCAGGCTGTAGCGTCCTCAAATTTAATCTTCCAGAAGCTTTACAATGATTTCAGGTGTCAGATTTTCCGCTGCAAACGTTCGCTAGACGTTGCTCGGACAAATAAAAATCCTCAAGCGTCATTAATGTGATCCACGATTGGCTTCGAACAGTGCGAGCCCCAAAACCCGAAAGTCTTGCTTCAATCTCGCTGGGTAGACGATAGGCATAAAACGATCTCCGCAACAAAGAAATCACTTTGTTGTTAATGGGTTAGGAGATTTAGGTGCAAAATCACTTCACACTTTTACTAAAAGCAGCGCTAATCTTCTTGTCCGTTTTGAACTGACTTAGGCCGTAGACCACCCAATAAGCACTAGATTGATATTCTCTCCAGCCTAAAGGCTGGGGATTCCTACCGCGTCCAGCGAAGCGTTGGCGCTTTGGTAATAAGGCTATCCACCAATCGGCAATTACAGAAATTACCGCTCATAATCCCCTCTTTTTTCAAGATTCTTTTCGCCATGGTCTTTCTCCCATTTTCGTGTTTGTTCTTGAAGCATATGCTTCATTGCCTGCTTCTAGAGAGATATTCCTTTTTTGCTATAATCGATATTCCACTGACGAACAGAAAACTTTTGCACGACATCATGCGCGGCATATTTCATGCTCTCATGTACAATGGCTTTTGATCCGTGCGCGCGAAATAGCAACATAATAAGCATCTTTTGCCGTTGTACGGCTACGCGTATCTATATCGATCAAAACGCGATCAGAGGTTAATCCTTGGCTACTGTGGACAGTCTCCTTCAAAGCATTTTAACCCGTGCGGACAGAGAAATACCACCCTCAATTTTTAATGCCGTGTAGAACCTTTCAGAGACCTTCATGGTGATTTCTGCACACATCGCAGTTTGTAAAACAGTTATTATCTTTCTCTTCGCCAAACACAGATGACCATTCGTAATGGAAACGCCTGACTGGCAACCTTCTATTATGGTTCTTGATTATGTACAGTACCATGGCACGTGTTACAACGTGCGATATGATTCGGGAAGTTTAGCGCCAGTGTCAACACACTCAAAACAAAATTCTCATCACTTGTCAGGAAAAGGCTACTGGTTCGGCATGGTAGAGGTTGATAAACTTGGTACAGTCTTCCATAAAGATGATACTCCCAAAGAAATCGTTGTAACAATCGTTCCTACGATGAGCGCTGCAAAATAACCGACATAGTTGATAACCGCACCCGGAATAAACATTAGAAATATTCCACCGTGCGGTGCTCTAAGTCCTATCGCCATCCCCATGGCTATTGCACCTGCAGTAGCAGATCCCACCACCAAAGCCGGTATCACACGCAAAGGATCCTTTGTGGCAAAGGGTATTGCCCCCTCACTGATAAAAGCAAGCCCGAGGATGAATGTAGAAATTTTTGTATTACGTTCTTCAACTGTAAATCTGTTGGGAAAAATCCAGCACGCCAAAGCCAAACCCATCGGCGGTGTCATACCCGCGATCATAGTAGCAGCAATTGGTCCGTAAATTCCGGATGATATGAGCGCAACCGATGTCGCATAAGCCGCTTTATTGACGGGGCCGCCCATATCCAAAGCCATCATACCGCCGATAAGCGCCCCTAGAAGCACAACATTAGCACCTTGTAGACCTTTCAACCATTCCGTCAGAAAATTCAAGATAGCTGCGACCGGCGCGCCAACGGCATATATCATCAATAAACCGGTTATCAGAGTTGCTAGCAAAGGTAAAACCAATACGGGCATCAATCCTTGCAGATTCCTTGGCAACCGGATAACGCGAATAGCCAAGCGCACAGTATAACCGGCTATAATACCGGCTATAATACCGCCCAGAAACCCGGCTCCAATATTTTGCGCTAAAAGTCCGCCAATCATACCGGGTGCGATACCAGGTCGATCAGCTATCGAATAGGCAATAAATCCTGCCAAAGCGGGAACCATCAGGGAAAAACCGCCATTGGAGCCGATCATGAATAGCGTATGCGCAAATGTTCCTTCCGCCGTTATTACCTCTATGCCGCCAAGCGCAAAGGATAGTGCAATCAACAGTCCACCGGCCACAACAAAAGGCAACATAAAAGAAACGCCGGTCATCAAATGTTTATAGACACCGACCGCGGGTTCTCCCAAATTCTCTTGCGTTGAATTTGCTATTTGTAATTCAGCCTTATCGAACGCTTTTTGTATAAGGATTTTAGCACTGCTGATAGCTGGTTTTGTTCCGGTGGAGAATACATGTTTGCCAGAAAAACGAGTACGGTCGACTTCGCGGTCAGCTGCGATAATGACCAGATCAGCCGCAGCAATCTCATCGGTTGTCAGCAGCGTACCAGCACCGACGGAACCTTGTGTTTCAACACGGATATCATAGCCTAAAGCTTTGGCGGCAACGTTTAGACCTTCTGCTGCCATAAATGTGTGGGCAATGCCTGTAGGACAGGACGTCACGGCAACTATCCGTTTAACCGGATTGGATGTAGCAAGTAGTTCCGCAGACTTAACATCAGCTGTGTCGATTTCACGCAGAGCGTCGGAGGGGTTATCAAAAAGCGCATCAAAAGTCAAACGCCGTAGCTTACCCTGAAATTGTTGGACAAGATCAGCTTGCCAATTTATGTCATCACTAATTAATAGCAAATGGTCATGCTGCGTCGCATCAACCGGAATCCTCAGCTTGGTCTCCGCTTCGACCACTTCGATGATTATCTTAATATGCGCCGCGTCTGCCGCTTTCATCAGCACTTCACGTGCAAGATGGGTGTGCACCTCACCTGCATGGCTATCTAGCTGAATAATCAAATTCATCATATCCTCCACATCCAAACACGCTGGATTATGCAACCTGCCGACATTCAACTGCCCGAGCCAAATATTCTAGAATGTCTTTTCTGGGTAATTTTGGTCCGTGAAGGCCAAGCTTGCCGACAGCAAAGGCTGTTCCCAATCTCGCTATACGATCCAACGATGCATTTTCACAAAGAGCGGCTATCATGCCGGCAACCATTGCATCGCCCGCACCCACTGTGCTCTCTATATTATCCGTCTTCAATCGAGCTTGAAGGGCCATTTCGTGAGTTACAAATAGCGCACCATCCGCTCCCATAGAAACTACGATGAGCGATAAACCACGGCTGATCAAGCCGCGTGCAATCGATAATATTTCGGTCATATCAGTTAAAAATCTTCCGCAATATTGCGACAATTCATCAATGTTGGGCTTAATTGCATAAGGCAATCTTTGCGCTTTTAAAACAGCCTGTAGTCCATCTCCACTACAATCAACAACCATCTTGAATTGATTAGCCATTCTGGCGACCTGGTCGGCGTAAAATGTTGACCCCATATGCGGCAAAAGGCTTCCAGCCATTACAACCAGCCATTGCGGTCCACAAAAACTGTCCATAACATCTGCGAGTTGCTGCAACTGTTGCGATGTCACAGGATCGCCACTCAGGTTGATATCGGTCGTTCTGGCTTCGTCTACAATCTTAATGTTGGTTCTCGTAGACCCGACCCGGCGGATAAAGTAATCCTTGATATTTCGTCGGGTAAAGAACTGTTCAAAAATTCTAATGTTATTTTGACCCAAAAACCCTGTAGCCGTTACATCGAGTCCAAAATCGGCAAGACAAGCAGCAACATTGATACCTTTACCACCAACATCAAATCGCACCGATGATGCGCGATGGACTTCACCAGCAATAAGCTGTTGTAATGTCACTGTTTCATCTATCGCCGGATTAACCGTAACGGTTGCTACTTTCATCATCGCATTTCATCCAGAGCGCGCACCTCTGAAGAGGTTTCACAATCCAATGCCTTTTCAGACAGCTTTTTCATCTCCGCCAAACTATGGGCGCGCAGCCGTGCTTTGACCGCTGGTATATCACGCGGTGTCATCGAAAGCTCATCGATACCAAAACCAGTGAGAAGCATAGCACCAAACGGATCACCTGCAATACCACCACAAACACCGACCCAGCGTTTATAACGCTGGGCACCAGATGCGGTCTGATGTATCATCCGTAAAACAGCCGGGTTCAGACTATCAGCCTCTGGCGCCAAATCCGGGTTCTGACGGTCAATCGCCATAGTATACTGCGTCAGGTCATTGGTACCAATCGAAAGGAAATCAACATGGGCGGCCAATACATCGGCCATAATTGCAGCAGCTGGCACTTCAATCATAATGCCGAGATTTAAAAGCGGAGCATCTAGATCTTGCCTAATTTCTTCGGCTAGCTTTTTAAGCTGTAACACTTCCGAAATCGACATGATCATCGGGAACATAATCCACGGATTGCCTCCTTCTTTAGCTGCCCGATAAATCGCCCGCAATTGTGGAATCAGAAGGTCTTTGCGCCGCAAAAGCAAACGAGCGCCACGTACACCGAGGAAAGGATTATCCTCCTTAGGAAGGTGTAAATGCGCGATCTGTTTATCACCGCCAATATCCAACGCACGAACAATCAATGGTTTGCCTTTCAACGCAACAATCATCTCTCGATAGACTTGATATTGCTTATCTTCATCAGGCGTTTCATCGCTTTCGAGGAAGAGAAATTCCGTGCGCATTAGGCCAACACCTTCGCCACCTTGCTCGATAGCAAAAGCAACCTGATCAGCCCGGTTTATGTTCGCAGCTATATCAACTTCATGGCCGTCAGAGGTCTTGGCAGGCAAAGCACGAGCTCTCGCCTGTTTTTCACATTCAGCGGTGATACGCTCTATCTGTTTTTGCGCAGCTACAATGTCCTGTTCCGTTGGCTCAAGATAGATCAGCCCATTATCGCCATCGACGATAATTTGCTTTCCATCAGTTGTTGCCAGAATATCTTTTCCGGCCGCCACGACTGCCGGTATACCCAGCGTCCTTGCCAGAATGGCTGTGTGTGATGTAGGCCCGCCAAGCGCTGTCACCAAGCCTTTTACCTTTTTGGGATCAAGATTTGCCGTATCAGACGGTGAAAGGTCCTCTGCTACTATTATGATGGCATCTTCCCCGATGCTCTCAAAAGACCTTTTCATATGAGATGGATCAATCTCTGATAAAACTCGCCCGCCTACATCACGTAGATCGACTGCACGTGCCGCAAACAAAGAATTGTCCATCGCTGACAGGCGCTTGGCAAGCTGCTCCACCGCTTCATTCCATGACCAGGCCGCTCCATGCCCATCAGCCATCAACCGGCATGCCGTTGCAACGAGGTTATCATCGTCAAGTAGAGCCGCCTGCGCGGAAAAAATAGCAGCGTCGCTTGCACCGATCCGTCGTGTAACATCGTCCACTATGGCTTTCATTTTATGCTTGGTGCGTGTTAGCGCACCTTCAAGCAACTCGGCACCTTCGCGCAGACCTTGCAACACATCCTGTACTGCCATGCCACCGGTATTAACAATAGCAATATGTCCGATAGAAAGTCCCGGACCGGCAGGTATTGCCACATGTCCGGCGACACCCGAAGGTGGCACCCAGCCATGAACACTTTTCTGTTTCATACGTGATTTTTCAGCAGACTCTTTTTCATTGGCTGAAATTTTTTTAACAGTCGCCAAAGCCTGATCCAGCAATTGCGCGCCATTATCTGCGTCCGTCGAAAAAACAAGCTTATCACTACTTTTTGCACCAAGTTGCAACAATTCAGCCAGACTCTTCATGTCAGCAACATACGCTCCGTTGCGTACACAGATCATCACGCCGGCCTTCTTTGCAAATTCAACCCAGATAGAAGCCGGACGCGCATGAAGACCCGATGGATAATCCAGAACCCATTCTTGTACGTTCGATAAATCTTCGTGCGGCCCTTCTATCGTCTCGATATCGCTACCCGAAAGAACGGAAAGAATCATGGTCTTATCATTGGTAACGGCTAACTGCCTTAGTTTTTGAGGATCAGAAAGCAGACGGGTAAGTTTTTTTAAAATATCAATATGGCCATCTGAATTGGCCGCTATAGCGAAGATAAGACGGGCCTTTTCACCATTTTTCCAAAGAACACCATCTGGCACCTGCACAACTGATACCGCATCCTTTTTCACAAGGTTGCGGTCTTCCAGCATTCCATGTGGTATTGCAACACCGTCTCCTAACCAGGTATTGGCAACATTTTCCCGTTCCAACATACTTTCGATATAAGCGGGCTCAATGGCGCCCTCACTCATCAGAAGCGCTCCAGCTGCCCTGATCGCAGCTTCTTTCTGATCAAAATGCGCATTAAGAGTGACGGCATTTTCCGATAAAATGGCTGAATCTTTTGGTTCTATTATCTCGGTTTCCTTTCTCACAGGATAATTTTATAGGATTGGAACCAATTTCTTAAAAAATGTCAAGAAAGCAGTTAATTTTTCTAAACAATATTAAATGAGCATTGAGGAAACCATTGTGAGATTGGCTGGCGTTTTGCCTGCAACATTTTCCCGTGCTCTTTCCGGTGATATTTTAAACAGCATGTCATTTCAAGGTCAGAGATCAACTCGAATGTCCTGCCTTTGCGGATTGCTCCTCGATCATATCGAGGATGTTATCCTCATGAACATCGCCGATAATCGTCAAGGAGCTTGGATAAAGCGCTTCTGTGGACCAACCAACAAGTGGTTGATTAGGATCTGCATCGATCATGCAGACCGAAG
>QENA01000020.1 GCA_003331045.1 Candidatus Tokpelaia sp. JSC189
AAAAACAAAAAATCTCTATTGGGATCTTCAAAACTTTAAACAAAGGCCCCCACTTAAAGTGGGGGCCTTTGTTCTTCTATACTCATCAAACTTAATTATAACCCAAATCTAAAACATTATATCCAAAAACATAATTTGACATTATTTATAGATAGTTTCGGCAATAGCTATCGCATTATCGGCAATCAGATCAAAACAACCAAAAGAAAAGTATAGCCAAAAACGTAATCGATTCAAAAGTCCGCAGAAATCAGCGCTTTTCGGCGAGAATACCGAGATAGTGCATGATGATCGTTGCACCCGCAATAGCCGTCACATCAGCATGGTCGAAAGGCGGAGAAACCTCTACCACATCGGCTCCAACAACCGAAAGGCTTCCAAGTCTTCGAAGCACCGAGAGCATTTTCGCCGTAGACGGGCCACCCGCCACAGGCGTTCCCGTACCAGGTGCAAAGGCTGGGTCGAGGCAATCGATGTCAAAGGTGAGGTAGGCAAGCCGGTCACCGACACGGCTTGCGATACGTTCGGAAATTTCTGTGCTCGTCATCTCCTCCAGTTCATAGCCATGTATGATCTCAATGCCAAAATCCTCTGGTGCATGGGTGCGGATGCCGATTTGGATTGAGCGAGCAGGATCGATTATACCGCTACGCACGGCACGTGCTACGAAAGAACCGTGGTCGATGCGCTTGCTGTCATCGAACCATGTGTCCTGATGGGCATCAAACTGCACCATCGCAAGCTGACCGTATTTTGCCACATGAGCCTTCAGAACTGGCCAAGTGACAAAATGATCGCCGCCAAGCGTTAGGAGGAAGGTTCTGCCGGAAATGATCTTCCCCGCTTCTTTTTCGATTGCTGCAGGAGTCTTGTCGTGATGGCCGTAATCCAACAGACAATCACCATAATCTACCACTGCCAACCGATCGAAAAGGTCTAGGTGAAATGGGTATTGAGGATCATTATCGAAAATCGTGGATGCACGGCGTATCGCTTGTGGGCCCAAACGAGCGCCGGGTCTGTTGGAGACCGCTGCGTCAAAGGGAATGCCCCAGACCACAGCGTCAGCATCAGTCACATCCTTTGAATATTTCCGGCGCATGAAGGAAAGTGCCCCGGCATAGGTAGGGTCGCTCGCTGCGCCACGCAATTGGATGGCAGTGAAGGCATGGTCTATGCTATTCGATGGCATAATGATCTCCTACGGTTAGGATTATATCTGTAAGATGTGTCCAGGTAATGGGCAATAAAAAGGCAACTTTGTGCTTCTATCTAAAATTCATTCCATAATGCCTCCTTCTATGTCAAAGGAATTAAATTAATGAGATTAAGACCTCAAATTGAGGGATTACAGATCATTTTTCCAAATTTCTTAAGTAAATATTCCAATTTTTGAAAATTAATTCAACATTAATGGTATATTTCTATAGTTAGAAAAATTTTTTACTATTAATTGGAGTTTGATTTATGAAACTGTTTTATACACCCGGTGCTTGTTCTTTGGCGCCTCATATTGTGTTATACGAAGCTTGTTTAGAATTTGATTCTGTGAAAGTTTCTCTCAAAGATCATACAACAGAAGATGGTATCAATTTTTATCAGATCAATCCGCTTGGCTATGTACCTTTATTGGTTCTTGATGATGGTGGTCAATTAACTGAAGGACCTGCCATTGTCCAGTATCTTGCTGATCAAGCACCAGAGAAAAATCTGGCTCCATCCAATGGAACGATTGCGCGCTACCGATTGCAATCTTTATTAAATTTTATTAGCAGTGAGTTGCACAAAGGATATAGTCCATTGTTTAATCCTGCCACCCCAAAAGAATACAAATCCATTGCCATTGAAAAACTTAAAAATAGATATAACTGGATTGAAGAGAAACTTGATACATCTCCTTGGTTAACTGGTGGAAATTTTACTGTGGCTGATGTCTATTTATTTGTTGTGACTAACTTTGCCAAAGTTGTCAAAGTTGATTTAACTTCTTTTGTAAATCTTTCTTCTTTTATGCAGCGCGTTAACGCACGTTCTGCAGTGCAGGCAGCGCTCAAGGCAGAAAGCTTATTTTAAATACATTTATTTATCCTTATGCAAACTTCTGATTCAATGGCATGCAAGCATTGAAACCTTGTATTTTACCGACAGTTCATCCCAACTCTTAACAAATTTATAATAATCATCAGCCAAAACCACGCGATTGTGTGTATTGAAGATTTTCAGATCAGAAACATATCCAGGTCGGCGGCGCGGATAAGTCAAGCACCCGGGCGCAACGTCCGCGCCAAGTCTGGCCTGAACAAAGCCATATTCGATCAAGGCTTGTACACGTTTCGGCGGCACTTGCAATACAAGCTGGATTGGAATGGTGAAATGCTGATCGCTACACCGTTAAGAAATACCAGTCGAACGTACTTGGTGTGTGGATATATTGCGAAAGAGAACCGCTAGACACAAGCCCGCTTTGCGGGTCGAATGCGGCTATAAAAATAACGCCGATGTGGTCGGCGCAATCAATATCTTAAGGACATGTCCTGCCAGGTTCGCCTGTAAAGTGAACCATGCAGCGGATGAAGGTCGAATTAAAGCCGCAGGGCTTGCAGATTTGGACCTTTAGCAAGGAATAGATATGCATCCAGACGATCAAAGAAAATTAAGCGCGAGCCTGATTGTTGGCCTTCCGGTCCTATTTTGGATTACCGCTGTTCAGAAAACCGAGCAACTAAGTTCACCCAAGCTATTATCGTTGTGGAAACTCTTGAAAGTAACACATACAAAGCCGATATTACTTGCCGCCGCTATCGGCGGATTAGCCGTTGCAATTCTCTTGGTATGGTTCATCAATAGCACCGGAAAAGGCGAGTTTTCGGGCGCACATTTCTGGAAATTTCTACGGGAAACGCAGATCGTTCCTGTTGGGCGGTTGAGGCAAAAGACTACCGAGAAGGCTCAACAAGTGAGTATTGCCAGTGTGCCAATGCCAACCCGGCTTGAAGCACTTCATTTATTGGTCAATGGGGCTAACTGGTACCGGAAAATCCGTAATATTGCGTGAACTCGCATTTTCCGCTTCAAAGCGGAAAGATCGGATGATTTTTGTCGATCCAAACGGAGATATGCTTTCCAAGTTCTATCGCGAGGGTGATAAGATATTGAACCCCTACGATCAGCGTTCGGAAGGCTGGAAATTTTTCAACGAAATCCGTGCTGATTACGATTTTGAGCGCTATGCATTATCGCTAGTCCCGATCGGAAGAACCCCAGATTCTGAGGAATGGAATAGCTATGGACGTTTATTGTTACGCGAGACGGCGCGGAAATTGAACACCATAGGGACACCAGCGGTTCGAGAATTATTCAATTGGACGACAAGCGTGCAGTTTGACGCGCTGCGGCAATTCCTTGCTGGTACTATGGCGGAATCCCTTTTGCAGGATCGAACGAGGCAAGCAAGGCGCTGACTTCAGCAAGATTTGTTCTCTCCGATAAACTTCCATACCATGTACAAATGCCGGATGGCTCATTTAGTATCCGGGACTGGCTGGAGAACTCAAAGGCTGGGAACCTTTACTTACGTGGCGCGAGGATATGGGAACGGCCTTGAAGCCGCTTATATCGGTGTGGATTGATGTTATTTGTACGTCCATATTATCTTATGGGCGAGGATGAAAACCGTCGTATTTGGCTCCAGATTGACAAGTTGGCATCACTCGATAGGTATATGGCTGATAGGATAAACGTTAACATCTTCTCCCTTGTAAAGGCACAAGTTTACCGCGTATTTCGATGAATACGGAGATAATAACTGTATTCTGCAGATATAATTTCTTTTCGGATCGCATGTATGTTTGAGACATTCTGCTCAAGTAAAAATAATAAACAAAGTAATTATTTAAATGAGTTTCGATTTTATAAAAACAGGATCGTAAAAAACTTCAATCAATTTTCTGTTCTTGAAAAATAAGATAACGTCAATTGTTGTATACAAAACGAGCTTGATCATTTTCATTTCGAGTTGACGGCCAACTTCTGATTTTTTAATCAGAGTAGCAACGTGCTCGAAGGTTTGTAAGGCATTATTTGCGTGCGTCGTTGTGATCGATCCCGGATGTCCTGTATTCAGCGAATTGAGATATTCCCATGCCTCGTTTCTGCGTAACTCGGCCAGAAATATCCTGTCCGGCGAAAGTCGCATGCAGGAAGCCAGGCATTCATCCGCCGTGATGCGCCTGCCCCATAGCCGTAGAGCATTTGAACGCGGTTGGGATGATTTTCGATGAAAAGTTCGTGAACGTCCTCAATCGTTATCAAGCATTCATCATAGGGAACGTGCAACGGTTGTTTTGCCTGACCCTGTCTTGCTAGAAATGATGATGTTGCGTTTGTACAGAACGCAGTTTTCAAGAAAATCTCTGATCGCCCCGTCACGCTTGAGGTTCAATAGCTCGACCTCAAATGACTCCAGCCGCGTGAGATCCTGCACTGTCAGAAATCTGGCGAAGTCTTGAGCTGAAGGTTTGTTAAAACTTACATCAGTCCAGCCATTGAACACACCTTGCACTTCCAGTTCGAAGGTTGTCTTCGTGGTGATGGAATACTTTCGGATGGTGAAAGCTATCGTCCCATCGATCACCGCAGGCGGAATTACGATTTCACCACGATATCCGCCCGGGTAAATTACAGACACATGGCTTTTGGACTGGATACCATTGTAGACGATCACAGAAGTTGCCAATGCCTGTAGATAGGAAATAGATAATTTAGGTACTTGGTTGTTTGTTCCAGCCATCGAATGTCTTGGTCAGAACTTCATATGGCCTGTTAATTCCAATTTCTGTCACCTCATCCCATTCCAGAAACGGGATAAATGGTCGCATCAATTGAAGAAGGCTCTCATCCTTGGCGGGTTGTCCGCTATTTGGAAGTGTGAATTGCGCGCAAGCTGTAGACATCGCTGAAATCCAGATCACGGGCAACGAAGATGGATATGCGTTCTCTCTGATTTTTGTAGAGTGTTGGTGGGATGTTGATAGAATTGCGCAATGCCTCGGCTGCTGCCATAATAACCTATACTTTTATTATTATTTTATCCTCGGCATTTTTGTGTTTGATGGATCAAAATCTTTAAAGAAAATTTCCTCCTTTTGGCGCTCTATAAGTTCTTTTTCAGCTTGTTGCAATTGTGCCATAAGTTGCAACTTTATGATTTCATTTTGAATGGCTGCCTGTTCACCTGCAATGCGCGTCTGAAGCTCGGAAATTGCCTTTGGATCCTGTGCCTTTTTGATCTGGTTTATTAAACCTTCGATTTGAGAAAGACGCTTCTGTACACCTTGGAACGCCTGCATCCCCATGGCCTTGTTTGTCGCGGCTAATCTTTCCTCACGCTGTCTGATGTTTCTCAGTGCATCATCGGTATTTTGAGGAAGCTTCTCCTGTTCAAGGATTCTATTCACAGATTCTGTGATATCGCGATAGTTCCCGGTTTGGGAGGCATCATAAATACCCTCCCAGTCTTCTGGAAGGTGTTTTGCAATCTCCTGGTTGCGTAAAACATCTCCAAATCCACGATAACCTGAAACTGCGTCATACATTCTTTGCGCCTTCTTAAGTTGTTTCCTAGACGTCTCAAGCTGCTTTTTTATTTCTATAATCTGTTTGAGGGAATTTGCGGCAGCGGCAGCATCAAAGGTTGGAAGACCTGTTGCATAAACTTAGCATCGACAAGCGCCGCATGGGCGGGTCAATGTGCATCATCAAGGTTTCAAGAGCTTGATCGATTTCGCGCTCATCTTGATGCGTCACCAGCGCGATTGGAGAGGCCACGAGCGTTTTTATAAAACGTTCGAGAAAAATCAGATTAGCAGAAGTTGGCTCAAGCTGGAATGGATTGAGGCCAGTTGGTTCACCAGAACGTAATGGAAAGTAGCGACCCCCAAGCGCCAGCACAAGAACCTCTAAACCCCGATCTTTGTCCTAGAGACAAACGGTTGG
This sequence comes from Candidatus Tokpelaia sp. JSC189, assembly GCA_003331045.1. Classification (GTDB taxonomy): domain Bacteria; phylum Pseudomonadota; class Alphaproteobacteria; order Rhizobiales; family Rhizobiaceae; genus JSC188. The sequence goes on from QENA01000020.1 coordinate 5,995, forward strand.
ATTGAGCTTGATCTATTTTGGGTCTGGATAGAGAAATCTATCTCGCCACTCCCCGAAATCCTATGAGACTTTTTTCCAATAAATACTTCGGCCAATCCGACCCGCCCTTCAAGACAGCGCCGAAATAGAATATCCATTATCTCGAAAAAGAATGGCTCAAATGGAAATTAAGAAAAACATGAACAAATTCTCTCTTCACTTCGAGAAAGTCTGCAAGAACTTGTATAAACAAAGAAAAAATTTTGATATTTAAGTATTATAATATTCGATCATTATAATACTTGTCTTTTTCATAAGCTTTCGGATATTCATCAACGTAGAAAAATTCATCGCACACAAAACCAATACCATTGAAGATGGTTGCATTTAAACGTTTAAGGAAATTTCACTGAATGAGGATTTTTATGAAGAAGTCTTTTTTTGATACTGTTTCA
>QENA01000021.1 GCA_003331045.1 Candidatus Tokpelaia sp. JSC189
TACAATACCGATGGCTATCTGGGATCCGAAAAAGGATCTACTGGCTCGGCTGTTGTATCCGGTAAAGGATCAACCTGGAATAATACCAAAGACCTGCTCGTTGGATACAAGGGCAAAGGGGACCTCAAAATTGAAAATGGCGGAACCGTATCTAGTGCAAATGGCTATCTAGGATACTATGAAAGTTCTGATGGCTCGGCTGTTGTATCCGGTAAAGGATCAACCTGGAATAATAACAAGTACCTGCTCGTTGGCATAGAGGGCAAAGGGGACCTCAAAATTGAAAATGGCGGAACCGTATCAAATGCAATTGGCTATCTGGGATACGCAAAAGATTCCTCTGGCTCGGCTGTTGTATCCGGAAAAGGATCAACCTGGAATAATAACAAGAATATCTATGTTGGATACGACGGCAAAGGAGACTTGAAAGTTGAAAATGGCGGAACCGTATACAATACCAATGGCTATCTGGGATCCGAAGAAGGATCTACTGGCTCGGCTGTTGTATCCGGAAAAGGATCAACCTGGAATAATAACAAGACCCTGCTCGTTGGATACAAGGGCAGCGGAACGCTTCTAATTGAAAATGGCGGAACCGTATCAAGTGAAACTGCCTATCTAGGATACCATGAAGATTCTATTGGCTCGGCCCTGGTATCGGGTGAAGGATCAACCTGGAATAATAAAGGTAATGCTGTCGTTGGACAGAAGGGCGGGGCACTACTGCTAATTGAAAATGGCGGGGCCGTATCAGATATTAATGGTTACTTAGGGGCTGAAAAAGGATCTACTGGCTTGGCTGTTGTGTCCGGTGAAGGATCAACCTGGAATAATAAAGGTAATGCTGTCGTTGGACAGAAGGGCAAAGGGATACTGCAAGTTGAAAATGGCGGGGCCGTATCAAGTGCAAATGGCCTTTATTTAGCCAATGCTAAAGGTTCTATTGGAACGATCAACATTGGTGGAGAAGCGTCTGGATCTGCTAGGAATGCGGGGAGTTTAAAGACCCCATCCATTTTCTTCGGAAATGGAGAAGGAAATTTGGTCTTTAATCACACCACTTCTGATTATTTGCTTTCTTCCGATCTCAAGAGCACTGGTTCTGGTACCCACGAGATCCGGAATATCTCTGGCTCGACCAGACTAACGGGCAGCGTTTCAGGCTTTACCGGTAGGACAAACGTAGAGGGTGGTTCCCTGACGATAGCTGGGCGTGATGTTCTTGGCGGCAGTGTTGATATATCAGGCGGCGCATCGTTAGATTTCGCGCCAACAGCAGCAGCCGTTTATGCAGGAGAGATTTCCGGTTCGGGTAATTTCAATGTCAACGGCTCTAGTCTTGTTGTTCTCACCGGCAACAGTTCTGCCTTTTCCGGTATAACCAATGTCGTCAATGGTAGCGTGATGCTAGGCGATAATACTGATAGTGCCCTTGGCGGAACAGTCAACGTTGGTTCTGGTGGCCTTCTTTCAGGAATCGGTACCGTTTCATCTGAAGGCAAAGCCCTGACCATCACCGAGGGTGGTATTCATGCCCCCGGAGATGCTGCCGGTGGAGTACAATATGTCGCAGGAGACTACATAAACCATGGAACCATGCGCATTGATGCATCTCCCTCAGGGGTTGGGAAAGTCGTTGTAGCCGGTGCTGTCGATATTACTGGTGCCACGCTTGATGTTGCCGAAAGCGCATCTCAATATATAAACTCGCCTTCCTCTTCTTCCGGATGGAACCCTCTGAGCGGTCCTTTCGTCATCCTCAAAAAAGAGGGTGCAGGACATATCACAGGAACCTTTGAGACCATTAATGATAACCTGCTTTTCCTGAAGTCAACTGTTGCCTATCACGGAGGCGAGGATAATGATGTCACGCTGAAACTGGAGCGCAACGATACATTTTTTATGGATGTCGGTGAGACAGATAATCAGAAGGCCACGGCTGATGGAATTGAAAGTATTGGTTCTGGCAACGACCTCTGGAACAGAATAGCGGTAATCGGTGATAAGGCTGAAGCGCGTGCTGATTTTAATGCTCTCTCGGGTGAAGTCTTTGCTTCTGAAAAGTCCTCACGGATTGAAGATAGCCGTTTCCTGCGTGATGCCATGAATGGCCGCGTGCTAGAAGCTCTGGGAGGCCATGGTTCATCCTCTGCAAAGACCGCAACTTATGCTTCCAATGGTTCTGCTGTGTCCGTGCGCCCCGATCATAATGGTCCAGCCTTCTGGATGCAGGGATTTAGTTCCTCTGGTCATGCAGACAGTGACGGATACGCTGGCCTTAATCGTTCAACCACAGGGGTCTTTATCGGATCCGATGGCTCGGTAAATGATACTTTACGGGCAGGCGTTGTGACAGGCTACAGCAACAGCAGTCTGAATGTGAAGGATCGTTCATCCTCAGCTTCAAGTAACGATTACCATGCTGGCTTCTATGGCGGAAAACAATGGGGATCCGTCTCCTTGCGTAGTGGTGGTGCCTATACTTGGCACAATATCACGACAAGCCGTCATCCAGAATTTAACTACTTTTCCGAGAAGTTGAAAGTGGAACACACAGCAGGAACAGCTCAAGTATTTGGGGAACTCGGCTATGGCATAACAGCTGGATATGGATCCTTCGAGCCTTTTGCCAATCTTTCCCATGTCAGCCTTCAAACAGGTAATTTTGCAGAAGAAGGTGGCGAAGCCGCTCTGTCAGGAAAATCCGATAGAACAGATGTAACATTCACGGTCTTGGGTCTGCGCGCTTCCAAGGAGTTCAACCTGAACAACAATACCTCTATAGCTGCAAGAGGAATGGTCGGATGGAAACATGCTCTTGGAAATACCGTTCCAACCAGCACTCATGCCTTCTCTCTCTCAAAGATGTTCACCGTCTCTGGTATCCCTGTTGCAAACGATACAACTGCTCTCGAGGCAGGGCTCGACTGGAAACTTTCCAATAGGACAGCCCTCGGTCTCTCATACACAGGACAGCTCTTCTCAACTGCTCAAGACCATGGCGTTAAAGCAAATCTAAACGTCAAATTCTGATAAAAACAAAAAATCTCTATTGGGATCTTCAAAACTTTAAACAAAGGCCCCCACTTAAAGTGGGGGCCTTTGTTCTTCTATACTCATCAAACTTAATTATAACCCAAATCTAAAACATTATATCCAAAAACTCAAAAACAGATGGAAACTCAGAAAATGATCTAATCACAATATCTTAAAATCAACATTTTGATTCCTCTCGTAAGACTGTCAATTTACTTGATATTCCAAACCCATAGAGCGCTCATCTTTCCGAGAAAGGCTTTCTTGCCGAACGAAAGGCATCCCAAAAATAGAACCTATACTATATCAATGGCGAAACTGGCTGGAAAAAGAAAATCAATCCACGAAAGCCTGAATAAAACTTCAATAAATCCTGAAAAATAATGGATATTATAATATTCGATCATTATAATACTTGTCTTTTTCATAAGCTTTCGGATATTCATCAGCGTAGAAAAACTTATCGCACACAAAACCAATACCATTGAAGATGGTTGCATTTAAACGTTTAAGGAAATTTCACTGAATGAGGATTTTTATGAAGAAGTCTTTTTTTGATACTGTTTCAAAAGTATCGATACTTTGTATGTTGTCCACTTTGAACATAGGGATCGTGAATGGTTATGCAAAACCTTCCCTGGAAAAAAATGGAGATAATCTTGTTGATGGTAAAGGTTTTGGGGACGGATCCTTTAAAGGCGACAAGATAATAGTTGGTAACTATTTCGACGGATCTGTGACTGTTAAGGATGGCGGCTCTATTCATACCGAAATAAGCATTCTAGGCAGATATAGGGACGGCGTAGGGGTAGTCATACTCGATGGTCCTGGATCTGTTTGGGAAAATACAGGAGTTCCAAATGATAGGAATGGGACAGGGATGGCTATCGGGTTACAGGGCGAGGGGCGTTTTACCGCTCAAAATGGTGCATCCGTACGCGATACCGAGACGGTCATAGGGTATCATGGGAAAATTTACTATCCCGCAACAAAAAATTATGGACCATCTAGTAGGGGGTATGTGTGGGTTGACGGTGCTGGTACAACCTGGAAAACATCGTATGGTTTTAAGGTTGGCTTCTTTGGACAGGGGGAACTTCATATTAAAAATGGTGGGACCGTAGACAACGCTGGCGATGCTTATATAGCATTCGGAGAGGATTCTACTGGCTTGGCTGTTGTGTCCGGAAAAGGATCAACCTGGAATAATAGCAAGTACCTGTTCATTGGACACCTGGGAGAAGGGGAACTGCAAGTTGAAAATGGCGGGGCCGTATACAGCAGCGGTGGTTATCTAGGAACCAAGAAAGGTGCTACTGGCTTGGCTCTCATTACCGGAAAAGGATCAACCTGGAATAATAGCGAGAACCTAGTTTTTGGCATCAATGGAAAAGGAACGCTGCGAATCGAAAATAGTGGGGCCGTATCAAATCTTTACGGCTATCTAGGATACGGTAAAACTGGTACTGGCTTGGCTGTTGTATCCGGTGAAGGGTCACACTGGAATAATAACAAGGATACCTACGTTGGATACGGGGGCAAAGGGGACCTCAAAATTGAAAATGGCGGAACCGTATCAGATATTAATGGTTACTTAGGGGCTGAAAAAGGATCTACTGGCTTGGCTGTTGTATCCGGAAAAGGATCAATCTGGAATAATAAAGGTGATGCTGTCGTTGGATACAATGGAAATGGAACGCTGCGAATCGAAAATAGTGGAACCATATCAAGCATAACTGGCTATATAGGATTCGAAAAAGGATCTACTGGCTTGGCTGTTGTATCCGGAAAAGGATCAATCTGGGATAATAACAAGAATATCTATGTTGGATACGACGGCGAAGCGGATCTGCAAGTTGAAAATGGCGGGGCCGTATCTAGTGAAAATAGCTATCTGGGATACGATAAAAGTTCTGATGGCTTCGCTGTTGTATCTGGAAAAGGATCAACCTGGAATAATAGCAAGGATACCTACGTTGGATACGGGGGCAAAGGGGATCTGAAAGTTGAAAATGGCGGGGCCGTATCAAGTGCAAATGCCTATCTAGCACACGAAGAAGGATCTACTGGCTCAGCTCTGGTATCGGGTGAAGGATCAATCTGGAATAATAACAAGACCCTGCTCGTTGGATACAAGGGCAGCGGAACGCTTCTAATTGAAAATGGCGGAACCGTATCAAGTGAAACTGCCTATCTAGGATACCATGAAGATTCTATTGGCTCGGCCCTGGTATCGGGTGAAGGATCAACCTGGAATAATAAAGGTAATGCTGTCGTTGGACAGAAGGGCGGGGCACTACTGCTAATTGAAAATGGCGGGGCCGTATCAGATATTAATGGTTACTTAGGGGCTGAAAAAGGATCTACTGGCTTGGCTGTTGTGTCCGGTGAAGGATCAACCTGGAATAATAAAGGTAATGCTGTCGTTGGACAGAAGGGCAAAGGGATACTGCAAGTTGAAAATGGCGGGGCCGTATCAAGTGCAAATGGCCTTTATTTAGCCAATGCTAAAGGTTCTATTGGAACGATCAACATTGGTGGAGAAGCGTCTGGATCTGCTAGGAATGCGGGGAGTTTAAAGACCCCATCCATTTTCTTCGGAAATGGAGAAGGAAATTTGGTCTTTAATCACACCACTTCTGATTATTTGCTTTCTTCCGATCTCAAGAGCACTGGTTCTGGTACCCACGAGATCCGGAATATCTCTGGCTCGACCAGACTAACGGGCAGCGTTTCAGGCTTTACCGGTAGGACAAACGTAGAGGGTGGTTCCCTGACGATAGCTGGGCGTGATGTTCTTGGCGGCAGTGTTGATATATCAGGCGGCGCATCGTTAGATTTCGCGCCAACAGCAGCAGCCGTTTA
>QENA01000022.1 GCA_003331045.1 Candidatus Tokpelaia sp. JSC189
TTCAGAAAATGTTACTGACGAATGACCTTTTGAGCCATTAATACCACAGTACTGCAATACATGTGCTTCTGACAGTCAATATGACACGGTTATTGAAACTACGTGTTACGCTCTGGCAATAATAGTCCACAATCTAGTGCGCGTTCTAGGGCTCTTCCCCATACTATAACACTCTCTTCTCGGAAAGACTATTTGTAACAGGTCTTTTACAAAACGCTTGCCAATGCTTTGAGCCACAAAATCAAATTTTAATACATAGGCAAGCAAGACAACCAGACAAATGCTACCAAATATGACACACCAGAATCTAATATTAGCCTCTAATGGAGAGTAACAGTCTCTAATTCATGCTCACGCGCACCGGCAAGAGCTTGGCACCATGACAGATCGTTTTATTTCTTGGGGAATCAGATAGTGTTACTTCAATCAAGTTGCGAATGCTGATGCGTAATTTAAAATCATGACCTGCCTTTTCAAATGGGCTGTTAGGTAATTCATTTGCAGGCGCAAAATGTCCAAAACCGAAAAGAGCGAAGGTTTTATAGTCTGGACGGAAAAGGATGTTAAGAAATATGAATAGCGATGCTTATAGGCCTAAAAGGATGTTTTTGGCTTTGACGTGCTGTTTTAAACCAGATTTTCCGCAAGGCGATGCTATCTATCTTGGCAGATAGCATATCAGGGACAACATGGTAATGCTGAAAACAAGGAAATCAGGATTCAGATGGAAACTGTTTCAGGGAAGCTTGTAACTCTGCTGGTATAGAAAAATCAGTGTGATATAGGCGGCCATATGCAGACGCTAAATTACCTAACTAAAAGTTCTCTTCAGCTCTGGATAGATGACGTTATGTCACCGCTCTACACTTGATTAGCAGGCAGACAGATATAAACTTGCTTTTGATGCAGCTAGTAAAGTTGATTTACAGAACAAAAATAAATCTATCCGACCGGACTTTAGAAATTTAATTTCACAATATCAAAGGTTTGTAAATATAAAAGGATCATTTGGTACGCCTAAGGGGAATCGAACCCCTGTTTCCGCCGTGAGAGGGCGGCGTCCTGACCTCTAGACGATAGGCGCAAAATATGAAATCCACTGTAATTTATAATTTTTAAAAGTGCAATGCCTTGCTTAAAGCTTTGTAAATTCAATTTATTTTTTAAAAGGTTTTTCAAATTCTCTGTTGGATAGAGAAAATTTGAATGCTATATAGTATCCAGTTTACTTTGATTAGTGTATGTGCGCCTAGATAGCTCAGTTGGTAGAGCAGCGGACTGAAAATCCGCGTGTCGGTGGTTCAATTCCACCTCTAGGCACCATTATTTATTATGTTTTAATAGTAGGACGATCAAGAAAATTAAGAACGGACAGTGATTATCTACTAAAAAATCAGTAAAATTCTCTCTTGGTGCATTTCTGTCTTGTTTTTTTCAGTTATGGCTATCATTTAGAATCAATTCCGCCTTGTCTTGTAATAATTGGAATCGAGGTACGTCAGGTTATCGATGAAATAGCGTGACAAGCTATTTAGAACAGCGCAATTTGTGGTATTTTTGTCTATCCAGTTTTTTGCCTTCTTATATCTGCTGTTTTCTTTTTCCTGTAAACCAGTCAATAAAGGCGAGAAACATGACAGAAATCACAAAAATGAGATGAAGTACCGCGTACCATACCAGCAGCTAGCCTTCATATTGGCTGGCATTGAGAAAAATCTGCAGCAGATGGATTTATGAAATCTTTATAATAATTGAAGCAACCTTGACCTTGAGCGGTCCTCGGGTATCGCTTCTGCAAGTCAGTAAACCTCTTTTTTACTTTGATCAAAACGGCTGACAAATTTTCATAACCCGAAGTGATAATTCATGACCATAGGGCTGCGGATAAGTGCCGTTCAAAGGCCAAGAATTTTTAAAATGCTATCCCTATCTATCAGGCTATTGATTTTCGATGAAAAATCAAAAAACTTAAGCTCGAAGGAAAAGGCATAAATGGCAACTGCAATAGAACTTCGGTGCGTTTCATAAGTCTTTTAGATTTTAAGTTGAAGGTGGATCCTGTAGATGGATGAAATTAAAAGCTTACTGTGATGAAAAATAATAATTCTAACCTACCTTTCTGGCAAACCAAAATATTGGCTGAGATGACAGCTGCTGAGTGGGAAAATCTGTGCGATGGCTGTGGCCAATGCTGTATGCATAAGCTTGAGGATGAAGAAAGTGGCAATTTTTATGAAACGAGTGTTTCATGTACCATGCTTGATAAGAGAACTTGCCGCTGTCGTGATTATGATAACCGCATACTCCGAGTTTCTGATTGTATCCAGCTGACTTCTGCAGTGATCAAAACTATGCCTTGGTTGCCTAAACCTGCGCTTACCGTCTTCTCGCTGAAGGAAGAGATTTGCTGTGGTGGCACCATCTGGTTTCAGGCAGTTATGAAACAGTTCATCAGGCTGGCATCTCCATGAGAGGGAAAATAAAAATACGGGAAGATCAACTGGTTGAACTTAAAGATTATGTTCCCTATGTAGAAGGTTTACTTTAATAGAATACAATAAAGTTCTGTATTCGTATGTTGATATATTTGTTCTATTATATATTAAGGGTGACCAAAGATCTATTTTTTATTAAGAAAATCGATGGTCAGGGAAATATTAACAGTAAATTTGTTTTACTGATAGAAATCGGTACATCTAGCCTTAAGTGCAGCTTGTCCAGACTATCATTGGCATGCGGTAGGATCGTTTTCTTCTATGAACTGTATCCGGTGCGAGGTTATATTGACAGCATTAACAATTCTGCCAAGATCACGAACCTTTACGTTTAGTGTACAGATATTGACTGAATTGGTAATCTCTCTGGCTCGTTTGGCTAGTACTGTTGCCCGACAGGCTATATGTCATTTTCTGTAATGTCTGCTAGCTTTCATGGCATTCATAATCTGTATCATCACGCAGTTTGTGTTTGCCCAGTTATTATCGCTTCCTGCTAGACAAAAAAATTAACTATACCATATCTGGTTATGCATTCCACGAGACAATGACAATTTTGGCACATGAATTTGAGTCATAGGCAACCTTTACATCTGACTACGCTATCTGAAAATCTCGATTAAACTTTTCATGGATACGTAATGCTACCCAATCGTTATAAGGTGAATAAGGCAGTTTTTAAATTTTTAAAAAAAGCCTTGTCTGTCTATGTACTTTCGGTTAGTCAGATATTAGGCTGGGCCTGTAGCTCAATTGGTCAGAGCCAACGGCTCATAACCGTTTGGTTGGGGGTTCGAATCCCTCCAGGCCTACCATAATTTTAATTTTATTATGTTTTTTGATGGTTAGACAATATAGACTTCATGCTGTGTTCTGCATCTAAAATGGCTAACCACCTTTTTTGTACTTTAAAGACAGAAGGAATTTTCTGCTAGAATAAAGCAACTGTACCGCATGATAAGGGCAAGTGATGGATTTACTCAGTATGACAGCTTCCCAATTGCCCGTTTATCCCATTTTCCGCTACGGGCTGTTCAATTTTACTCAGGGCATTTGATGATTTCTTGGTTGATATTGGCCGAGCATTCCTGTGTGGGTCGATTTTTTTATGCGCTTGTATTGTTCTCCTTGTTTTTTTGCTGGTCCGCTCCGAGTCAGTTATTAGTCGATCAAGTTTACCTTCTATGTGCCCAAATGGCGCGGTCATGATTTTAAGTTTAGAAACCTTGTTTTTGCCAAACTGATCAGTGAAAATTATCTAGTGTAATATTTCTCGCTCTTCATGTACCCCATACTTATCGGATTATTTATTTCTGGAAGTTTCAACTGCCCCGAAGCAGGATGGTAATATATTCGTCTGGCAAGCTGCCAAGAGCAATGCAAGTATCAGTATCACCCAATTTCGATACATCATTATTAATTTTTAGCTTTTGATAAGCAATCACAGCGCTTTGCAGCGTCTTTATTATGTCAGAAAGTGCCCATTGCAGTGGGTCTGTTCTATAGGAAACATTTCCTACGCCTGCAACATCGCTTATCACGGCGCCAATAGATTCTAGCCTGAATATGGTATGCTCTTTAATCTAGTGGTTGCAAGAGGTATAATTTGATGATGTAAATTACCCTGTATCCACAGGTCTGCTTCTGCTGATTGCCTATTAGCTCGTCATCTATGGTATCAATATCCACTGGTTACTTTCTGCTGATGCCAAGATATTTGGAAGTGCAGATAATGCGCTGCACAAGACTGATGGCCTTCTGAATCACAAAAAGCTGGAAAGGACGATTGAAGCTGTGTGTGAGGGACTGGG
>QENA01000023.1:0-22500 GCA_003331045.1 Candidatus Tokpelaia sp. JSC189
CATACCGTATACCAACAAAAAGCACACCAGGCTTCTCATTCAACATAACAACAAAAACGTTATCAACTAAAAATGTTCACCCGCTTGACGCCCACAGAACTTGGCAGATCATTATAAAAATTCGAAAATACCGACTTTTACAACAGCCTTCACCGGTATTTATTTTGTGCATCAATCATTGACCGGATAGCTATAAGCACATCATAATAATCGGTTGGTAAATTGAATAAATGGTGAGAATGTTCAATGACAGATTCTATTATACTTACATATATATAGCACTAGTTATTATCGATGGTGCTGTTATTTCATTCGAAATGGGCTAATAGCGCCGCTCAGAGGAGCGGCAGATGATTATATGGGACAATTTAATATACAGAAACAGCAAATTTTGAGCGGCCGCTCCTCAAAAAATTAAAACTATCAATTATAGCACACTAAAGAAATATTTTCATCTGCATGATAAAAACAACCATAATGAGCCTAAATAAACTATAAGGAATCTTACTTTAACTTTCACAAAATTTAAAGAATCTACAATTTCTAATTTGCACAATTGATAAAATTGCTCAAATTGCACCTTGTAAGCCTACCTTTCCTTCCAGTCAATATCAAATGTTGTTTTATAAAATGACTGGGGCGTCATATCCAAATGTGTCATTGAAAACATGAAATCGCGATTCAAGGTAAAATTATTAATGCCCCTTTCAATTTTATATACCTATCGGTAAGCTGTTCTAGAAGCATATGCCAAATCAGACATACTAAACCCCAGATACATTGAGTGTATTTCATAATATATTTGAATTTTCTGTTCAATTTGACGTAAGTTGAATCGATCGAGTATTTTTTATAATAAATCTCTGTCAGATTTCTGCCCTTTGCTTTTTGTATGCATCCGTGCAGCTAACAATAATTTACAATACTCGGAGAGTTTCAAGGTTGTATGCCGCAGACTTTTAAATGACAATCTCCAAAAGATAGAAAACACCTTCCCATTTTCTTGAAGTCAAAGCTGGCCAATCAATATTTTAGTGGTTTTTAAAATATCAATTTATTTCTCAACGATAATCATCCTCTTATCAGGCACCGTCGCGTCAGTCAGCTTGCCGAACAAGACTTTAAGAGAAAAATGCCATAGCAACTCCAAAGTAGGCAGTTAGTATCCGATAACTATCCATTTTCCCGCCCTAGACAATTCAAAAGGATAGAACGTATAACGTATATTGTTATGCTGTGGTGTTATATATTTAATCTGTTAAAGTTTAGAAAAATTATTTTTCTAAACTTTAGAATTATAGTTGCGAATAGCAACAGCCAAAAACTAATGAAAATGCTATCTAATTGTGCTGGATATAACGATTAATCCTATGGATAGGATTTGTTCATGGGAAAAATAAAGAGCAAGACCGGGGTTTAAATGGCGAATTACCAGTTCTTCAGAGTTGTGCCTCACCAGTTTTCCGATAAAAGCCTGAAGCCTACTCGTCTTATCGTTACGAATCTGAATAACCACATAATCATCGGTTCGAGCATGTCGTGTTGGGTCAATAAAAATGATCTCACCCAATTCATATCTGGGGGACATCATATTATCAGGTATAAGAAGAGCATAGACATTTTTAACACCATAAAGTTGAGGCGGACACGCAATGGAAAAAAGCTGCTGATGAAGATCAATCTCATCATTTGATCCAGTTGCAGACTGGCCATAAACTGGGATACTGCTTTTTTCTAAAGATGATCTGCCTATTTCATCAAAACTGATCACATCGTTTAAGTCCATCAACCATACCACAGGCTTACCGGTGATTTTTGCAATTTTTTTGAGCGTACCGTTGCGAGGCTTGGTTTTACCAGCTTCCCATTGGGAAACTGCCCCCTTTGTTATACCAAGCTGCTCAGCCATCTGATCCTGTGTCAGTCTGGCATCTTTGCGAGCCTGCTTTATACGTTCACTTAACTTCATATTTCTGGTAATTACCATATCTTGTTTAAATTTCTCACGGAAAATCATTGAATAAATATCTGAATAAGCGGAAAAACGATTATCTCATAACACAATTAACTCCAACTATAATTAGAAAATATTATATAGTTTTCTCGTTATTAGGAAATATATATTTTTATAATATTAAAGTATTTTTAGCCTCAAAGGCTAAACTGTATGTATAATATATATTTAGATTTCCAAAGATATGTAAAAATCTGATTTTCAGATACTCTGATAGCTTTCAAAGATGCATTTTCTATTGAAATTAGGTTTTAACGGGCGGATTTTCTAAATTTTAGGATTTGCGGGGGATAGGGAGGCTCTGTGCGATCCAAGTTGGGCCAGATTTTAGATATTAGAAAGTACGTGCCACGGGATTTACCGCCTATATCCGGGATAGTCAGTGATTTAAATGGGTTAACAATGAACCAGATGCCTTTCCACATTCATGATAAATGGGCTTACCTCACGCGGATTTATTGCAATCGGCATATCAAAACCAATCCGCTTCATTCTATATTCGAATCCCAAGGCCTGTCATCAATATCAGCAGACGAACGAGTAGAGATAATGCGGCGGCTCGTCAGTTAGGTATGGGTATAACTTGGCCCCGGAATAACCAGTATTTTGTGAAGTGCAAAAAGGATTGGAATTCTTGCAAGCAAGATTATCGGAAGATAATGCTCTATTCAAGACTAAATGCGCTAACTTAACATAACGCAATTGCCTTGAAGAAATAATGCTTTTAAGATTGCTTTTTTATAATCGGCTTATAGAATACCTGCTAATCTCTCTGGCGGGGCATGCCGTGGCTGTTTTATTAGCTTTCTGGACTTAGTGGTCAGCCCGGAGCAGTTTCAAGCGAAATTATGGAGAAGCGAAATGCCCAAGATAAAAACCAAATCTTCTGCCAAAAAGCGGTTTAAGATTACTGCAAACGGTAAGGTTAAGGTGGGTGCCGCCGGCAAACGACATGGCATGATCAAGAGGTCCAAAAAGTTTATCCGCGATGCACGCGGTACTATGGTTCTTTCAGAGCCAGATGCCAAAAAAGTCATTATATATTACTTGCCAAACAGGTGATCGGAAATTTCCACAAGATAATTATGACAAAATTTCCAATCCATTATACCGGATTAATAGAATAGGAGATTGCATGATATGGCACGTGTAAAACGGGGTGTTACAGTCCACGCCAAACATAAGAAAATTCTGAAACAGGCGGAAGGCTTCTACGGTCGCCGTAAGAATACGATCCGTACTGCCAAGGCAGCGGTTGATCGTTCCAAGCAGTATGCCTACCGGGACCGCAAAAATCGCAAGCGTACTTTCCGAGCGCTCTGGATTCAACGCATTAATGCTGCTGTGCGCAACGAAGGTCTGACCTACGGCCGCTTTATTGATGGCCTTACAAGGGCTGGGGTTGAAATTGACCGCAAAATTCTTTCTGATCTTGCCATCCAGGAACCGGCTGCATTTTCAAAATTGGTGATATATGCTAATAAAGCATTGGAATATCTGAAAAAAATAACCCCTAACGCCTTTGAAAGCGCTGTTAAGATAGACTAGTTACGTTTTTGAATTAAGTATCAAACTGAAAATTTATAGAAACCGTGTCGGTTTATTCGCTTGCGATTTTCGTTTGATTCTTGACAGCCGTCAAAAAATAATTATGTGGAGGTGGATAAGAGAAAAATAATCAATTATGAGAGTGAATTTTGCTTCTTTGGATTTGTATGACTTAAGATAATGTTTTAATATTGGATCGTTTAAACCCTTTGCAGCATTAGGTGGGGCTGTTGCAGCAAACAACGGTAGATGCTTTTTATGCGCAATAGAATTTTCATTTCGCATCTACGACTATAGGGCAAAATCATGAAAAATATTGAAACCTTTGAACAGGAAATCCGCAATGCGATTGACGCAGCGGATACGATTGAAGCCCTTGAAGCTGTGCGTATCGTTGTTCTAGGTAAAAAGGGAACAATCTCGGAAAAGTTGAAAAGCTTAGGTTCCATGTCAGCAGAGATGCGCAAGACTGCTGGGCCTCTTCTCAATAGCCTTAAAAAGCAGATCAATAAACTTCTGATAGAAAAACGCGATCAGCTTAAAAAGACAGCTCTTGGTGTACAACTAGCATATGAAAAAGTTGATGTGACTCTGCCTGTTCGTCAAACTCCGGCAGAGCGAGGGCGTATTCATCCCATCTCTCAGGTGATTGATGAGATCACGACCATCTTTTCCGATATGAGGTTCACTATTGCTACAGGGCCGGATATCGAAACCGATTATTATAATTTCACAGCACTCAATTTTCCTGAAGGGCACCCTGCACGTGAAATGCATGACACTTTTTTCCTCAATTCGGATGGAAGGAGGGAACGTAAGCTTCTCCGCACTCATACTTCACCAGTACAGATCCGCACAATGAAAAAGCAGAAACCACCGATTCGTATTGTTATTCTGGGCAAGGCATACCGGATGGATTCCGATACAACACATGCACCGATGTTCCATCAGATTGAAGGCCTTGTTATAGACAAAACAGCAACAATCGCGAATATGATGTGGATTTTGGAGCGCTTTTGTAAAATATTTTTTGAACTGTCTTCTGTCAAGATGCGTTTCCGTCCTTCGTTTTTTCCATTTACTGAACCATCAATGGAAGTTGATATCCAGTATGATCGTTCCGGTGTGGATGTCAAATTCAGTGAAGGCAAGGACTGGCTGGAAATTCTGGGTTGCGGCATGGTGCATCCCAATGTGCTCAGAAATTGTAGTCTCGATCCGGAAGAGTATCAAGGATTTGCTTGGGGTATGGGGATTGACCGCATCGCTATGTTGAAATATGGCATGCCAGATTTAAGGGCTTTCTTTGATGCTGATATCCGATGGCTAAAACATTACGGGTTCCGCCCACTTGATATACCAACACTATTTGGCGGCCTTAGCAGCTGATGATATCATATTTCATTGAAATAATTGCACAGAAAGCAGGATTCCAAACAGTTTTGCCAAGTTGGGAAACCCATGAGGTTTCAAAATGAAGTTTACACTATCATGGTTGAAAAATCATTTGGAGACTGAAAAGTCTCTGGAAGAGATTACTGACACATTAACTGCAATTGGTCTTGAGGTGGAAAATGTGGATGATCGTTCGGCATTTAGCTCTTTTGTCATTGCCAAGGTGCTTACGGCTGAAAAACATCCTGATGCTGATAAACTTCAGGTGCTCAATGTTGACACCGGCGAAGGGAAGCCTATACAGATCGTCTGCGGTGCTCTTAATGCTCGAGCCGATCTTATCGGTGTTTTTGCCCCTCTTGGGGCCTATGTGCCGGGACTCGATACAACACTCGTAGTCCGCAAAATTCGTGGCATTAAAAGCTTCGGTATGATGTGCTCCGAACGTGAACTGCTCCTGTCAAATGAACATAAGGGTATTATTGATCTGCCTACAGATGCACCGATCGGAATGCCATTTGCTGCTTATGCAGGACTTGATGATCCTGTCATCGATATCAATCTTACTCCTAATCGGTCTGATTGCGCTAGTGTTTATGGCATTGCCCGTGATCTGGCCGCTGCGGGTATCGGTACCTTGAAAGAAATAGGAGCACCGTCTATTATCAACCAAGCAGAAAAAACGTCTGTAAAAATCGAACTTGAATTTAATGGAGCAGAATCACTGTGCCTTGGTTTTGCTTGGCGTGTCATAAAAGATATCAAAAATGGTCCGGCTCCTAAATGGATGCAGCAGCGTCTTACAGCTATCGGGCTGCATCCGATCAATGCTCTAGTTGATATCACCAATTACCTCACATTTGATCTGGGTCGTCCGCTGCATGTGTTTGATGCCGATAAAATCAACAGCAATCTTACGGTGCGACCTGGTCGCACCGGCGAAAGACTAAAGGCCCTAAACGGCAAGGAATATGTCCTTTCATCCAGAAATTGCGTGGTTGCTGATGTTGATGGTGCTATATCTATCGCCGGTATTATCGGCGGTGAAAAGACTGGCTGTGATCAAAAAACCAAAAATATTATCATTGAATCCGCTCTTTGGAATCCAGATAGTATTGCACGGACAGGTCGTGAACTTGGCATTATCAGTGATGCACGCTATCGTTTTGAACGCGGTGTTGATCCTGATTTCATGCTCCCTGGTCTTGAATTTGCGACGCAAATGGTTCTTGACATATGCGGCGGCAAATCGACAGAGGCTGAGGTGATAGGGTTTGAGCCATCAGCCATGCGCAAAATTCAATTCCCTTTTTCTGAAATCAAGCGCCTGACCAGCCTTGATATGCCAGAGGATAAAATCCGCACCATTCTGAACAATCTTGGTTTCAAGGTTGCAGGAAAAAGCAAGACCGTAATTGTTACAGTGCCAAGATGGCGGCCGGATGTTAGTGAAAAAGCAGATTTAGTTGAAGAAATCATGCGTATTTATGGTGTGGGTCGGATCGAACCGCAACCGCTGGAAAATGACCTTACAGCCCAAAACAGAATACTTACGCCTTTGCAGATCAACATCCGTAATGCGCGTCGTGCTCTTGCCTGCCGCGGTATGCTAGAAGTCATTACTTGGTCTTTTATTTCTGAAAAAACAGCTTATATTTTTGGTGGTGGTAAGCCGGAACTTAAACTTGCCAATCCGATTGCTTCAGATATGTCAGATATGCGCCCTTCTCTTTTACCAGGATTGATTAAAGCTATCCAGAGAAATGTCGATCTTGGTTTTTCTGATCTGGCATTTTTTGAAGTTTCTGATATATATGAAGGGGATACGCCAGAAAAACAGCGTTGTGTTGCCGGCGGTGTTCGCCGTCATACTGAAGGACTAGGAGGCTCAGGTCGTTTCTGGAATGGCAATGCTACTGCTGTTGATGTATTTGATGTCAAGGCTGATGCGATAACCGTGTTGGAAGCCTGCGGTATAGCTGGCGATAAGCTGCAGATCGAAAGCACTGCTCCATCATGGTATCATCCTGGTCGTTCCGGTGTTATCATGCTTGGGCTTAGAGTTATTCTTGGCTATTTTGGTGAACTTCATCCCGAAACGCTCGAGGCATTGGATATTCATAGTCCGCTTTTCGGTTTTGAAGTATTCATTGATGCTGTTCCTACAGCAGAAAAGAAAGCAACCAGAACACGGGTGCCTCTTGTTCTATCATCTTTCCAGAAGGTCACACGCGACTTTGCATTTGTTGTTAATAAAAATGTAACAGCTGCAAGGATCATCCGCGCCGCTGCTGAAGCTGACAAAAAACTGATTCAATCGGTTCAGGTATTTGATCTTTTTGAAGAGAGAAACCTCGGTACAACCAAAAAATCTATAGCAATAGAAGTGTCGATCCAACCGGTTGAACGTACACTGACTAATGAAGATTTAGAAATTCTAAGCAAAAAAATCATTGACAATATCATAAAGACGAGCGGAGGATATTTGCGCAAGTAATTCATAAACTAATTTTAAAAAAATTTGTTTACAAATAAAACTATCGTAGATAAATATTTCATGATTTTCGTTTGCAGAAGAATATGTTTATGTCTATGTCGATGACATTTTTCCTGTTGAATCAAAAATTCTAACTGCTAATGTCTTAGCTTTATATCAAAGTTTTAGTAGTGATCCGGCTCATGGTTATTGAGGAACCGATTTTAATAAAAAATTTTTTGATGATCCTGAGCGCCTTGACTGCAAATTTTTGATTATCTTCTACTGATGGTAGGCAAAATCATCTCTGCTTGAAGTTTTTTCTTTACTCTGTATTCAGGCAGTTTATCTTTTTTATAGCCGACTATGAGATTGAAAATATCTAACTGAAATCAATTCCATGTAAAGCCTGTATCTATATTTGTTTCAACCAAGCGTCATATTTCCCTGTATCAGAACAGAGCTTTTTACATAGTATCCAGAAATCCGTTCTGTTATTCATCTCAATAAGATATGCCATCTCATGGGCAACCAGATAATCAATAATTTCTTTAAGCGTTATCACGATACAGCTAAAAAAAGAAAGATGCCCACGCGCTGAACACGATCTCCAGCCAGCTTACACCTATCCTTATAGGAGATTAATTTTGGCCTGCGGCCAATTGTCTGGTTATGTTTTGTAAAAAATGATGTAATGATTTACCCATCTACTCTTTAAAAAAAGCCCTGACGCGATGGCCTAAGGGACATTTTTCACCGTGAACAATAATTTGAACTCTCCGTCCTGTCCACCTATATGAATAAGTACGATGCCGTCCTTCTAAAAAAAGTATATAATACTATTTTCTAACATAGGCTCATCAATTGTCAGTGTAGGGAAAATGATAAACCGGTTTTCAGTCAGCAGCGACAATGATCGATAAAATGCTGAATATCACAATTTCTGCTTCCCGGAAGAGTTATGATATTCAAGCCCCTTGCCACCACTCTCAATCTTGGGCGTTAATCGTTTTGCCCGTAAATTAACTATAATTTTAATAGCAATTCATGGACAGAAAACAGATATGAGTGCGAAAAGACAAAAGTTGAAGAAAACGTTCTAATATGTTGCCTATATCCAAATGATTCGTGGTATTCGTGCCTTACCTGCCAAAAAAGATGAAATTTATAAATACAAAAACTTGGTATTTGATAACATCAGATAAAGACATAATCGCTTGATCAACCAGCAGTAACCAAAAATCGAATAGTTTTTTCGAGAAGATCAATATCCTGTGGGCGTGACAATCGGTGTTCACCATCCTTAATAAGAGTTAGGGTCACATCTCCCAAAGGCAAATGTTCCATCAATTTCAGCGTACGTTCATAAGGGACCACATTATCCTGCATACCTTGCAGAATATGGATAGGACATCCGAGGTCAATAAGACCTTTCATAACCAGATTATTTTTCGCATCTTCAATCAATGTTTGTGTATAAGGAGTCACTCCATATTCTGATCGAACCTCAAAAAAATCTCTTGTCGCAAGTTCCTGCCTTTTTGACTCCGTCAGATCCATCTCAACCAGCGTGCTGGTAAAATCGGGAGCAGGTGCAATCAACACCATACCGGCAAGCCTGATATGAGATTTTTTTAGATCCTCTGCCATACGGATGGCTATCCATCCTCCCATGGATGAACCAATTAAAATTTGCGGCCCCTTAGCAAAATGCTTGAAAACAGCTAGGCTTTGTTGAAGCCATAGAGATATGCTGCCTTGAAAAAAATTCCCTTGTGAAGCACCATGACCTGAATAATCATGACGAAGCGCCGGAATTCCAAGGCGAGTAGCAAATGTGTCAATGGCAACGGCTTTGACTCCCATCATATCAGAGCGGTATCCTCCGAGCCAGACCAGTCCCGGTATCTTTTTACCTTGCCGATAGCAAACAGCTATTTTCAGATCATCAACAGTCAGAAATTGCAAAGCGGTACTTTCAGTCATTATAAACTAGCCTTTCAAAATCTGTATTTCGCAAATAATCAGGAGCATCAGCAGGCAAGAAACACAAAAAATATCAGATTCCCTTAGTTTTGACAGCATCTTAGCTTTATTATACTATAATTTCCGCTAAAAAATGATAAAAAACTACCTTTCCATAACATCAATCGGCTCCGGATAAAGCAGATATTTCCCATATGAATGCAGTTGAAAAAGCGGACGACATTACTAGAAGATTAAGATAAAATCCTAACTTTTTACTCGAAATTATGTAAATATACACTATGATATCTTAGCCATAATACAGATGTAAAACAATTTAATAATTTGAGGAGAATACGATCATTCGCCGACCCTTCAAAACATTCCCTGTCCAAAAGGATGGGCCACGTTCCAATCAGGACATTCGCGTTCTTCGTGTCCAACTTATTGATGCGGACGGACAGAATCGTGGTGTTGTTTCAATAGATGATGCACTTGCACTTGCAGAGGAAACCGAGCTTGATCTTGTTGAAATTGTCCCGACTGCTGAACCGCCAGTATGTAAGATCATTGATCTGGGAAAACTGAAATATCAGAATCAGAAGAAAGCATCAGAAGCACGCAAAAAACAGAAAACAGTTGAAATCAAGGAAATCAAGATGCGACCTAATATCGATATCCATGACTATGAGGTGAAGATGAAAGCAGTTGCCCGTTTTCTGGATGATGGAGATAAGGTCAGGATTACATTGCGTTTTCGTGGCCGTGAAATGGCACATCAAGAATTGGGCATGAAATTGTTTGGACGAGTAAAAGAAGATACAGCTGATATAGCTAAGATTGAGGCAGAGCCTAAACTTGAAGGCCGGCAGATGATGATGATACTGGCTTCCCGATAAAAAAGCCAACCTGCAAACAAATACCCGCTTGTTGAAAAGTGGGTGTTTATTTTCTGCAGTTCTGTTTCTTGATTTGCGGTGACCTTCTCTCGTGAGCGGCAAGCCTTCGACCTTCCGCATGTTATTCACCAAAAGATTATCTGCGACGGTCTGCGTATTGTTCTCCGCGATTAGCCCACCGTAGAGTGCGAACTGGCATCAGTTTTCCTCATGGTGTTAACGCCGAGCGCCATTATCTTTAGGAACTGCTACTGTTTTCGATCTTGAGCAACCTGCACCCTCTTCCAGTGCTCGCTGGGGAGCTAAGCGATGATGGTGCCCTCGATATCTGAGTCGGCCTGAATAAGATTGCGGCCCGGTGGAGGTCAGATGGAGTCATGTAGAGCATCGGTCACAGGGCTGGCTCTTCACTCCTGAAACTCCTGGAAGAGAAAATCGAGCTGTGGCTTTGCATCGTTGAATTCTTGGCGGTTTTCTAACATATTTTAGGATTCTCTTGGCTTGAATGGGAAGATCCTCGAATTCCAGAAGATCGGAGATTTCAGTTTTCTTGGGGGAATTGAATTCAATGCCTTAGTCCTTCACCCAATCGATCAGCCAGTTCACCTGACTGTAAGCAAGTGGTGTAGCCCGCGATGTGGGCCAATCTGGTTGCCTCGACTTCAACTCGGCATCCAGAGAACAGAAGTGTAGGAGCTTTCAAAATAGACGAATGCCCTGCATTTCCGTATGCCGACGTGCTTTGCCATGTGAATATTTCTTCGTCTTTCGTGATTTCTGATATCTTGCTCGGTTGAAAACGCTCTCCGTTGAAACAGGTTTCGATAACGACTTTTGCAGCCTTCGAGCTGAATTTTGTTCCAACATGATTATTTGCTTCGCTAGGTCGCTTCCGGTAACATACCGGCTCTTGCAGGGCACAAATCGAGAGGCCAGATGGCGTAACTCTGATATTTCACGATTTTCACCCTTCATGAGATTAGCCTATCAATGCTCGCTGCCGCGGCAAAGTGTTATGCCAGTAAAGCGGTCTATCTCCGGCAGTTTTTACCGGAGGATCACTGGATGCCCTCCAGCTTGCCGAATTTTCTATGTGTGCCGTGCCTGACGCTCGATGCGTTCGATATACGCACGAAGCTCATTGGAATCGACCACACGGGCTTGCGCGGCTAGGGGGGCAGCTTGAGATAAATTCTTAGTATCAAACAGTTCCTCAGCCTTTCCGTGTTGGGGGTTGTGTCGACCGTCGTCGTTGGTTAGCGACCAGTTCTCTTTAGCCGCTCGGTTCGAAGGCGATGCAAAAGGCCAAAACATCGTTTTTCAGAATCGGGCTTGAGAAGTGTGTCGTGTAGGGTAGCAATGCGCGAGGTGAGGTTTTTTACCAATGTCAGATGGTCATGCAACTTCTTCATGCTGTTGCTATTTTGGTTGTGCGCTTCTTGAAATTCTTGGGCATAACCTGATCGGGTTCTTTTTCGATATTTATGGTTTTTTCTTCTGTTTGGTCGGGTTTCAAGATAATAGCCATTGCATGATATTATCTTTCGTCATTTCATATATTTCAATCCAAAAGACCGTCGCCGAAAATTTCAGCGCCTTTGGCATTCTTCATGACCTACATTAAGGCGATGCGTTTGCCGTTCTCCTAGGTGAAAGCGTCCTATCACCGCACAGAACTTAGAGCTGGAGTGGAAACCGTCGGCGTCGAACACGGGATTACAGCGCTTGTCGCCCCGCCTGGAGACGGTGGCTTTGAGCGATATATTTTGCAATGCAGACAGGGTTATGCCCCTAGAAGAGCAGGGAGAAGCCGTAGCTCTTTTTGCTATTGTCGTGGCCCATTGTTCTGAAGAACGTATGGGAAAATGCAATAGTGGCCAGTGGGTTTTTACGTCTTCTGATCTCGCCATAATTGGTTCCTTTCTAGACGAGAATGTGGAAGTGCTGATGCATGACAGTCGCGACCGATTGGCGCGTGGTCTTATCGGCGTGACTGAGATTCATACTGTCGGCCGTTCCGACCAGTGTGCGCATCATCAGGTAGAGATCGTTGCTGCATTGTGGGTTGACATTCCCGTCAGAGGCTATGAGCATACAGTTTTCGTCGCCAGCCTAAGGCCATCATCGTAAAACATGCCGTAGACCCTCTGTATGCATTTTGCCCAGAGAGTTTTTTGCATTGTGGTTTTCCTTGAATGTGATACAATTCCACCATCATTTCATCAACTCATTGGGAATGGCGTGATTAGGGACATCGCCCTAAGAGATAATTGCATATGTGTTGATTGGCCGCTTTGCCTACGCTTCCGGCCATGAGCGCTACTGGCATTTGAAATGCTGAGCAGACCAGGCTATGATGGCCAAGCCTGCGCATGGCGTATGGCCTTATCTTGTGAAAATTCTGGAATTTCAGTAGGCATCCGTAGCTTGAACACGCCTGAATGTTGCGCCTATCAAATTTCCATATGCCGGCAGCAGGATGATTGTCTTCTTATTAAAAAATTGATAATCTTAGAGAAGAAGTGGTGCTGCGAGAGAGGATTGAACTCTCGACCTCTCCCTTACCAAGAGAGTGCTCTACCACTGAGCTACCGCAGCTTTAATAACTAAATCGAGCGCTGCCTTCTAGCATATCAGAGTAGTTTACGCAAGTGATAAAGCTCAATTATCAATTTCACGTCTGCAAGTTTGTTCTCACTTAAAATATCGTTTGGCAGTTTTATTTATCAGTGTATCAAATATGTCAGATGAAAAGAATGGACATTAGAAAGTGGTGGATTATGACAGACGAAAAGAAAAAACAGAAGCGGCAAGAGCGTTTATCACAGCAGTTGCGAGCCAACCTCATACGGCGTAAGGGACAGGCGCGATGCATGCGCGGGCAGGAAATTCGGTTTTATCGTGGTGGCGTACAGGGCAAAAGCGAAGCCAACTGAAAAATAGTTGGTATCTGAAGCTATTTTCAAGGTAATTGTTGTATCTATAAGCAATTTGTTCTTGTTTGATGTTTATAACAGTATTGAAACATCCATAAAGTAGTTTATGGGACGCAAACGGAGCAGTGGAACATTTCAATTTTGATAAAAATTACTTTAATGTAAATCGGAAATAGCCATAATCTTGATTTTTTTTGCTAAAAGGGTACGTTTTGGTTCCGATTTTAAGAAATCTGAGAAGGAATCCATATGGATCGTATTAAAATTATCGGTGGCAATAAGCTGAATGGTATTATTCCAATTTCAGGGGCGAAGAATGCGGCTTTGCCTCTTATGATTGCTTCGCTGTTGACGGACGACATTTTAACGCTTGAGAATCTACCTCATTTAGTTGATGTGGAGCTGCTGATCCGTATACTAGGAAATCATGGTGTTGATTATTCTGTCAATGGCCGCCGCGAGCGTCAGGATGGCAATTATTTCCGTACGGTGCATTTTCATGCGCGGCATATTGTAAACACCACTGCACCATACGATCTTGTTGCTAAGATGCGCGCAAGTTTTTGGGTTATTGGGTCGCTTCTTGCCCGGATGGGAGAAGCCGAGGTATCGCTGCCTGGCGGCTGTGCTATCGGGACGCGTCCGGTGGATTTTATTCTTGATGGGTTGCGGGCCCTTGGTACCGAAATCAATATTGAAAACGGTTATGTCCGTGCCAAAGCTTCCAAAGGTCTTCTTGGGGGACAGTATACCTTTCCTAAAGTCACTGTTGGTGGTACACATGTTATGCTGATGGCTGCAAGCCTTGCGCGAGGTGATACGGTTTTGCACAATGCTGCCTGTGAGCCTGAGATTGTTAATCTTGCTGAATGCCTTAATCGTATGGGTGCAAATATTACGGGGGCAGGAACGCCCAAGATCCATATCAGCGGTGTCAGCAGTCTTTCCGGTGCCCGCATCAAAATTATACCGGATCGGATTGAAATTGGCACCTATGCCATGGCTGTAGCCATGACCGGAGGTGATGTTATGCTTAAGGGGGCTGATCCCCAACTTCTTGATTCTGTTTTACAGATTCTGCGGCAAATGGGTGTTAATATTGCTGAAAATGCGGATGGGATCCGCATCCAGCATGATGGCAATGCCATTGAACCGGGTGATATTGAAACAAGACCTTTCCCTGGTTTTCCAACCGATTTGCAGGCCCAGTTCATGGGGCTGATGACACGTGCCAATGGTACTTCTCATATTACTGAGACTATTTTTGAGAACCGCTTTATGCATGTGCAGGAGCTTGTTCGTCTTGGGGCGCGCATATCGCTTTCGGGGCAGACAGCAATAGTTGAAGGGGTTGCGCGGCTTCAGGGGGCACAGGTTATGGCAACTGATCTGCGAGCTTCTGTTTCCCTTGTGATTGCTGGTCTTTCTGCTGGTGGTGAAACCATCATTAACCGAGTTTATCACCTTGATCGAGGTTTTGAGTGCTTGGAAGAAAAACTGTCCAATTGCGGTGCAGACATTAAGCGCGTTCATGGATAGCCTATTTTGTTGATAAGCAGGGCTATATTTTCATTAGATTTTATTTTCTTCGTTGTATTTGTAGGAAAATTGTGTCGGTATGTAAATATCCGGCAAATTTTCACTGGTAGGCGAATGTATATTTGATATCAACAAGTAAATTGGAAAAAAGATGGTTTTGATTCTTCGGCGACAAGATAAAACATTTGAGGCCCAGTTTATGGCTTTTTTAGGCAGAAAGCGTGAGGTATCGCAAAGTGTCAATGAAACAGTTTCTGTCATTATTCATCGTGTACGCATAGAGGGTGATAAGGCACTTGCCGAATATTCACGGCAATTCGATGGGATTAGTTTCGCAAAGGGCGGTTTTAGAATTTCGCAGACGGAAATTACAGATGCAGTAAAAAGCATAAATCCTGAGGCAATGGATGTATTGCGTCTTGCTCATGAGCGCATCACAGCATACCATAAAAGACAGATCCCCAAAGATGAGCGTTTTATTGATGCTCTTGGTGTTGAATTGGGGTGGCGCTGGACAGCGATTGAGTCTGTTGGCATTTATGTGCCTGGCGGGACAGCCAGTTATCCAAGCTCAGTGCTTATGAGTGCTGTTCCAGCAAGAGTTGCAGGGGTGGGACGTCTTGTCATGGCTGTGCCTTCGCCTAGCGGCAGGCTTAATCCTTTAGTGCTTGCGGCAGCTAATCTTGTTGGTATTGATGAAATATATCGTGTGGGTGGTGCGCAGGCGATTGCAGCTTTAGCTTATGGTACACAATCTATTTGTCCAGTGATGAAGATTGTTGGGCCGGGAAATGCCTATGTTGCTACGGCAAAGAGGCAGCTATTTGGTGTTGTGGGAATTGACATGATTGCTGGACCTTCGGAACTTCTTGTTATTGCTGATGAAGGAAATAATCCTGACTGGATTGCTGCTGATCTGTTAGCGCAAGCCGAGCATGATACAGCAGCCCAATGTATTCTGATAACAGATAGCGTCTCTTTTTCTGATGAAGTGCAAAGAGCTATTGGAGTGCAGCTTGTTACATTGCAGCGTTTACAGATAGCTTCTGCAAGCTGGCACGACTTCGGGGCAGTTATTTTGGTTGATGATCTGAAAGACGCTGTGCCGCTTGCTAACCAGATTGCACCTGAGCATCTGGAGCTTGCGGTTAAGGATTCGGAAGCGTTTTTGCCTAGTATTCGCAATGCAGGTGCAGTTTTTCTTGGTCGCTATACGCCGGAAGCGATTGGAGATTATGTTGGAGGTTCCAATCATGTTTTGCCAACAGCACGGTCAGCACGTTTTTCTTCTCCTCTTTCTGTCTTGGATTATATGAAACGCACCTCTATCCTGAAACTTGGAACAGAACAGTTGCGTAATCTGGGGCCAGCGGCCATCCGACTCGCAGAATTAGAAGGGCTGGAAGCGCATGGACGTTCTGTTGCTCTGCGACTTAATCTTTAAACTGGATTAGAAATGCGATGGATAATATTGCCCTAGGCACGCAGTTGATAGATATTGAGTTTTCTAAAAGCCTTGGCTAGTCCACGCCAAAATTGAGTCCGAAGGGGTCTGGGCAATATTCGATCTTACCGAAGACAACAGTTTTTCCTAATTGGGATGCAGGGAACGACCTCATATCGGTTTAGATTATCCTCTAGGGTTTGAAATCCTATATGAGGATCGAGAATAAATAGGTTACACTGTATGTTTTATTCACTGACATTGTTTCGCTGTATCGTGAAAGATTATTTCATGGTATCTGGGGCTTGTTTCACAATCTGTGTTGGACCGAAGCGGTAAATATGCCCAGCCGCGGTCTGCGTAATGAAAGGTTCACGGTTTTTAAGGGGAAGATCGAAATTGATCTTCGTACGGCGTGCCGTCTTTAACATCTTGCTATGTGTGCTTTATCGGCGAGGCTGATGAGCTCTATGGAATCCAGAGACAATAACTCTAGGCAATATCTGATTCCTGTTCTTTATTATATCGGATATGGATTCGATTGACTCTTCCATTACTTAAAGTGCTGATGCAAATTTTCGGAGATTTATGTGGCTTAGCCGATATCATCAAAGATGAATGTAATTCTTTTGCTGCTGCAGTATGTTTTCTGAGGAGGGAATATTGCTTGATAGGCTCCGCTGGGTTGGGGAATTTTGACGCTTTTTGACCTGATTATTACTTAACTTCACCAGCGTATCATGCTGTGCTTGAAGAGATGCACAGTTTTCCTGTTGATGCCGAGTTATTGGCTCACGGTTGATCCGATCCTTGTCCGCAGGCTCGCGTGAGCAGATTCTTGATTCTTATCATGAGATGAGTAGAAGTGCTGAAAAAATGCATAAGTGGCCACTGTAGCAGAAGTTTAGTATGGTAAGATGCTAAAGTTTTATTTTTTGCGTTATTCACGGGTTTTGTTTTACAAATTATGTTTATAAGTGTTGCGCTTTAATAGATTATGGCCGATATACATCGAAAATCGTGGTGAAATATAATCAAATATCTGATTTCGGATTTGTCGGCTATAATCATTTATAGATTGTATGTATATCGGTATATCTATGTCTTTGGATTTTATTTAATAGGGTATCAATGGCTAAAGAAGAAGTTTTGGAGTTTTCGGGTATTATCACTGAGCTACTCCCCAATGCAATGTTTCGTGTAAAACTGGACAATGATCATGAAATTATTGCGCATACGGCGGGGAAGATGCGTAAAAACCGCATTCGTGTCCTTGCAGGTGATAAGGTGATGGTGGAAATGACCCCTTATGATCTCACCAAGGGGCGGATTACATACCGTTACAAGTGACTGTGAGTGATCAAAATAAATATGAATCAACATGATATTATCATAGATGAAAAGATTTTAAAAACTTCATATGGGCATTTTGCATTTTTGCATCAGATTGGTACTGAACGGTGATATCTTCATATATGGGATAAAGGCTTGAACATGCCGAAAATCTTGAAAAGAGGTATTTAAATTCTTGCTGCTGATACGGTTTTCGCTCTAGTTTACGCGTTATTGCTTAAACCTTGAAGTAGAATGAAGAGGTCTATTGAGTATTTGCGGTTTCTTTCAAGTCGGGTTCTATGGGTATTTAATAAGTATCTGCTTTATATTACTGCGAGGGGACGGCAGTAATCACCGGACTGCTGAAAAGGCAGGCATAGCTTCATGGCTGAGCTATGAAGCCTACCCTAAAGATTTTGCATCTAGTGAATGGCAAATCGGTCGGTTATGCTATTACAGAATATGTGTATGTAGTCGGTTTCCCGGTGGCTGAAACGGTTTGTTTTTGCCTACACAAGTATTATCCAGTTTATGTAGGCTGATTTGAAGAATGATGTATAAAATTATTAAAGTACTAGAGAGAAAAACAGAGAAGTATAAGATTGCTGCCGCTACATTCTACATTAGTCTTACCCTGTAATGCAGCAGAACCTTCCGTATTCCCATATTGATTTCAGGGAAATACAATCTACCTATCAATTAGATTTGTCGTCCACAAGCCGCAATACCGCTCAAGGCCTTGTATTAATGAAGGAGATAATTATATGAATATTGAAAAATATACAGAGCGGGTGCGTGGTTTTATTCAGGCGGCACAAAATTATGTATTATCTTCTGATAATCAGCAGTTCACACCAGAGCATTTGCTTAAGGTTTTGATTGATGATTCTAAAGGTTTTTGTGCTTCTCTTATTGAGCGCGCGGGGGGACAGCTTCCCAATATTAAAATAGCTTTGCAGATGGCTCTTGATGCTTTGCCTAAGGTAACTGGGGCTAACAGTCATCTTTATCTTTCTCAGCCATTGGCAAAAATTTTTACAACCGCTGAAGAACTGACCAATAAGGCAGGCGATAGTTTCGTTACAGTTGAACGGTTGCTTCAGGCGCTTGCCATGGAAAAATCAGCTAAAACCTCAGAAATTTTAAGCAAGGGAAAATTGACGCCGTCTGCTCTTGATAAGGTCATCAATGAAGTACGTAAAGGCCGCAAGGTGGATTCAGCATCGGCTGATCAGTATGAGACATTGGAGAAATATACCCGCGATCTAACAGTAGATGCCCGCGACGGCAAGCTCGACCCTGTTATCGGACGTGATGAGGAAATTCGCCGCACGATTCAGGTTCTGTCACGGCGGACGAAAAACAATCCTGTTCTTATTGGTGAGCCGGGCGTTGGTAAAACAGCAATTGTTGAAGGATTAGCCCTGCGAATCATCAATGGTGATATTCCTGAATCATTGCGGGATAAATCCCTACTGGCACTTGACCTTGGTGCGATGATCGCAGGTGCGAAATATCGTGGTGAGTTTGAAGAGCGCTTGAAGGCTGTATTATTCGAAGTGGAAATCGCAGCTGGACAAATTATTCTTTTTATTGATGAAATGCATACTCTTGTCGGTGCTGGTAAGACCGATGGCGCAATGGATGCATCGAATCTCCTAAAACCAGCTTTGGCACGAGGAGAACTGCGTTGTGTTGGTGCAACCACCCTTGAAGAATATCGCAAATATGTTGAAAAAGACGCGGCTCTAGCACGCCGTTTCCAACCTGTTTTTGTTAATGAGCCAACAGTAGAAGATACAATCTCAATCTTGCGCGGAATCAAGGAAAAATATGAACAGCACCATAAAGTACGTGTTTCTGATTTAGCTCTTGTTGCAGCAGCAACATTATCAAATCGGTATATTACAGATCGCTTCTTACCTGATAAAGCAATTGATCTTGTTGATGAGGCGGCTTCGCGTTTGCGTATGCAGGTTGACTCTAAACCGGAAGAACTTGATGAGATTGATCGTCGTATTATGCAGCTCAAGATTGAGCGTGAAGCGTTGAAAATTGAAAAAGACAAGGCATCAAAGGATCGTCTAGAACGTCTTGAGTATGAGCTGACAGAATTAGAGGAGCAGTCTAATGAAATAACTGCCAAATGGCAGGCAGAGAAACAGAAACTTGGTCATGCGGCTGATTTGAAAAAGGAAATTGAGGAGGCTCGCAATGCCTTGGCAATTGCCCAGCGTAATGGTGAATTCCAGAAAGCCGGTGAGTTGGCCTATGGTAAAGTTCCAGATTTAGAAAGGCAGCTTAAGGAAGCAGAAAGTCAGGAAAGTCCCGGTTCTATCTTAGAAGAAACAGTGGCCCCTGACCATGTGGCCCAGATTGTTTCGCGTTGGACAGGTATTCCAGTTGATTCAATGCTTGAAGGTGAGCGCAAACGGTTGTTGAGGATGGAAGATGAATTGTCGAAACGAGTTATCGGGCAGACTGAGGCTGTCCAAGTGGTTTCCCGTGCAGTGCAGCGTGCACGTGCGGGTTTGCAAGATCCGAATCGGCCTATTGGTTCGTTCATTTTTCTTGGTCCTACTGGTGTCGGTAAAACACACTTGACCAAAACGTTGGCTGCCTTCCTATTTCAGGATGAGACGGCGATGATTCGTCTTGATATGTCTGAATTCATGGAAAAACATTCCGTAGCCCGTCTTATCGGTGCGCCGCCCGGATATGTTGGATATGAAGAGGGCGGGATGCTAATAGAAGCTGTTCGCCGTCGACCTTATCAGGTGATTCTGTTTGATGAAATTGAAAAAGCTCACCCGGATGTGTTCAACGTGTTATTGCAGGTTCTGGATGATGGGCGGTTAAGCGATGCCCAAGGGCGTACGATTGATTTTCGGAATACATTAATCATTATGACGTCTAATTTGGGAGCTGAATTTCTGATACAGCTTGGAGATGACGAGGATGTCGAAAAAGTGCGAGATGATGTGATGAATATGGTGCGAGCTGTTTTTCGTCCTGAATTTCTGAATCGCGTTGATGAAATTATTCTATTTCATCGGCTGCATCGTGCTGAAATGGGCGCTATTGTTGATATCCAACTTACATGCCTGCAATCGTTGCTTGCGGACCGGAAAATCAAAATCAATATTGATAATGAGTCATGCCAATGGCTGGCAGATCGTGGATATGATCCGGTTTATGGTGCGCGGCCCTTAAAGCGTGTTATTCAGAAAAATGTTCAAGATCCTCTCGCAAAGCGTATTCTGCTGGGGGATATTCATGATAATTCAATTGTGCATATCACCCGTGATTCGGATCGTTTGAATTTCCGAGCTTCACCGGCTCATATCGAAAAAATGCCGTCTGAAAAAATTAAATAATCAATAATCGACAAAAATCCATCTGCTATCAGGCAGCTTTTTTGTATTTTGTAATACAAAGATATTTATCCGTTTATGATAGCTGTGACAGACTCTTATTCATAAGAGCATCGATACGGTCGCGGTCATGCTTAAATGCTTCAAGCTCTTTGCCTTTAAGCGATTTATCATCAGGCAGACGGATACGCATTGGGTCAACTTTTGTGCCATTCACAATGATTTCAAAGTGACAATGTGGCCCTGTTGAAAGCCCTGTCGAACCTACATAACCAATAACTTGACCTTGACGTACTTTCATCCCTGGTTGGATTCCCTTGGCAAAGGCATTCTGGTGGGAATAACTGCTGACATATCCGTTCGCATGTCGGATTTCAGTATGATAACCGTATCCACGACTCCATGCAGCCTTTACGATTTCGCCATCACCTGCAGCTAAAATCGGCGAACCGCGTGCTGCTGCCCAGTCAACCCCTGTATGCATCCGCATATAGCCAAGAATTGGATGTCGGCGGGCACCGAAAGGAGAGCGGAAAACTCCATTCGGAACAGGCTTGCGCAGTAAGAACTGTTTCGAGTTTTTGCCTTCCGCATCATAATAATCAAGCTTGCCGTCACTGGACTGAAAACGGTAATAACGCCGCATTGTGCCGCTGAAATTGGCACTCACATAAAGAATTTCGCGGTCAGTCTTTTCATCGCTAATATCGGGAAGAGTATAGAAAACCTTAAGCGAATCATGCGACGATGCGCGTGATTGCATATCAACATCGTTGGCAAGCATACGAATAAGCTGTTTTATCATCTCTTGTGTCATATCATAAGACATCGCAGACTGAAAAACAGCATCATATATTGTTGGCAGCTTATCAGATGGTATGCGAATGACAGGTGCACTGCCTTCTAAGGTTGTTCTGAGAAGCGGGGTCATCTCTGGCTCCTTACACTGAAGGTACTGGTTATGGTCATTCAGTGCCACACTCAGGTAATGTTTTTTGCCTTTATAGATGCTAACACGGACAATATAATCTTTGCCGAACTGATTGGATTTTATACCAAGGCGCAACACATTGCCTGCATCAAGTTTATCATTTCCCATCAAAACTTTTAGAACTTCGCTAATGCGTATGACATCTTCACCATTATAATTAGCGCGGTGCAATGCCACGGCGATTGATTCATTCCGAGAGAAAGGAATAATATCTTCTGAATAGTTCTTGACTATTGCATCGTTTGTATATCCGACAAGGACACTGACATTTTCTTGGATAATTTTCACGTCCAGCGTATCAGAAAAACCAAAGGACGAATTATAAGTCTGCAACTGCACAGGGCTTATATAATGAAGGGCAGCTATTTGGGTTGCATTATTGCTAAGTCCCAGTTCGGTAATTTTGAGAACATGTTCGACTTCTTCTGCACTTAGATGGTCCGTATCATCAAATACTGCCCCTATGATCGGAAAATCGATAGTTTGTAAAGTGATTTCAGTTTCAATCTTTGAACCGTAAATCTGTGTCGTTGTTTCCGCTGGTGTTGGTGCATCTGCAAACAGGTTAAGAGCATCGAATTTAG
>QENA01000023.1:27500-129786 GCA_003331045.1 Candidatus Tokpelaia sp. JSC189
ATTTTATTGGATTGATCTTGCAGCGAAGCAGTTCCAGGAAATAGCTCCCACATTATAGATCGTACCCTAAACCGACACAGGTGGACAGGTAGAGAATACTAAGGCGCTTGAGAGAACTGCGTTGAAGGAACTCGGCAAATTGCACGCGTAACTTCGGAAAAAGCGTGACCTTTCTTTGGGCAACCAGAGAGAGGTGGCACAGACTAGGGGGTAGCGACTGTTTACCAAAAACATAGGGCTCTGCGAAGTCGCAAGACGACGTATAGGGTCTGACGCCTGCCCGGTGCTGGAAGGTTAAAAGGAGAGGTGTAAGCCTTGAATTGAAGCCCCAGTAAACGGCGGCCGTAACTATAACGGTCCTAAGGTAGCGAAATTCCTTGTCGGGTAAGTTCCGACCTGCACGAATGGCGTAACGACTTCCCCGCTGTCTCCAACGCAGACTCAGTGAAATTGAATTCCCCGTGAAGATGCGGGGTTCCCGCGGTTAGACGGAAAGACCCCGTGCACCTTTACTATAGCTTTACACTGGCATTCGTATCGACATGTGTAGGATAGGTGGTAGACTTTGAAGCAAGGGCGCTAGCCTTTGTGGAGTCATCCTTGAAATACCACCCTTATCGATATGAATGTCTAACTACGCTCCGTTATCCGGAGCTAGGACCGTGTATGGTGGGTAGTTTGACTGGGGCGGTCGCCTCCTAAAGAGTAACGGAGGCGCGCGATGGTAGGCTCAGAACGGTCGGAAATCGTTCGTCGAGTGCAATGGCATAAGCCTGCCTGACTGTGAGACTGACAAGTCGATCAGAGTCGAAAGACGGTCATAGTGATCCGGTGGTTCCGTGTGGAAGGGCCATCGCTCAACGAATAAAAGGTACGCCGGGGATAACAGGCTGATGACCCCCAAGAGTCCATATCGACGGGGTTGTTTGGCACCTCGATGTCGACTCATCGCATCCTGGGGCTGGAGCAGGTCCCAAGGGTATGGCTGTTCGCCATTTAAAGCGGTACGTGAGTTGGGTTCAGAACGTCGTGAGACAGTTCGGTCCCTATCTGCCGTGGGTGTAGGAATATTGACAGGATCTGTCCCTAGTACGAGAGGACCGGGATGGACATATCTCTGGTGGACCTGTTGTGGCGCCAGCTGCATAGCAGGGTAGCTATATATGGAAGGGATAACCGCTGAAGGCATCTAAGCGGGAAACCCACCTGAAAACGAGTATTCCCTTGAGATCCGTGGAAGACGACCACGTTGATAGGCCGGGTGTGGAAGTGTGGTAACACATGGAGCTTACCGGTACTAATAGATCAATTGGCTTGATTGTTCTCATTACCATTATCCATTTTTCTACTCATGTAGGTAAACTCCTGTATGAATCTATCGATAGACTGGTAAAATAGCCATTTTATCAAAGCAGAACAGAAATGTACTTTACATTGGCGATTGTTGTTTTTTCTTGAAAATCTGATGCCTTGAAAGCTTAACAGAGATCAGCTTCTTGTTCATTTATGCGTTTTATAGACCTGGTGGTTATGGCGGAGCGGCTGCACACGATCCCATCCCGAACTCGGCCGTGAAACGCTCCTGCGCCAATGGTACTTTGTCTTAAGACATGGGAGAGTAGGTCGCTGCCAGGTCTATAAAACGCATAAATGGAATTCTTTGCAAGGTTTAGTTAATTGTACTTGCTGGTTCCTTATATGATTTTGTTTGTTCGTTTTCGTAAAACTGTATGAAAATATATTAGAAAACTCATAACGCGGGGTGGAGCAGCTCGGTAGCTCGTCAGGCTCATAACCTGAAGGCCGCAGGTTCAAATCCTGCCCCCGCAACCAACCTTGCTCACGAAGAGTTTGTTCTGATATACAATATCAAATGCATATTTCGTGAAAATCTATCCTGTGTAACTGATGATTTCTTTATTATGGAAGTTGTAGTGGTGTTTTGTTATCCTCTAACAAAGCTCTTTGAATCTTTCCCTGTTATCCAGAGATTTTGACTTATTTTCTACTGGGTTGCCTCTGATCAATTAAATGTTTGGAGCGTGGTCTTTTGCTGCTTTTTGAATACAGGTTGCAAAATATATTCTGATTTTGGATTAATTCATATTCGTCTTTGATACCGCTATCAGGCTTTTTCAAAAAAAACTCTCACCTTTTTAGATGAGTCTGCTGATATAAAGTATTAAGGATATTCTTGCTGCGAGTTGGAGTTGCTTGGAATGCTTAAAAATTCTAATCGCAATCGCGCACAGCGCGGATACCTTTGCGGTTTAGTCACCAACAATCTTTTGGATAATTTGTTCGCCGCATACTTCCTAAAAATCTCTCATGTGTGAAATTGCTAGAAACCAACGAAGATAAACAATAAAGGGCAGGTGATTTTCGAAAAAACCTTTAAAAATCAAATTGCGATATTGTTTTTTATTACTTCTCTATAGGCTATATAGTGCCATCAAAACAGCAGAAACGCATTACTACCCCGGTTCCCTATTGCTGCATCTCGGCGTCTATGCGCTGACAAAGTATGTAGTTGTAGGCAAACGCGTACAACTGAACATTCTGGCAAACATTATTTCTTGTCTTTGGCCAGGCTTGCTTGATCTTCCATTCATGAAATATATGCAATTTGTGTATAAGATAAGCAGAAAAAAAGGATATATAATTTAGGGCACTCTTTGAGGGCGTACTATCCTTCCCTAGTTTGATATAATAAACTGTCTGAGAGGAGCAGGATGTATAGGGCAAGTTGATATGAAAATCCGTGATGCAGGCGAAGAGAGTATTGATGGAATCTGCAGTATTTATAATGATGCCGTTATGCATACAACAGCAATCTGGAATGAAAAGACGACGGATAGAGTCAATCGTCTAGCTTGGCTTAATGAGCGGCAGCGGGCTGGTTATCCTGTACTAGTAGCTGTGGATGGCTGTGGTAATGTGCTGGGCTATGCATCTTTCGATGATTGGCGAGCTTGGGATGGTTATCGTTACACAGTTGAGCATTCTGTTTATGTGCGGGCAGGCTGGCGCAGACAGGGAATCGGTGAAACGCTTGTTATGGCTTTGATTGAAAGGGCACGCGGGCTTGGAAAGCATGTGATGGTGGCTGCAATTGAGGCGAGTAATACAGGCTCAATCTATTTTCATGAAAAGCTTGCTTTTAAACATGTCGGCCGTATGAAGCAGGTTGGTGCGAAATTCGGTTCTTGGCTTGATTTAGCTTTTTTGCAGTTGATTCTTGATGAGCGTCCTATCCCTAATAGTGTTCAGAAACTGTGATGCCGTCGTCTGCAGCAAGACAGGTATGGGGCTAGATTAAGTCTCGTTGTCGTTTTTTGGCATTGGGCTACGAAATAACCTAAAATGGACGGGATGTTGGTAATTAATATGCAAATAAGGAAGAAAAAGATGTTGCTGTAATCTGCCTCCTTATAAAAGGAGCTTTTGCTGTTGTTGAAAACAGGGCTCAGAAGCTGGGCAGTATCTTTTTGTCAAATTGGATTACCGGTGTTCCTAAGCTTTCTTTTCGGAATTTTTTGCAATTAAGAGTGAATTGTAATAAGGAAAATTATCAATTATAATAAATAGCAATACAATGGGGAAAAGAGTTGAGAGATGGATATACTTTTAGGGAAAGCGCAGCTAGCTTTAGCTCTCATTGTTAGAGTGCTTCTAGCATTGACTTTTTCCAAAAGCTTCTATATGTACGCATCATAGGAGTATCCTCCTGGATGGAGGGGAGGAACGATGTGTTATTCATTAAAAAACCAAGAAGGGCCGCATGCTGCGGTGTTTGAATAAATGAAACGTACTTACCAACCTTCCAAGCTTGTTCGCAAGCGTCGTCATGGTTTTCGCGCACGTATGGCTACCCCCGGTGGCTGTAAAATTATTTCTGCCCGCCGTGCCCGCGGCCGCAAGCGGCTTTCAGCCTGAGTCTTTGGTGGCCCTGTGCTGAATCGATTGAATTTTTTGCGATGACGAGGATTCCACTCCGCCTCTGCAAGAGGGCGGAGTTTTTATCTGTCCGAACAGGTGAAAAACGCCGTGGGTCTCTGTTTCTGCTTGAGCTGAAAAAACGGCCGCTCGGTATGGTTCCAGGGCCGGATGATCCTCCTCGAATCGGTTTTACGGTTACACGCAAAAATGGCAATGCTGTTATGCGAAATCGTATCCGGCGCCGTTTGCGCGAAGCGGTGCGGACCGCCCTGGCAGATGACTTGGTTGTCGGTACTGACTATGTCATAGTGGCGCGTCCTGAAGTTCTAGGCGTATCTTTTGATCATCTAATACGGGAGCTGAAACGCTATATCAGATAAAAATCTGGATTAGAGAGCCGAGAAATACGGCCCGGTTTTCAGGGGAGATTTTCCGCCTGAACAAAAATTGGGACATTAGCCGCAATTTCGGTTATGTGTCTGGTATCATTAGAGATGGAAAAATCTAAAACGGATCCCTATGGAATACAATCATAATTACTTTATAGCTATTGTCCTTTCCCTATTTGTTCTCATCGGATGGCAGTTTTTCTTTGTTTCGCCGCAAAACAAGTCTGAGAGAAAAGTGTCTAAAACCATCGAAAAGGTTGAACAAAGTGTGCCGGGGATGATAGAAGCTCGAAATGATAGTTCTGTGGTTGTTTTGCAACAGGCTGCTGCATCAGTAGATATGACGCCACAAGTCCGTGGTGCCGTTATCGAGCAGAGCCCGCGTATCGAAATTGATACACCGCAGCTTAAAGGTTCGATCAATCTTGTCGGAGCACAGATTGATGATCTTTTGCTAAAAAATTATTATATGACGGTTAATAAGAATTCGCCTAATATCGCGCTTCTCAATCCCTTGGGTTTCAAGCAGAGCTATTTTGTAGAGTTTGGTTTCAGTAGTGATACAGCCAAGACCGATATCCCACGCAACCAGACCCTCTGGCATATTGAAGGGGATAATCAGCGTCTGACACCTTTATCACCGGTCCGGCTTGTTTTTGACAATGGCAGTGGGCTTATATTCCGCCGCACAATTTTGGTTGATAAGCAATATATGTTTACCTTTGAGGATTCAGTAACAAACCAAACCGGAGAGGTGATATCGCTCGCTTCCTATGGCAGAGTCGTGCGTGTCTCCCCTCCTGATACAGGCAGTGGTACCTATCTTTTGCATGAAGGTATGATCGGTGTGATGGGCGATCAAGGACTGAAAACCAGAACATACCATGATATGTCTGAAGCCAAGGGAAAAGATAGAATTGCTGTTTTTAATGAAATGACTGGCGGCTGGATCGGTGTTACAGACAAATATTGGGCTGTTGCGCTTATTCCTCCTCAGGATGCATTTTATAAATCGCGTTTTTCCTATAATGATACGGATGCTACCCATTACCAGTCAGATTTTGTCAGTAAAGCGTTTTCTGTTGCGCCAGGTGCCACAAAAACAGTAACTAATCGTGTTTTTGCTGGTGCAAAGCAAGTTGATGTTATCAATGGTTATGAAAAGAATCTAGGTATCAAGCAGTTTGAACTGTTGATCGACTGGGGGTGGCTGAATTTTATTACAAAGCCGATGTTTGTGCTGATTGACTGGCTCTACAGACTTGTCGGCAATTTTGGTGTTGCCATTCTGCTTGTGACTGTCATCCTAAAAATTATTTTATTTCCGTTGGCCAGTAAATCCTACAAGTCGCTGGCAAGGATGAAGAATATTCAGCCGACGATGATGGAAATCCGTGAAAAATATGGCGATGACAGGATCAAGCAGCAGCAGGCAATCATGGAGCTTTACCGTAAGGAAAAGATCAATCCACTTGCCGGTTGTTGGCCGCTGATTATCCAGTTTCCGATTTTCTTTGCGCTTTACAAGGTATTGTATATCACTATTGAAATGCGCCATGCGCCGTTTTTCGGTTGGATACAAGATCTCGCAGCACCAGATCCAACATCGCTTTTCAATCTGTTCGGGCTTCTGCCTCATAATGTCCCACATTTTTTGATGATCGGTTTTTGGCCAATCATCATGGGCATTACCATGTTTCTGCAAATGCGTATGAACCCGACTCCGCCTGATCCGACACAGGCAATGATTTTTAATTGGATGCCTTTGATTTTTACTTGGATGCTAGCAACCTTTCCGGCCGGACTCGTGATCTATTGGGCATGGAATAATACCCTTTCGATTATCCAGCAGGCAGTTATCATGAAGCGACAAGGAGCGAGAATCGAGCTGTTTGATAATCTTAAGACGTTTTTTATCCGTAAACCGAGAACGCATGGCAAAAGTTGACCATGATGAAAACTGCTGAGCATTATTCAAAACTTTTCAGTGGCAATTGGGTTTTCGTCCGTGGCGTTCCGTCGATGGAATTCCTGCCACCGGAAGGTCCGCCTGAGATCGCTTTTGAAGGCCGCTCCAATGTCGGAAAGTCATCGCTCATAAATGCTCTTGTGGGGCAAAGTAGGTTGGCGCGTACTTCCAATACGCCAGGCCGAACGCAGGAGCTTAATTTTTTTGTTCCTAAAGGGTATAATGGCACGGCAGATCATTTGCCGCCGATGGCGCTGGTTGATATGCCAGGCTATGGCTTTGCTGAAGCCCCGAAAGCGCAGGTCGACGCATGGACACGGCTGGTATTTGATTATTTGCGTGGTCGTGCCACCTTGAAACGCATTTACCTATTGATTGATGCCCGTCACGGTATTAGGAAAAATGATGCCGATATGCTTGATCTGCTTGATAGGGTTGCAGTTTCCTATCAGATCGTACTGACCAAGACAGATAAGATTAAGAAAACCGGGCTTGAGACATTGTTGGCCGTAACAAATCGATTTATTGCCAGACGGGTTGCAGCCTATCCCAAGGTTCTTGCTACATCCTCTGAGAAAAAAGAGGGAATTGATATATTAAGGGCAGCGATAGAGCAGGCTATTAGGTAGTAAGACATGAGGTATGTTTCGAGGAAGATTAAGCTGACATGATGCTTTCTTAGCACAATTATTTCTGTTTTTCTTCTGCCATCAAGGCAAAAAAAAGATAGGTTTTGACGAATCAGATCTACTTAGTAGAAGGCAGACATATAGTGACTTTAGAGAATTTTCTATTTTTATAGGATAAATTTTTTTATATTCTGTTTTTCAGAAAAAATATGTTTTTGTACTAAGGTATGATGAATGCCTTGATCCTTATTTGGCAAGTTTTTATATTTTATAATAAGGCGAGTTGTCACGGGGATTCAACCGATGCTGCACAATGAACAAAGGCTTTCAGTATTTCCAGCTTTTTTTAGGGTAAAGGGCAGGCATGCTTTGGTTGTTGGTTCTGGCACTGAAGCGCTTGCCAAAATACGTCTCCTCACTCAGACTCTAGCAGAGACTGTTGCTGTTGCGCCGGATCCTGAACCACAGCTTTATGCGTATCTGAAAGAGATAGTAGGGATGGGCGGGCCTATCAGATGGCTTGATGCACCGTTTGATATAGCAATGCTCGAGAATGCTGTTCTGGCTTTTGCTGCAACAGGTGATCTTAAGCAGGATCATGCTGTGGCCACCGCGGCAAGGCAGATGCGTGTGCCAATCAATGTGGTTGACCGTCCAGAGCTGTGCGATTTTTTTACGCCCGCGCTTGTCAACCGGGCACCGGTTGCTGTTGCAATTGGGACAGAAGGTTCAGGGCCAGTTCTGGCGCAATTTCTCCGCTTACGCATTGAAACTCTACTTTATCCTAGTATTGGCCGTCTTGCCCGTTTTGCCGCCCGTTTTCGTGACAAAGTTGAAACACATATTGTAAAGGGAAAAAACCAGCGTGAATTCTGGCGTGCATTCTTCAGCGGTCCGGTTGCTGGTGCGATATTTCGTGGTGATGAAGCTGCCGCAAAAATACATGTGGAGAAGCTTCTTACCGGTCATCAGGAAGAAAACAATACTATTCGTTTCTTATGGTGTGGTCATGGCGTGGTTGATTGGCTGACACTTGGTGGGCAACGGGCGCTTATGGAGGCAGATATCATCATTTATGATACGGACGTGGGGTCTGATATTCTTGGTATGGCCCGCCGCGATGCATGCCTATTTTCTGTTCCATCATTGTTTTGTACCGCATCGGAGCTTGCAGAAAAATTTTGTCGGAAAGGCAAACAAGTTTTGCGTCTTGTCACTAATGAGGAGCAACTTGCTACGGAGGTTAAGATTCTTGGCATTCATGATATTGAAGTTGAGATTATCCCTTATTTGCCCGCAGCGGTTTTGGGTAGAGCTTCATATCTTAGTGATATGCTAGGGTCGGGAAAGGCAGCCTGAAAAGATTAGTATGCATAAGGA
This sequence comes from Candidatus Tokpelaia sp. JSC189, assembly GCA_003331045.1. Lineage (GTDB taxonomy): Bacteria > Pseudomonadota > Alphaproteobacteria > Rhizobiales > Rhizobiaceae > JSC188. Next base: position 35,807 of record QENA01000023.1, read on the forward strand.
GCAGATAGAAGGGGGAGGAGCAATCATGTCGCTTAAAATACTAACGGCAAGCAGGCTTACAGATGGGCATCCTGTTTGGTATTGCACTGATGGAGGTTGGAGCAAGGAATTCAGTAACGCTGCTGTTGCAGATACATCCCTTGCCTGTCTCCTGTTTGAGAGGGTGGCAAAGCAGGCTATCGAGAAGAATGAAATTGTTGATGCAACGTTGGTTGATGTTGAAACTCGTGATGGTAGGCTTGTTGCTTTGCGTCTGCGCGAGCGCATCCGCGCAAATGGTCCTACCATCACGAGTTATGCGCAAAACCAGAGTATTTAAGGAAAAAGCATCATGTATCGCTATGATGAGTTTGACAAGGCATTTGTGGCTGCACGTGTTGCCGAATTTTCTGATCAAGTTACCCGGCGGCTTGCAGGTGAAATGACAGAAGAAGAGTTCATGCCTCTGCGGCTGAGAAATGGCGTCTATCTTCAGCTTCATGCCTATATGTTACGGGTTGCCATTCCTTATGGCACACTTTCTTCCCGGCAGCTGCGTAAGCTTGCCCATATTGCGCGGCGTTATGACCGGGGGTATGGGCATTTCACCACACGCCAGAATATCCAGTTCAATTGGCCGCGGCTTGTTGATATCCCAGAAATTCTAGAAGAATTGTCAGAAGTTGAGATGCACGCTATCCAGACATCAGGGAACTGTATCCGCAACGTGACATCAGATCATTTTGCGGGCGCTGCTGCTGATGAATTTGCTGATCCCCGCCCCTATGCGGAGATTTTGCGGCAGTGGTCATCTCTGCACCCTGAATTTAGTTATCTACCGCGCAAGTTCAAGATTGCGGTTGTTGGGGCGCGAATCGACCGTGCAGCTATACAGGTCCACGATATTGGCCTCTGGCTCAAACGGGATTCTTCAGGAAAGCTGGGTTTTGCCTTTTATGTTGGTGGCGGGCAGGGGCGTACGCCTATGGTGGCAAGGCTTTTACGCGATTTTGTTCCGGAAGAGGATTTATTAAGTTATACAACTGCAATCATTCGTATTTATAATCTCTACGGACGGCGCGATAATAAATACAAGGCACGTATCAAGATCCTGATTCATGAAACTGGGCTTGAAAAGCTACGTGAGGAAATTGAAGCGGAATTTGCGATTTTGAAAACAGGTGAGTTGAAATTGCCACAAGCTGATATTGATGCCATCAATGCTTATTTTCATACCCCTGATCTTGCAGATCGCCCTGAATGGCATCACAATCTTGATTGGTTACGCTCAGATGATCCGGCATTTGACCGCTGGGTGAACAGAAATGTGGCATCACACAGGCATCCCGATTATGGCATTGTCACAATTTCCCTGAAGCCTACAGGCGGAGTGCCCGGCGATGCGACAAGTGTCCAAATGGATGTTGTTGCTGATCTTGCAGAGCGGTATTCGAAAGATGAACTCAGGGTAAGCTACCATCAGAATCTTGTTCTGCCACATGTTGCGTTGGGTGATCTGAAAGTTATTTATGACACACTTCTCGCCACAGGACTGGCAAGTGCCAATATCGGCCTAATCAGTGATATCATCGCTTGCCCAGGACTTGATTACTGTACGCTTGCCAATGCACGTTCCATTTCTGTTGCTCAGCAGATTTCTGCACGTTTTTCGAGTCATGACCGGCAAATGCAAGTTGGTGAGATACAGCTAAATATCTCAGGCTGCATCAATGCCTGTGGCCATCACCATGTCGGGCATATCGGTATTCTTGGGGTAGAGAAAAAAGGTTCTGAGCTTTATCAACTCACTCTTGGCGGCAATGCGGGTAACAATTGCGCGATTGGAGAGATTACCGGCCGCGGGTTTTCATCTGATGAAATTGTCGATGCTGTTGAAACAGTTATAAATACCTATCTGTCCGTGCGGGAGAGTAATAAAGAATCATTTATCAGTACCTACCGACGTGTTGGCATGGCACTATTCAGGCAGGCACTTTATGATGTGACAGGTAGGGCTGTTTGAAAAGACCTATTGTCTCAAAGGGAGAAAAATGCAATTGAATGGAGATTCGAAGCTTTGGGGCCCAGGCGGCTTTTGTGAAGACGAGTATGTATGGGCAGATTGTCTTGAGGATGTGGGCAATCGCTGCGTTATTTTGCCGTTGTCGGTGTGGCTTCAGGCAGTGGATAAACTTGATAAAGAGACGCTAGGAAAAACTGGAGTTTTTGCTGCAGCGGGTGAGGATGTCAGGCCACTTTTACGGTTTTTGGCTGTTATTCCGGTTATAGCCCTTGATTTTCCGGTATTTAGTGATGGGCGCTCTTATTCCACCGCAGTACAACTTAAACAGATCCATCATTACCTAGGTGAGCTGCGAGCTGTTGGCGACGTCTTGATCGATCAAGTTTCCAATATGTTGCGTTGTGGTTTTGATACGCTTGAGGTCAGACACTCATTAACGCAGACTCGGCTTGCAAAGTATTCAAGAGAGATTTTCCCGGGTTTTTATCAGCCTGGTGCGAGTTTGATACGAGCAAGATCACACCGTATCTGGTATTCCGTGTCTGCAAGGCAGTCGTGCTCATAACTAGATGCATTAGAAAAAGAAAACACTGGAAAAAGCTATTCGGCAGAATCGCATTGGCGATTATAAAAATTTGCAACCGATTTACTAAATTATTTTCGGCATGTTGATTATTGGTCTGGTTTTCAGCTTTTGCAATTTTGTTTGATAAACCGCGGGGCTACTTCTGGCTGATTATTGCAACTGTCTTGTGTATGGTGATGTCAATCACCTATGTGTGTCCATTAGACCATGATCCTGAATTTTGGGAACATTGCAATTTTCCGGAAGATCAAGGTAATAGAGGATTTTTAGGTCTTTTATTTTCGGCTTTTGTGCCATGTCAGGGGGCTACCTGATGAATGATTTTGTGGATCGCTAACTTAATATGAATATTTCTTTATGTAAGTCAGTTCGGGAAAACTAGAGCAAGTAACATTATGATACGTCCGGATTTTTGCTATCTAGCGGGGAAAAATTAAGGTTATGCCGATTTGAGTGATTGCAGGCTCTTGTACAAGACCGAATCCTCGTTCTGGATGGAGCAATGGGAACGCAGATACAGAGTCTTGGTTTTCAGGAAGAACATTTCCGTGGCCATCGTTTTAGTTCCTGTAATTTTTCCCTTAAAGGCAACAATGATCTGCTTAGCCTGACACAGCCGGAAGAAATTGAAGAAATTCACTATCATTATGCGCTAGTGGGCGCTGATATTCTGGAAACGAATACATTTTCTTCTACTTCTATTGCCCAAGCTGATTATGGTATGGAAGGAATGGTTTACGAACTTAATCGCAATGGGGTGCATCTTGCACGTCGCGCGGCTAAACGGGCGGAAAAACATGATGGGCGCATACGTTTTGTTGCTGGTGCAATTGGTCCGACCAATCGCACAGCCTCTATTTCTCCCGATGTTAATGATCCCGGTTTCCGTGCTGTTACCTTTGATGACCTGTGCATTGCCTATGCCGAACAGATAAAAGGGCTTATTGATGGAGGTGCCGATCTTCTATTGATTGAAACGATCTTTGACACGCTGAATGCTAAGGCGGCAATTTTTCTGAAAAAATATTATACTACCTATCATGATTTCCGGCACGATAACAGATCTGTCGGGGCGTGCACTTTCAGGCCAGATACCGACTGCTTTTTGGTATTCAGTTGCCCATGCTTCTCCCTTTTCCATAGGGCTCAACTGTGCCCTTGGTGCTAGTTCTATGTATCCTCATATCAGGGAATTGGCACAAGCTGCTGATACTCTTATCTGCATCTATCCTAATGCAGGTCTACCCAATGCCTTTGGTAAATATGATGAAACATCAGAAAAATGGCAAAGGATATAGTGTGTTTTGTCCGCGATGGCCTTGTCAATATTGTTGGTGGTTGCTGTGGTTCAACGCCTGATCATATCCAAGTAATAGCAGAGCGTATGTAGGAATTTGCACTCCGCAAGGTAACAGAAAACCTCTTTTGCATCTTTCAGGACTTGAGCCTTTTACGCTTACCTCTAACATTCCTTTTGTCAATGTAGGAGAACGCACTGATGTTACTGGTTCTGCGCATTTCCATAAGCTGATTATCGGCGGTGATTATACCGCCGCACTTGATGTCGCCCGTACACAGGTTGAAAACGGTGCACAGGTCATTGACATCAATATGGATGAAGGCCTAATTGCTTCACAAGCAGTTATGACCAATTTTCTCAACCTGCTGGCAGCCGAACCGGATATCGCTCGTGTTCCTGTGATGATTGATTCGTCCAGATGGGATGTGATCGAAGCGGTTCTCAAATGTGTTCAGGGCAAACCGATCGTCAATTCTATCTCGCTGAAAGAGGGAGAGGAAAGCTTCATCGGTCAAGCAGAACTGGTACATGTTTATGGTGCGGCAGTTATCGTGATGGCGTTTGATGAACAAGGCCGAGCTGATACCAGAGAACGCAAAGTGGAAATTTGCACTCGTGCTTACAGGATATTGACTGAAAAAGTTGGTTTCTTGCCACAAGATATCATCTTTGATCCTAATATTTTTGCGGTTGCCACTGGCATTGAAGAATATAATAATTATGGTGTTGATTTTATTGAGGCAACACGTGAAATCCGTGCAACACTGCCGCATGTGCATGTTTCCAGTGGTATTTCCAACCTCTCCTTTTCTTTCCGCGGCAATGAGTCAGTGCGTGAGGCTATGCGTGCAGTATTCCTCTACTGGGCTATTCAGGCCGGCATGGATATGGGGATTATCAATGTCGGCCAGCTTGCCGTTTATGAAACTATTGAGCCTGAATTACGGGCTGTCTGTGAGGATGTGGTTCTGAATACGGATGCAGGTGCGACAGAGCGGCTACTGGTGTTTGCAGAAAAGTATTGCAGCGTGCAGAGCCACAAAACCGAGAAAAAAGATTATCCGTCTTGGCGTCGATGGCCGGTTGAAAAGCGGCTGGAGTACGCACTTGTCAATGGTATTACTGAATTTATTGTGCAGGATACAGAAGAAGCACGATTTAAGACGCAATATCCACTTGATGTGATTGAAGATTCGCTTATGGCTGGCATGAATACAGTTGGCGATCTCTTCGGTGCAGGGAAGATGTTTTTGCCACAGGTTGTCAAATCCGCGCGGGTAATGAAAACCGCTGTGATGGTACTGCTTCCGTATATGAAGGCAAAGAAGGAAACTACGGGTGATAAGGGTTGGCATAGTGCGGGTAAAATCGTGCTTGCCCCTGTCAAGGGTGATGTGCACGACATCGGCAAGAATATTGTCGGCGTTGTACTTGCCTGTAACAATTATAAAATCGTTAATCTCGGGGTCATGGTGCCATCTTCCAAAATCCTGCAGACTGCAAAAGCAGAAAAAGCCGATGCTATCGGCCTTTCAGGGCTGATTACGCCCTCGCTGGATGAAATGGTCAATATCGCTTGTGAAATGGAAAAGGAAGGATTTGATATTCCGCTTCTGATTGGTGGAGCCACAACAAGCCGGGTTCATACAGCTGTAAAGATTCATCCCAATTACAAACGTGGGCAGGTCGTTTATGTGCTGGATGCAAGCCGTGCTGTTGGGGTTATATCTAGGCTTCTGTCTCTGGAAATAAGGGGTAATACTATTGCTGAAATCCGGGAGGAATATGTCAGGGTTGCAGCAGCGCATGAGAAAAACGAGGCGGCAAAAAGGCGTTTGCCACTTAATGCAGGCCCGTGCTAATGTCCTGAAGCTTGATTGGCAGAGTTATATACCGCCAAAACCTTCTTTCCTTGGGATACGCGTTTTTGAGGACTGGAACCTTGCTGAGCTGGCAGGTTTTTTTGACTGGACAGCGTTTTCCAGAGTTGGGAACTGCGCGGTCGGTTTCCTGCTATTCTGGATGATGAGAAGCAGGGCAAGGCCGCTCGCCAGCTTTATCATGATGCCTGCACCATGCTTGATCAGATTATTGCCGAAAAGTGGTTTACACCTAAGGCTGCAATCGATTTCTGGTCGGCAAACAGTGTTGGCGATGATATCCGTCTTTATACAGATGAAAATCGCAAGACAGGACTGGCAACCTTTTATACGCTGCGCCAGCAGCTTAGCCGCCGCGAAACACAGGCCAATTTGGCTTTGGCTGATTTTATAGCGCCAGAGACAAGCGGAAAAGCAGATTATATTGGCGGTTTTGTTGTAACTGCCGGTTCTGGTGAAGAAGTGTTGGCCGAGTATTTTGAGCAGGCAAATGACGATTATTCAGCTATTCTGCTCAAGGTCTTGTCTGACCGTTTTTCCGAAGCTCTTGCTGAATTGATGCATGAGCGTGTCCGCAAGGAGTTCTGGGGTTATGCAGGGGAAGAGCACTTTACAAACGAAGAATTAATCTGTGAGTTTTACAAGGGCATCCGCCCTGCGCCGGGATATCCTGCTCAGCCCGATCATACAGAAAAACGCACATTATTTGACCTGCTTGATGTATCCCAAGCGACTGGTGTTGTATTAACAGAAAATTATGCGATGTGGCCTGGCTCCTCTGTTGCGGGGTTTTATTTTTCGCATCCGGAAAGTTATTATTTCGGTGTTGCCAAGGTTGAGCGCGATCAAGTTGAAGATTATGCCGCGCGCAAGGGTATGGTCGTGGAAGAGGTGGAGAGATGGTTGGCACCAATTCTCAATTATTTATCAAAGAAGCGCAAAAACGGTGATTGATACAGCTTTCTGCTGATTAGTTAGTAGTCACAAGGCAAACATTGCTGTATTGACAGGACCAGACTATCATAGGTTGAGAGACTGCAAATATGAAATTTCTTGATCAGGCAAAAATTTATATCCGTGCGGGCAATGGTGGTGTTGGCGCGGTTTCTTTTCGTCGTGAGAAATTTCTCGAATTTGGCGGTCCAGATGGGGGTAATGGGGGTCGCGGTGGTGATGTATGGGTAGAGGTAGTCGATGGGCTGAATACATTGATTGGTTATCGCTACCAGCAGCATTTCCATGCCAAGGCCGGTATGCATGGTATGGGACGCAACCGCACCGGCAGCAAGGGGGCGGATGTAGTGCTGAAAGTTCCTGTTGGTACTCAAGTTTTTGAAGAGGATAATGAGACACTCATCTATGATTTGACAATGGTGGGGCAGCGCTATCGCCTTGCCAAGGGCGGTAATTGCGGGTTTGGCAATTTGCACTTTACCACATCAACCAATCGTGCCCCTCGTCGTGCCAATCCAGGACTGGAAGGTGAGCAACGTATCATATGGTTGCGTCTGAAGCTGATAGCTGATGCTGGGTTGATCGGTCTTCCCAATGCAGGGAAGTCAACTTTTCTGTCCAGTGTGACAGCGGCTAGGCCGAAGATTGCCGATTATCCTTTCACCACGCTTCATCCCAATCTGGGGGTTGCATCTATTGACGGGCGCGAATTTATTCTGGCGGATATTCCAGGGCTGATTGAAGGGGCACATAAAGGGCTTGGTATCGGTGACCGTTTTTTGGGTCATGTGGAGCGAACAAATGTTCTCCTGCATCTAGTTTCTACCTGGGAAGATGATGTAGCAAAGGCGTATCATATCATCCGCAGTGAACTGAAGGCTTATGGCTGCGGGCTTATCGGAAAGCCGGAAGTTGTTGCTTTATCACAATGCGATAATGATGAGAGACGATGTGAGAAAATCGCTGCACTTAAAAAGGCAAGTGGGGCGGCGGTGCTTGCGCTTTCTGCGGTTACACATCAGGGACTTAATGAGATTTTGCGCGCTGTCCTGTCGATGATTGATCAGGAGCGTAATATAACAGCTCTGGAGGCGTGATATATCTGCTTGTCTACAAAAACTTTCTTGCTATCGGCGCATTATTGTGAAAATCGGGTCTGCCTTGCTGGTTAAACGTGAGACTGGATTGCGTGCTGGCTGGCTTGCGAGTATTGCTGACGATATTGCTGTACTAGCACGGACAGGGACAGAGGTTCTGATTGTTTCATCAGGGGCTATTGCATTGGGGCGTATATTGCTTTCATCTTCCAGTCGTCCGCACAAGCTTGAAGAAAGTCAGGCCTATGCAGCGGTGGGCCAAATCGAGCTTGCCCATGCCTATGCTGATCATCTGGGTATGCAGGGATTACGGACAGGACAGGTTTTGCTTACACTGACTGATACCGAAGAGCGACAGCGTTATCTCAATGTCCGCGCTACCATCAATACGCTGCTGAAATATGGAGTCATACCGGTTATTAATGAAAATAATACAGTGGCTACTAATGAAATCCGCTATGGTGATAATGATCGGTTGGCAGCGCGGGTGGCGACAATGATGGGCGCTGACCTTCTTGTTCTTTTATCAGATGTTGATGGCCTTTATACTGTATCGCCATATCAGCAGGATAGTCATGCGGAATTTGTATCGCTGATTGAAGCCATTACACCGGAAATTGAGGCAATGGCTGGAGCAGCGGGTTCCGAGCTTTCCTGCGGCGGTATGAAAACCAAGCTGGAAGCCGGTAAGATAGCAACGAGTGCAGGCACTGCTATGGTCATTACATCCGGCAAGCGATTTTACCCGCTCAAGGCAATTGATGAGGGTAAGCGGGTAAGCTTCTTTTGCGCAAACAACAGGCCAATCAATGCATGGAAAATTTGGATTTCAGGTCAATTAGTGCCGGTGGGCAGGCTTGTAATTGATGAGGGGGCAGCAGCTGCGCTGTTTGCAGGCAAATCTCTGCTTGCTGCAGGCATAATTTCTGTCGAAGGTCAGTTTGATAAAGGCGATACGGTTGCCGTAATTACCCGGGAAAGGTATGAAATTGCCCGTGGCCTTGTCAATTATAATGTAACTGCGATGCGCAAAATCGCTGGATACAGAAGGGATGCTCTTTTCGCTCTTCTTGGTTATGATGCACGTTCAACTGTCATTCATCGCAATAATATGGTTGTATGGTCCGATTGATAGAACACGGCTGATGCATAACATGGTTTATTTTAAAAGGAGAAGTTTTGATGGAACAGGACTATCCGCTTGTTGCAGAAATGATTTCAATGGGAGAGCGTGCCCGCAATGCGCAGCGTGTTCTTGCTGTTGCCTGCTCTGCTCTGAAAACCGCTGCCCTTGAAGCAATGGCAGAAAGTCTTGAACAGGATAGGAATGCAGTTTTGCAGCAAAACAGGCTTGATTTTGCGAAGGCTGAAAAAGAGGGCATGTGTCTTGCGATGCTAGATCGGCTATGGCTTGATGAAACGCGATTTCAGGCAATGGTGGAAAGTTTGCAGCTGATTGCGCGCCTGCCTGATCCAGTTGGTGGTATTATAGCTGAATGGGATCGGCCAAACGGGTTGCATATTGAGCAGATCAGAACACCACTGGGTGTCATTGGGGTTATTTATGAAAGCCGCCCCAATGTGACCGCTGATGCCGCGGGTCTTTGTCTTAAGGCGGGGAATGCTGTGATTCTGCGAGGCGGCTCGGATTCGATCCATTCTTCTACCGCGATTCATGCTGCTCTCGTCAAAGGTCTTGAGGCTGCGGGTTTACCGCCTGACAGTATCCAGATGGTAAAAACAACAGACCGTACTGCTGTCAGTGAAATGCTCAAAGGCCTGAACGGGGCAATTGATGTGATTGTGCCCCGTGGCGGCAAGGGGCTTGTTGCGTGTGTGCAGACTGATGCGCGGGTGCCGGTTTTCGCGCATCTTGAAGGCCTGTGTCATATCTATATTGATCAATCAGCCGATTTGCAGACTGCCTGTCGTGTGGCTGTCAATGCTAAGATGCGGCGCCCGGGTGTGTGCGGCGCAGTGGAAACATTGCTACTTGACCGGGCTTGTGCTGAAACGCATCTTGTTTCTGTTTTAAATATGCTTGCAGCCCATGGATGTGAAATCCGCGGCACGGAGGAAGTGCAGATAATGTTTTCCGAAGCCCGTTTGGCGTCGGAAGAAGACTGGTATACCGAATATCTTGATGCTATCATTTCAGTTAATCTTGTTGATGGGGTTGATGGGGCGATTACCCATATCAACCACTATTCCTCTCACCATACAGAGGCCATTATCGCACAGGATTTACAAGTGGTCGAGAAATTTTTCAGTCATATTGATTCCGCTATTCTGATTCACAATGCTTCAACACAGTTTGCTGATGGAGGGGAATTCGGTTTTGGTGCTGAGATCGGCATTGCAACAGGCAAAATGCATGCGCGTGGGCCCATCGGAGTTGGGCAGTTGACCTCATTTAAATACCGTGTGCGCGGCAGCGGGCAGATCAGACCGTGAATGCAGGCCTGTCACAGCATTACTGCCGCATGCCGTATGTTGAAAAGGGTATGGTTGTCGGCCTCTTTGGTGGTTCATTCAACCCGCCGCATAAAGGGCATGTGCTAGTTGCGAATACAGCACTTGTACGCCTGAAGCTGGATCAGCTGTGGTGGATGGTGACGCCAGGCAATCCGCTTAAGAATTTAGTTGAGCTTGCTCCGCTCCATGAGCGCATTGCCGCAAGTGAAGAACTGATGAACAATCTGTATATTTGCGTGACCGCATTTGAAGAAAAAATCCACACACGCTATTCAGCTGATACGATTGCTTATATTCTGCAGCATAATCCGGGTGTACATTTTGTGTGGATCATGGGGGCTGACAATTTAGCTTCTTTTCATCATTGGCAGAACTGGCGGCAGATTGTGAAAACAATTCCTATTGCAGTGATCAACCGCTTCGGTTCCGAACATGCAGATATATCCGCACCTATGGCACAAACATTTGCACGTTTCCGTATCCCAGAAAATATGTCAGCTTCGCTAGCACTAAAAAAAGCACCTGCTTGGACATTTATTCATGGCCGGTGCTCAGAGCTATCATCAAGTGTATTACGAGCTTTGTAAATCGTCTTATATTTTTATAATATAGGCTATGATGCTGCTTCATTATTCAGCATTTCCATGTTTTATCATAAAATGGTTTTTAATCTGGAAATATGCAGAACTATATCTAGTTTTTCCTTGGGAAGGACTACACAGATTTTGTAATCTGAGCAGCTAAAAAGTATATTTTCCACCGATTTCATATTTTGACGGGAAGGGCTCAACACTGACAAGTATAATTAAAAACTGGGGTGAGTATTCATCCAATTTAGAAAAAAAACGAAGATACCCTGTCAGATGCCAGCCAGCTGAAAGTAATACTGGCATACTTGGAGGATTCTAGGGCAGAGGGAATCATTCCTATTGATATCAAGAAAATCAATTCTCACTGATTATCATGGTGGTTGCTTCCGGCCGTTCATAATATCATATCAGGGCTATTGCCGATCGTCTTTTGCAGTGCTTGAAGGAAATAGGATGCAGCAATATCCAAGTTGAAGGGTTGGTCACCGGGGACTGGGTGTTGATTGATATGGGTGATATTATCATTCATCTTTTTCAACCTGAAGTGCGCGCTTTTTATAATCTTGAAAGGATGTGGTTTGAACCTGAGTCTTCAGAAAACATATCAAAAAACCGGAAGTAGTGAACAGCAATGCGCATATCGATCTTTGCAGTTGGCCGCCTGAAAAAAGGGCCAGAATACGAACTTAATAAACGTTATTTTCAACGTTTTGTAAAAGTAGCAGCATCTTTAGGCTTCAATTTTTCCGGTATCAGAGAAATTGCTGAAAGCCGGGCCTCGTTTGCAGACCGGCGCAGAAGAGAGGAAAGTGCTGTCATGTTATCTGATCTGAGCAGAGATATACGTCTTATTGTATTGGATGAGTGTGGAAAATCAGTGACATCATGTGTTTTTGCCGAAAAAATTGCAGGTTGGCGTGATGAAGGCCAGCATGAGCTGGTCTTTGCCTTGGGTGGGCCGGATGGTCATAGTGACAGGGCACGCGAACGAGCTGATTTTGTTCTTTCATTCGGTTTAATGACTTGGCCGCACCAGCTTGCACGTATCATGCTTGGCGAGCAGCTTTACCGGGTTATGACGATTTTAAGCAGCCATCCTTATCATCGTGAGTAAAGGGCAGGTCAGTTTCTGCATTTTCAGCAAAACAATATCTGTCTTTTCGTAAGGTTTCAGATGAGGATATTTGGATAGGCATATACTTTGCTTGAAAAAGGCTACAAACAGGACTGATTTTATCTTAATATGATACAAATTAATCTATTTTATAGAGATTATCACTATTTTGCCGCGATTCAGCTAGAAAAGGCTATTAACCAAGGCAGTTATAAGAAAAAAACGGAACAACATCTGTGGGTGGGATTATGCGTTCTCTCTCCTTATTTGCATTGGCGGCAGGCGGGTGTCTAGGCTTTGCTATTTCCATTAGTTTTGCTGGTGTAGTTCATTCTAGCATCAATAGACGCTTGATAACCAATAAGGTTCTTCTGGATATCCAGCGTCATATGATTCTCTCTCAAGAGAGGGTCGCCGTGCTTGCGGATGAGATCAGAAATCTAAAGAAAGATCGGCGGACTTTGGCAGGAGAACTGGTCAGTGCAGTGCTGGCCGAGCGTGAATTTGGGCGGTATATCCGGGTAAGTGAGGGCAGACTAAAGGTGCTTATGGCAAAAAGGCACGATGTGCAAAAAGTACTTAAATCTCGCCGCGATGAATTTGCAAAAGTGTTAGCTGTTCTGGAGCGTATGGGGCTTAATCCGCCACCAGCCATGCTGGTTCGGACGGATGATGCCCTGCAATCGATGCGCAGTGCCGTCTTGCTTGGTTCCCTTGTTCCGGAAATGCGGGCATACACGGATACATTGGCTGCTGATCTAAAAGAACTTGAGACAATAACAAGATCTGTCAGGGCTGAACGGCTGCAGCTTGCAAATGCAATTGAAAACCAGCAGGTAGAGAAAGAACGCCTGTCCTTGCTTTTAGCTGAAAATGCAAAACTGCAAAAGCAGTCAGAAAAAGATCTTATTGCTGAAAAGAAACATAATCGCGAACTCGCTGAAAAGGCAAAATCTTTGCAGGACCTGCTCGCAGAGATCAGGAACCGTTCAGAGTTGCCCGCAGATGAAGCCAATTCCCGACTATTGCAGGTTCAGACAGATTTTTTTGCGATGCGAGGGCTGCTTTTTCTACCGGTTGATGGGCGGTGCGTACAGACTTTTGGCAAAGATTCACAGGGTGAGGTAATTGAAACAGAACCCAACGCAATTGTCACATCACCGGTTGAAGGTGTTGTGCGTTATGCAGGCATATTCCGCTCCTATGGGCAGTTGCTGATTATTGATGTGGGGCACAATTACCACTTGATTCTAGCTGGCCTTGGCAGGATTAATGTTGCACAGGGCCAGATCCTGCTGCAAGGTGAACCAGTTGGTATCATGGGTACACAGCTTATCGCCAGTTCTAGCGCTTTCGATATAGGAAAAAGTGCGCCGATGCTTTACATAGAAATTCGAAAAGATGGAAAGCCTGTAAATCCAGCGTCTTGGTGGGGCCGTAGGTGATCGGGAAGGAAGGGGAATGCTTCGTAAAATAATACTTGTTTTTGTCGGGGCCCTGTTTGGCTCGACATCCATGATCATGGTGCAGACAGTTGCTTCTTCAGGAAATAATTCGGGCCTAAGCGAGAATGTGTATCGCCAGCTTGCAATTTTCGGTGATATATTTGAGCGGGTACGAGCGCAATATGTTACACCGCCTGATGAGAAAAAGCTAATGGAGAATGCTATCAACGGCATGCTGACCTCCTTGGATCCGCATTCTTCTTATATGAATGCGGAGGCAACTAAGGATATGCGTGCCTCAACCAAGGGTGAATTTGGCGGCCTTGGTATCGAGGTCACAATGGAAAATGAAGTGATCAAGGTTATTGCGCCCATTGATGATACACCGGCTTCCAAGGCAGGCGTCTTGGCTGGTGATCAGATCGTAAAAATTGACGATTTTGATGTTCGTGGGCAGACATTAGCCAAGGCGGTTGAAAAAATGCGTGGCGAGGCTGGTACAAACCTCAAGCTCACGCTGGTACGCAAAGGCATTGACAAGCCAATCGAGCTTAGTCTGATGCGAGCTATCATCAAAATCAAGGCTGTGCGTTATCGGGTAGATAAAGATATAGGTTATGTGCGTATTATCCAATTTACCGAACAGACCTATGATGATCTGAAAAAGGCGATTGCAGATATCCAGTCAAAAGTATCGGATAACAAGCTAAAAGGCTATGTTTTGGATCTGCGTCTTAATCCCGGCGGCTTGCTGGATCAGGCAGTCAGTGTTTCTGATGTTTTTCTTGACAAAGGTGAAATTGTTTCCACACGAGGCCGTGAACAGCAGAATGTCATGCGCTTTGATGCTCATTCCGGTGATCTGACCCATGGCAAGCCGGTTGTTGTGCTTATCAATGGCGGTTCAGCTAGTGCGGCAGAAATTGTCGCTGGGGCGCTGCAAGATCATCACCGTGCAACAGTGCTGGGAACTCGGTCTTTTGGTAAGGGCTCGGTTCAAACCATTATTCCACTTGGTGAAAACGGGGCACTACGTCTGACAACTGCGCTTTATTATACGCCTTTGGGCCGTTCCATTCAGGGTAAAGGAATTGCGCCGGATATTACGGTTGAGCAGCCACTGCCAGATGCGCTCAAAGGCTATAATGTCAACTATGGTGAATCTGAGCTCAGAGGACATATCAAAGGTAAAGAAGAGGATGAAAAAGGTTCAGGCTCTGCTGCTTATGTCCCCAAAGACCCCAAGGATGATGTGCAATTGAATGAAGCCTTTAAGCTGTTGCGTGGTGAAGTTTCTAATGTGACCTTCTCGTCGAATGCGAAAAATGGTGTGCCCAATTAAGACAATGCCTGGATAGATGCCGCTGCCTTATAGAAAGTAAGGGTAACCGATAAAGAGGCGCGAATATATAATCCACGCCTTTTTCATGAATAGAATATATTGGTTTATAAAATTCCTAATTGTAACATGATTTGAAAGAGGAAGGGCATGATAAGCGGGAAAATGGTTGATTCTGAAACACTTCCTTACCGTCCTTGTGTTGGCATTGTTGTTTTTGGTCTTGGCGACAAGGTATGGATGGGGCGGCGGCATTTAAAAAAATACGATGAGATGATCGCTGTCACAAAATTGTGGCAGCTACCGCAGGGCGGTGTTAATGAAGGCGAGGATCCACTTGAAGCAGCCTATCGGGAATTATGGGAAGAAACAGGAATACGTTCTGTTGAGCTGATGGGGGAGACCAATGGATGGATTGATTATGATCTGCCACAGGAGCTTGTTGGCATTGCATTGAGTGGTAGATATCGCGGCCAGCGGCAGAAATGGTTCGCTATGCGCTTTATCGGCCCTGTCAGCGAAATTGCCATTGATCCACTGCCGACAAGCGATGTGGTTGAATTTGATGACTGGGCGTGGGTTAATCTTGAAGAAATACCACATATGGTCGTATCCTTTAAACAGTCTGTTTATGAAAAGGTGGTTGCCGAGTTTCGCACAATCCTTAGTTAATACCTAACTTTCCTTGATTGTATCCATGCTTCTCTCTGCGCTATTCGGATGAGTATGATACATCGTACCTGCAGTTATGTAAAAACCCCGGCATTTATTGCCTCCAATGCAATACCGATCCTTGATTCTACCAGGCAATGTTGACAACGGTTTATCGTCAACTGTGCCGTATTCATTGGAAAAACGAAGTGCAATAAGATAGATATCTCCTTGCCATTGTATGTTGTTACAAACCCTTTTCCAACGTTGCAGTTATAGCAATATGATGTGCATCATTTCTCCGTGAAGTAGACAAAATAGATATATATTTATGGCAAAAATTGTCAATGAAGCGTCACAAGTCAGAGTTTTGGCTGCTGAGGCATTTTTAACAAGTTCAATAATGTGGGCAATGGTGTTATCATTTGCATTCTTTTTTACGCGGATACGCAAGGTCGCATCGATATTTTTTACGCCGGAGTAAAAATTTATTTCTCTGTTATCAAAGCTTGATTTACGGTGAAGCAGATGCATTTGCACCTAACAAGTTGGCGCTATAGGTGGCGTATCAAACCGCCTACAATTGCTTGAAAAGATGCTAGGGATAATCAATGAAAACTCTGAACAGTATCAGAAGCGGAATTACATTATTATTAAAGCACTTTGTAGCCTGAATACCCGTTAGAATTGCTACCATCAGAATCAAGAGTGCGGTTATTTTTCTGTTGAGGTTCAAGTTTTCTTTCTTTTATCAGCCTTCATGATCACGATATTATCGCTATTTGTTACTACACTCATTATAATAATACAGGAAAACAAGGCTATTCTTTTCTGCTTTGCGCTGGATGCACTGGAATCTGTTTATACCTGTCAGAGGGGTGGTATTGCTGTAATAACAATGGCGATAGAGATATCCGCTGCTCAATAGAGAGGGTGCTGCAGACGCCATAGGATAAAAATGCAGCTAGTTATTCTGCTATGAATGGCAGACTAGGCTTGCTTTGGATGTTTTCAGACGCTAAATCTTGGAGATGGAACTAGGAGAGTTTTATGTACGCATTGTTTTCAACAATTGATCTTGCCCTGCAGATCTATACATTCATTCTGATTGGAAATGCTGTTTTTTCCTGGCTCTATGCTTTCGATGTTATTAATCAAAACAACCAAGTTATACGTATGATCGGCACCCTTCTATATCAGGCAACGGAGCCAGTATTGGGTCCCGTGCGGCGTATCCTACCCAATCTTGGTGCAATTGATATCTCACCGGTTATTGTTTTCTTGGTTATTTATTTTATCCAAATCTTTATTTGGCGTACAATCTATCCAATGTTTTTGTGATGAGTGATGTTTTACCGTAAGGAAAATGATGGAATCACGCTTTTTATCTATCTGATACCCAAAGCCGCAATGGATGCCATCAATGGCGTTAAACAATTAGCAGATGGCAAGACATATCTAGCGGTAAGGGTGCGTGCTTTGGCAGAAGATGGTAAGGCCAACAAGGCCCTAATCAAATTTCTTGCCCGTGAAATGAAAATTCCATCTAGCGCTTTCAGTCTTATCAACGGCGCAAAAGCACGCTTTAAACAGCTGCATACAACAGGAAACAGCATAACCCTCATCAAGCTATTTTATAAAAAGCTGGAATTCCTATCGGATTAACTACTTTCTTGCCATCCTAAAAAAATTCTTTTTTGCTTGCAGACAAACAGAATCAGTTATTATTTATGGCTTTTAGCGCGATTAATTGCCCTTGTAATTAGCTCACGCGCAAAATTTTTATCTCGCCAGCCATCAATCTTGACCCATTTACCCGGCTCAAGATCCTTGTAATGCTCAAAAAAATGCTCAATCTGTTTAAGCGTGATTTTTGGCATATCGGCATAATTATGAATATCGAGATAACGCTGTGTCAATTTATGGGCAGGCACAGCAATAATCTTTTCATCCTTGCCATCATCATCTTCCATTATCAGAGTGCCGATGGGTCGCACATTGATTATACAACCCGGCATTAGCGGGCGCGTGTTGCAGACGAGTACGTCAATTGGGTCTCCATCTTCTGAAAGCGTATGCGGCATAAAACCGTAATTGCCCGGATAAGTCATAGGCGTGTAAAGAAAACGGTCAACAAATAGCGCACCGGATTTCTTATCCATTTCATATTTGATCGGCTGGCCGCCAATGGGAACCTCAATAACGACATTGACATCTTCCGGCGGATTTTTGCCGGCGGGTATTGTATCAATATTCATAAAATCTTCCTTTCAGAGCGATTAAGAAAAAGGCAGGCCTTTCCCTTTTGGTTAGTTATACTGCCTGTTAGGCTACGCCGGATGAGCGTTTTTTCTCAAAACGTTTGCGCTCATGTGGATCAAGATAAAGTTTGCGCAATCGGATTGATTTTGGTGTCACCTCAACAAGCTCATCATCCTGAATCCAAGATAGAGCTCTTTCCAGCGTCATTTTAATTGGCGGAATAAGCTTGATAGTTTCATCCTTGCCTGCAGCACGTATATTGGTCAATTTTTTACCTTTGACAACATTGACCTCCAAATCATTACCGCGTGAATGGATGCCAATAATCATGCCTTGGTACACTTTAACACCTGCATCAATAATCATGGCTCCGCGGTCTTCAAGGTTAAAAAGTGCGTAAGCAACAGATTCACCATTATCATTGGAAATCATGACACCGTTGACTCGGCGGGGAATTTCACCCTTGAGGGGTTCGTAGCTGTGGAAGAGCCGGTTCATCACCGCTGTTCCGTGTGTATCTGTCAGAAGTTCTGACTGATAACCAATAAGGCCCCGGGTTGGTGCCTGAAAAACAAGTCGCACACAGTTGCCACCGGAAGGTTTAAGCTCAATCATTTCACCTTTGCGTACTGATAGTTTCTGTACTACAATACCCGAATATTTCTCATCGACGTCAATAATGACTTCTTCGATCGGTTCTAGAACTTTGCCGCTTTCGTCCTTCTGCATTACGACACGTGGGCGTGAGACACTAAGTTCAAATCCTTCACGACGCATATTCTCAATAAGTACAGCAAGCTGCAGTTCCCCACGGCCAGAAACATAAAATGAATCCTTGTCGATTGATTCTTCTATTTCCAAGGCTATATTGCCATCCGCCTCTTTCAGAAGCCAATCTCGGATAACGCGGCTTGTTATCTTATTACCTTCCATTCCAGCCAGAGGGCTGTCGTTGACCAAAAAACTCATTGTTATAGTCGGTAGGTCAATCGGCTGTGCAGAAATCGGCTCTGTTACAGATGGATCACAGAATGTATCGGCAACCGTGCCTTTCTGCAGACCGGCAATGGCAACGATATCGCCTGCCACACCTTCATCAATCGTTTGGCGCTCAAGTCCACGGAAAGCAAGAATTTTTGAGATACGTCCGATTTCAAGGATTTCTCCTCTCTGTGAGAGTACCTTGACTGCTTGATTGGGCTTGATGAAGCCTGAATAAATCCTACCCGTAATAATACGGCCAAGAAAAGGGTCAGCCTCAAGGATTGTGCCAATCATGCGGAAAGGTCCTTCCGCCACTGCCGGTAATGGGACATGGCACACGACAAGATCAAAAAGCGGAGCAAGCCCCTGATCTTTTGGCCTCGTCCCATCTTTTGCCATCCAGCCATTGCGGCCTGAGCCATAGAGGATAGGAAAATCAAGTTGTTCATCTGTTGCACCAAGAGCGGCAAAAAGGTCGAATACTTCATTGAGTACTTCATCAGGGCGTGCATCTGGCCTGTCAATTTTATTGATAGCTACAATGGGACAGAGACCTTTTTTTAAGGCTTTGCTGACCACAAATTTAGTCTGTGGCATTTGCCCTTCAGCAGCATCAACCAGCACAATCACTCCGTCAACCATGTTGAGAATGCGCTCAACCTCGCCGCCAAAATCAGCATGCCCAGGAGTGTCAACAATGTTGATGCGGGTATCTTTCCAAACAACTGATGTTACCTTGGCAAGAATAGTGATGCCACGTTCGCGCTCAATGTCATTGAAATCCATCATCCGTTCGGATGTCCGCTGATTATCGCGGAAGACACCTGATTGTTTAAGCAGTTCATCAACTAGGGTTGTTTTACCGTGATCAACATGAGCGATGATTGCAATATTACGCAACTGCATAGGCCGTTCTTCTTTAAATCATATTCGGGATTTCAGTAAAATTGATGAATCTAACCCATCAACATTCCAATTTGAAGGCAAATACAGGTTTTTTGCCTGTCTGGGAAGAGGCAGTACGCTAGAAGGCTTATATAAATTCAGTATAATTTACAAAAATTAATGATGAAAACATTATTTTAGAGCAATGTACCTGCAAGTAATATCGCCGCAAATGAGAAATAGATGATAATTCCGGTGACATCTACAAATGTGGCAATAAACGGTGCAGAGGCACTTGCTGGATCAAAACCCAGCATTTTCATCACGAAGGGCAAAATCGAACCGATAAAAGAACCGAATCCGACTACTGCGACGAGCGTGCAGAATATTGTAAATGCGATCAAAGGCCAGTGTGGACCGTAATCATAAATACCGGTATATTGCCAGACAGCAATACGGATAAAGCCGATTATGCCAAGGATTGCTCCGAGTGCAAGCCCAGTCGGAAGTTCACGGGTAATAACTTTCCGCCAGTCTTTGAGCGTTATCTCACGCAAGGCTAGCGCACGGATGATAAGGGATGTTGCCTGCGAGCCCGAATTACCACCCGAACTGGTGATAAGAGGAAGAAACAAAGCAAGTACAATTGCTTTTTCAAGCTCCCCTTCAAAAAACTGTAAGGCCGTTGCGGTGAACATTTCTGCTATAAACAGAATAGAGAGCCAGCCACTACGTTTTTTCAGCATATCCAGAAAATTGGTACGCATGTAAGGTTGGTCAATTGTCTCCATACCACCGAACCTGTGTGTATTCTCATTCATTTCTTCAGTCATAGCATCAAGCACATCATCTACTGTTACAAGACCGATGACCTGCTTGTCTCCATTGACAACAGGAACTGACAGCAGATCATAACGGCGAAAAAGCCGTGCAACCTCCTCGCGATCGGTCAATGCTGTGATGATAACCGGCTTTATATGCTGAGCCGCATCAAGAACATTGTCATCCGGCTTTGCCAGAATAAGACGGCGTAGCGATATAGCTGATAAAAGCTCGCTTGTTCCAGGGGCCACTATATAGGTAGTATAGACTGTTTCCCGGGTACGTTCGACTTCACAGATATAGTCAAGCGTATGCTGCACGGTGTAGTTTGAAGGGACCGCAATAAATTCTGTTGTCATCAGCGCACCGGCGCTGTGCTGAGGATAGCTTGTCAGGTTTTTAAGCTCGGTACGGGTAACAGGCTGCAGCTGTGCAAACAGACGCTGACGTGTCTGGTTATCCATTTCCTGAAAAACATCAGTTGCCTCATCTGCTGACATACCGTTAAGAATGCTGACGGCATGCTCATTTGGCAATGCTTCAAGAATTTTGGCCGAACGTTGTAATTCCGGTTTGTCAAAAAGTTTGATAGCGTATTCAATAGGTAAATAAACAAAAACATGCACTGCATCATCAAATTCAAGCCTGTTGACGATATCAACTGCATCTGCATAGTGCAGTTTGCTTAGACGCTTGGCCAATGCTTCAACTGAAGTTGGCAAGGAGTGGGATAGATCACTGATATGGTTAATCATATGGTCGCCTCCTAAATTTGTTATTGAGAACTGCAATTAATGCCTCGGGAAGTCTATCCTTTTTCCTTTAAAGTCAAGCAGGCAATTTATTAGAAATAGGTTATGAACTTTTTTGGTTATTTTATATTGGAATAATTAGGCTATTTTTTAAACTTGGCATATCATTTTTTGGATTTTTCAGTGGTACGCCCTTTATGATTTTGGTATAGTAATGAGACACTCTTTACGTTTCGGTTGCATGGTTATTATGCTGAGATAATGCCATTTTTACAAGTTGGAGTATATTTATACTGATGAGCGCCAACCAATCGAAGAGAGGTAGAATTATGATCAATAAAGCCGGTAAGATAGACCACAGCCGGGCTCTTGAGGAATGGGATGGGTTGTTTGGACTTCCTGATTTCAGCGCTTTTGATGATAATGATTTTGCGCCGGCATTTGAAACGGCACTGAAGGCAGCAGAAGCCGAAATTGAAGCGCTTGTGGCATTACCAGATGCTCCGACAGTTGAAAATTTTTTAATCCCCTATGAGTTATCAGGAAAAACTCTAGACCGTGTCTGTGCTGTGTTTTTTATGCGTACCGGGGCGCATAGCAATGAGAAGATTCATGGTCTTGAGCGTGATTTTGCGCAAAAACTATCGCGGTTTTCTTCATGGCTTCTGACAGATGAGCGCCTATTTGCCAAAATAAATGCGTTATATCAGCAATTGGAAAACGTTAAACCGGATGATGAGACTCGCCACGTGATCGAAGAAGGCTGGAAAAGCTTTGTGCGTAATGGCGCAAGGCTTGATGAGCAAGGTAAAAAACGACTTTCTGAACTCAATGAGCGTCTTGCTTTTTTAGGTGCTGTTTTCGGGCAGAATATTTTAAAGGATAATGTTGCTTGGGTGCTTTATCTTAAAAAGAAAGAAGAACTGGCTGGCTTGCCTGATGATCTGCGCAATATAATGCGTGAGGCAGCGCGTGAGCGCGGATGTGAAAATGCCTATGCCATCACCCTAACTCGTGCAATTGTTGGCCCTTTTTTAACTTTTTCTGATCATCGTGATCTGCGCAAAGCGGTGATGCAGGCTTGGAGCGAGCGCGGTGCTAAAGGAGGTGAGACGGATAACAGGGCGATCGTTGCTGAAATGGTGCGCCTACGCGATGAAAAGGCAAAGCTGCTCGGTTTTGATTCTTATGTTGCATTGAAGCTTGATAACACTATGGCCAAAACCTCGGATCATGTCATGCAATTGCTTTTGCCTATTTGGGAAAGGGCAAAGATAAAAGCAAGGGCTGAGAAAGAGGAACTGCAGCGTATTGCCGCTAAAATTGGCAATAATGATACATTTATGGCTTGGGACTGGCGTTATTATGCTGAAAAGCTTAAATTCGAGCGATATGCTTTTGATCAGGCGGTACTTAAACCCTATCTTCAACTTGACCAGATGATTCAGGCTGCTTTCTGGGTTGCAAACCGGCTTTTTGGTCTGATATTTGAAGAACAGAAGAATGTTCTGCTCTGGCACCCTGAGGTTCGGCTGTGGCTGGTAAAAAATTCTGATAGCAGTGTCCGTGGCCTCTTTATCGGGGATTATTTTGCCCGTTCATCAAAGCAGGCTGGTGCCTGGATGAGTGCATTGCAAAGCCAGCATAAACTAAGGGGTGAGGTACAGCCCATTATCTATATTGTCACCAATTTTGCCCGGCCGGGCACAGAGCAACCTGCACTACTTTCGCTTGATGATGCGTGTACCTTGTTTCATGAGTTTGGGCATGCGCTCCATGGGCTTTTATCTGATGTTACATGGCCTTCAGTTTCAGGAACATCGGTCACGCGTGATTTTGTCGAGCTGCCCTCACAGCTTTACGAACATTGGTTGACAGTACCTGAGGTGATAGAGAAATTTGCGCGTCATTACAGGACCGGCGAGGCGATGCCTGCAGAGCTTCTGAAAAAAATTCTGGAAGCGAAAACCCTCAATTCTGGTTTTGAAACCCTGCAGTATACGTCTTCAGCCCTTGTTGATATGGCTTTCCACAGTGGTGAGGTGATTAATGATCCAATACAGTTTGAAATAGATGAGCTTGCAAGACTTGGGATGCCGGATGCGGTCTCCATGATGCATCGTCCGCTGCATTTCACCCATATATTTGCCGGTGATAGTTATTCTGCTGGTTATTATTCCTATATGTGGTCAGAAGTGCTTGATGTGGATGCTTTTTCTGCTTTCAAGGAAAGTGGCGATGTTTTTAACCGGGATCTGGCAGATAAACTGAAGCAGTATATTTATTCTTCCGGCGGTCGTGCTGATCCAGCGGTACTTTATAAGGCTTTTCGTGGGCGGTTACCTTCACCAGAAGCCATGATCAAGGAACGCGGGCTTGATCAGTAAGACCTATTTTTGCTATAGATGCTTTCAAAGGGTAACAGAATGCTCCGTTATCCTAATCGTCATGGCAGTTTGGTAACTGCAATACCACTGATAAGCTGACTCAGTAATCGCCGAGTTCGATATCGGGTGTATAGTTTCCTGCAACATCTTTGATGACAGCTTGTCCGCATTGCGTGATACCGGTTGTGGTATTTATGGAATAACAAGGGCTACCATAAAGTTGCCAGCCCTTGTTAAGAGCATCCGTTACCTTATGGCAGAAGGCAGCATTATCCAACCCTGTCAAAAAACGGTATAAACGCATTTATGTTACTCCTTTTTCTTTTAGTTGTTTAAGCTGCGCAGTAATTTCCAAATCTTTATAAAGATGAGGCTGCTCAACCATTTGTTCCTTAGGGAAATCATATCTTTATCACTTCTGCATCCAGTCTGTAAAATATAGTATATCACGAAAAGCCGTCATAGATATTGTCAAGCATGCAACATCGCGATGCCCCTTGGCTTGTTAGTCACAGCTAAGGAATTAGGTTTCCGGTCTTTGTTAAAGATTATTACTTGGTTTGGCAATAAGGGCTATAACGGTATGCAGGATTTCAGATTCTTTGCGCAGCGCGGACCGCGGATAAAAATAGCAGCTGAGCATGAGTACAAGTTTCCCTATTTTCAGAATAGCGACGATCCCAATTTCTTACCTGTTTGCGCAGCTTGCTTGCCAGCAGAAGGTTGACTGCCAGCAAGAAAGATTTTTGACTTATTGGAGAGAGACTAGTAAGTAGAAAGTAAAATTTTTAGCCAACAGGTCAAAAAATGGAAAAATTCACCAAACTTACAAGCGTTGCTGCTCCTCTACCAATTATCAACATTGATACGGATATGATTATTCCAAAGAATTATCTCAAGACAATCAAACGCACAGGCCTAGGATCAGGGCTCTTTGCAGAAATGCGATATCATAACGATGGGTCGGAAAACTCTACTTTCGTTCTCAACAAGCCAGCCTATCGCCATGCAAAAATTCTTGTAGCGGGAGATAATTTTGGCTGTGGCTCTTCGCGTGAGCATGCGCCATGGGCGTTGATTGATTTTGGCATCCGTTGTATTATCTCAACATCTTTTGCCGATATTTTCTATAATAATTGTTTTAAAAACGGTATTTTGCCCATTAAGGTAACCCTGCAGCAACTGGAACATCTCATAGATGATGCATCATGCGGAGTAAATGGAACCCTGATAATTGATCTTGAAAATATGCAAATAAACAGACCGAATGGCGATGTGATATCATTTGATCTTGATGTATTCCGCCGCCATTGTTTGTTGAACGGGATTGATGACATTGACCTGACAATGTTGAAATCTCCTCAGATTGATGCCTTTGAAGTGCGTAATAGTGAAATGTACCCTTGGGCCTGAAAACCATATTTGCGAAATTGGAATATTAATATAACGGTAAACGGACATTCACTGTTATCAGCGTATTAGAAAATAAATTGCGGGATTGATCCTAAAGATTTAAAGTGGGACCTGACAGGCTTTCTTTCCATTTGCAGAATTGGAATCGATCAGTATTGAAATTTTGCATGCCTACCAGAAAAATTCCGCTGCCTGCGTTATGAGGCCTGATAATTCAGGTTATAGATTTTCCTGAAGATATAGGACTGGATCACCCTTTGAGTTTCTTGAAGGGCTTCCCATTAATGAGCCGTTTTTATCAAGACGGATAAGGGAACGGAGGCGGGTCACTTTATCAGAAGAATATCCTTGATTGCTGATCAAACAATAAAGAGATGCTGGAGGATATCATTTCTTAGGTTTTCATTTACGAAATCGAGTGTGATTTTGGGATAAGTGATGAGAAAATAAAAATATAACAGCAGTGGAAGAAATTGCTATTTAAAACCAGTAACACTTCCCTGTTTACACGTCTATTGCCTGAAAAAAGCCATAAATTTCTTTATTTTACGTATTGCACGTTTTTTCATAGAAGCTTATCTTTAAATTGCCCAGAGGAAAACAAAATCAATGAAAAATAAGCGAGGTAATTGTCTTTAGTAAATCATAAGCATTTGTGTGCATACGATTATATCTCTCATGCCGCTCTAGAGTGAGGTTCATCATGAAAAGGATGACAAAGCCTGATTTGATAGTAAGTAAGATAAAGCATTGTATATCCAGCTCATAAAAAACACAGGACATAGACTGTAAGAATTTCTGCTTCACTAATTAAGACCCATAGCAAGATTCGCATAATTCCCTATTCAGATCTCTATCCGCAAGTGTTACAATCGCGCTTCATCTATCTATAGAAATCTTGGATTGATTTTGAAAAGTGTTATTGCTAGAAAGACAAGAGTCGATAGTTAACAGGACATTACTTCAGGTTAAAACGTCACATAGCGATGTTATCGTTTTTCCACTAAATAATACACTAATGTAGTTGGTATTTCGTTTACGTTCGGAATGTAAATTGTTTTGCCTTAGTGGCATTACATTTTTATGTCAGGATTGCATCGCATTTAACAGTGTTATCTTCTGTTTTCTGCTTGCAGGAGCAAAGCTGTAGTATATGCGCATTCTATAATCACTGTAACATGAAGCTAGGATATCTTGAAAAGCAGAAAGAGCTGCTGACATTATATAGAGTCAGAACCTGCCATGATAAAGTTTTAAGGAGATTTTTTTGCGTAAAATTCGTAAGGCTGTATTTCCAGTAGGAGGGCTTGGAACACGTTTTTTACCTGCAACAAAAACAGTGCCAAAAGAAATGCTGACTATTGTGGATAAACCAGTTATCCAATATGTGGTTGATGAAGCAAGTGAAGCTGGGATCGAGCATCTGATTTTTGTTACGGGACGCAACAAGTCTGTTATTGAAGATTACTTTGATGCCCAGATCGAGCTTTACTCCACATTGGAGACACGTGGTAAGAAGAAGGATCTGCATCATCTCCAACGTATTCAGCCCGGGCCGGGTACGACATCTTTTACCCGCCAACAGGAACCTCTGGGTCTGGGCCATGCTGTATGGTGTGCGCGTGAACTGGTCGGGAATGAACCTTTTGCCTTACTGCTGCCGGATATGGTGATGCAGGCATCTAAAGGATGCCTTTCAGAAATGATTGAACTTTATCACGAGACCGGCGGCAATATCATTGCCATGCAGGAGTGTGATCCTCAAGAAGTACATAAATACGGTATTGTCGGCAAGGGACATGTTGTCGCTAATGGTTTCAAAATTACTGAAATGGTGGAAAAGCCAGAAAAGGGCCAGACAACTTCCAATTTCTACATCAATGGGCGTTATATTCTGCAACCGGAAATTTTCAGAATCATCGAAAATCAGAAATATTGCTTGGGTAATGAAATTCAGTTGACAGATAGTATGCTGGATCTTGCTAGATCAGAGCCTTTTTATGGTTTTCATTTCAAGGGAAAAACATTTGACTGTGGTTCAAAGAGAGGCTTTATCGAGGCTAATGTTGCTTTTGCTTTGTCTCGGGATGATATACGTGACCAGATTACTGCTCCACTTGCCGCGTTGCTGAAAGAAACAACCACTAGGAACTAAAAATCATATGGATGCACGAAGGGTTTTAATTTTAGTGCTATCGAATTACCGGTTCAAGCATTTGTCAGGCGGGCGGTTCAATTTATATTCTGACCGCTATCTTATCCCTTTAGATGATGCTCTACAAATAGAAAATACTTCGGCTATGCAGAAAAAATCTGATTTGAATGCTATTGAAGATACGAAAGTGCTGCGCTTGGCAGCGAGCACTATTGCTATTGAAAAAGCTGGGCTGACAGCGTTGGAAAAAGCATTGAAAAATAGTTTAGCCGCTGCTTTCGCTGCCAGTGTGCGCTGTATTGCTGCAAGTAAGGGGCGTGTTATTGTAACCGGACTTGGAAAAAGCGGCCATATCGGCACGAAAATAGCTGCAACGTTTTCCTCTATCGGAACGCCAGCCTTTTTTGTTCATGCGGCTGAGGCCAATCATGGCGACCTTGGTATGATAAGCATCAATGATATTATTTTAGCGCTTTCTTGGTCGGGAGAAACTATTGAGCTTGAAGGCATACTTAATCATTCCCGGCGATTCAATATTCCACTCATTGCGCTGACAGCTGGTGAAAACTCTTCCCTCGGCCGCCAAGCTGATATTCTACTTTTGCTGCCCAAAGTCGAAGAAGCCTGTCCGTATGGACTTGCACCGACAACCTCTACAGTAATGCAGCTTGCTTTGGGAGATGCTCTGGCTATAGCTCTGCTTGAAACACGTCATTTTTCCGCAAGAGATTTCAAAATTTTTCATCCTGGCGGTTCTCTTGGCGCAAGTTTGCGCTATGTTGGCGATATTATGCATAAGGGCGATGCGCTACCGATTGTTAAAGCGGGAATATTGATGCCTGAGGCAATGAAAGTGCTTGCCGCGAAGCATTTTGGCTGTCTTGTGGTTATTGATGCAAAAGGCAGTTTGGCAGGCATTGTGACGGATGGAGATCTAGCACGTAATATCACCCGTGACCTATCAGGGGTTAGCGTTGATGAGGTGATGACTCGGGAACCAAAGACCATCAGCCCTGATACGATTGCCGCCACCGCAATTGCCTTGATTAACCAGTATCAGATCAGCGCTCTGCTTGTGGCAGAAAATAACAGGCCGGTTGGTATTGTTCATTTCCATGATCTATTGCGGATCGGCGTAGCCTGATGAGGGAGCTTCTTATTTCCTGAAGGAAAGAAAGCAAGCGGTATTTCCCTGTTCGATGATAACCCGTGCGCGAATTTGTGGTGCTCATTGTGTTTTTTATAAAACTGGTGATGAAAACTGATTGAAAAGGAATCCCATTATAGCCTTCTTTTGGGAGGCGAACAAATTATTTATCATTGGAGTTGTTGAGTTTTCAAGATCCAAAGTGGGCGAAGTGCTTATTGAGATCATGACAATAGGCGTTTTCTATATGAAAAGCGGCAATCAACTTTTGGTCATTCAATGGGAGGTTATAGCGTCATTATGCTTGAATTGAAAATCTCAGCCATTACGCAGTTTTATCTCCGCTTTTGTGAAATATCTGGGTAATGATAAAGCTGGCAAGCCTGTGATGCCATACTGCTAATAGAGGATGACTTTCGCGTTGAATATAAAGTGGCTTGGCTAGACAGATTTCTCTAAATTTGAATCCAGAGTTGTTAAATTTTCTGATAGCAGGTTATATCCAGTTGGTGATTTCACGTCGGACAAGATGCTCAATCACATGTATACCTTCTTCGCTATCATTAAGACAGGGAATGCGTGTAAAATTTTCGCCGCCATTTTTATGGAACATATAGGCTGCTTTATTAGCAATCTCATCAAGCGTTTCAAGACAATCCGATACAAAACCAGGATTAAGTACGGCAATAGACTTTATGCCATTGCGGGCCAGTTGTTCAATTGCCTTATCTGTATATGGCTGGAGCCATTCTTCCGGCCCGAAACGAGATTGAAATGTCATTATCAGCTGTTTTGCATCTAGGCTAAGTTTGTGGCGAAGCGCTTCTGTTGTACGTCGGCATTCTAAAAAATACGGGTCTCCCTGTCTGACATAGCTTTGCGGAATACCATGATAGGAAGCAATGATCACTTCCGGTTTAAAATCGATTGAACTGATATGTCCTTTGATCGATGCCGCAAGAGCATCAATATAAACTGTGTTATCGGGATAGGAAGGAATTGTCCTGACCGCTGGCATGAAACGTTTTTTCTGCAATGTACTGAAAAAGACATCGTTTACTGTTGCCGTTGTGGTTGCCGAATACTGTGGATAAAGCGGGAATATCACGATCCGTCCACAACCACGGGCAATCATAGAACTTGTAACGGTTTCAATGGAGGGTTGTCCATAACGCATCGCCCAATTGATATCTATTTCGTGATCTGTAAAGACAAAGCGCAATTTCTCGGCTTGCGAGCGCGTATAGGTGCGCAACGGTGATTCATTCCGGGTATTATTCCATATACGTGCATAGGCCGTTCTTGATTTTATTGAGCGAGTATTCAATACAATGCCATACAGAATCGGATACCAGATAATGCGAGGCCATTCGATGACACGCCGGTCAGAAAGAAATTCAGCAAGATAGCGGCGCATGCTACGATAATCAATTGCACTCGGTGTCCCAAGATTGACAAGGAGGAGACCAACACGATTCTTCAACGATTGTTCCATTATATTAATAAATTTTTTTTAAATACGTTTGGTTAAAGCAAAATTAGAACTATCCTGTGATTTGCATAGGAGACGGGAGGAATTTACAAGTAAACAGTTTACACGTGAAACTGTGCCCCGAACAAGCGAGCGTATTTCAAGTTCAATCAAGTCGTTTGAACGGAAAATATAATTTCCTTCTGCTAGTTTTTCATTAGTATCTCCGGAACGGGTCTCAAATACTCCATTATTGAAGGAAGAAGCAATACCGTTCGCATCCACCCATTGTCCATCTATGTTGTTTAGACGTACGCTCGGTAACTGATCCAAGGAACTGGAAAAGCAGGCGGATAGGGAAAAACCTACGATAATCAGGCAGACGAGAGGCCGAAAGCGCTTGATAAATTTCAGCAATCTCAACTCCATATCCCGATAGCAGAACATCGGGTAGATCACTTTTAATATCCTCAGTGGTTCATGTTTTATTTATGGTTAGACTGATCATTTTACTAAAACCGATCATGCAATTATCATATTGCATGATCTCCAATAAGTCAAAATTCAGCTTTTATGCAAGCGGTATCTTTGCAGTTGCCAGAATTAAGGTGGATTGCCCGATGGTGGGACCGATATTGATTGCGGGGGAAGAGATGCAGAGCGTCGCAATAGATTGGGTTCTGCATTGCTTTCTGCCGAGTACCGCCTCATTGAGATGGAAAACGCTTATCGAATGCTTGATCTTTTGCAGCGCAGGTAAATATTGCACTAGCTTTAGTTGAGCTGGAAATTTTGAATATTAGCGGCATGAATTTTATTGCTAATACCCGCTCTTAGGGTGTCAAGATAGTCCTAATTGTGCTTGTAAGTTAATGAAAATAACGGGCGTTTGCATGATGTCATTGATCAGTTGTCAATGATTTTCTTGTTTATCCGGTTTCAGCCTTGCAGACTTAATAGTCTTGGTCGGCAATTTGCTGCAGCACCATGCTATTCGGAGAACAAATTGCAGATTCTGCGCCGCTATACAGCATCCTATCATTTCTTTTGCCGATCTTGTTGTTAAAAAGCGAACGGATGAAACAGGTTGTCTGCGATGCAGAAATGTGGCCAGAAGTAACGAAGCATTGCTGATTACCGGTAAAATCGGTATAAATCGCGAGGTACTTACAAGGATTGTTCACAAAAAAAGTGGTCATGGCAAAAGGCCTTTTATTTATATATATGATGTTTCTAATATATGGATCAGGAAATTTCTTCATGAAATTGGGTAGATAATCAGAGCGCTACATCAATTTCTAAGTGATGTTGATATGTTTGACATGGCCTTTCAATCCTAGTTGCTTCGGATACTGGAACAACAAGCTAAAATAGTAAAATTACAGAAGGATAAGCATTTCCATCTTTATGGCAAAAGCTCAATTCATCTGGGCGAACTTATCAATAAAGGTTTCTTGTCTAGCGAGCCTGTATATTTTAAAAGACTTAGGGAGACTAAACTAAAGATACCGCTACTGCGCAATCGCCGTGATGATATTCAGGATCTTACCAACCTTAATCCTTATCCGTATAATCACTTAAACACAACAGTTGATCCAAATACACAAAAATTGCCAACAAAATGCCTAAAGGAATAGGCTGAATTTATTGTTTTTTAATCTGAAAAGATAGTAAATTACTGATTTATCGTTGATGAATCATTACAGAAAAAATTATTGTCTTGCCTAAAGCTCAAAAAAATTTTCCCCATAAACTGGCTATGGCTGTAGGTACTATTTTGGATATGCTTGACAGGAGAGATACAAAATAGCAAACAGATTGTGGCAAAAAGGGCAGAGTGATATGAAAATAATCGTTGGTGTCAAAAGGGTTGTTGATCATAATGTGAAAGTTCGTGTCAAGGCGGATGGCAGTGGAGTTGAATTGGCCAATGTCAGGATGTCGATAAACCCGTTTGATGAGATTGCACTGGAAGAGGCTGTACGTCTGCGTGAAAAAGGCACTGCAAGTGAGGTTGTTGCTGTTTCTGTTGGTGCTGATGCTGCTCAGGAAACATTGCGGACAGCATTGGCCATGGGAGCAGATCGTGCCATTCTTGTTATGGGTGGGGAGGCACTACAGTCGCTCGAAGTTGCTGCTGTTTTTAAGGAACTAGTTCAGATCGAGACACCGGATCTAGTCATCTTTGGCAAGCAGGCGATTGATAGTGATAGAAACCAAACTGGACAGATGCTTGCCGGGCTTCTGGGCTGGGGGCAAGCGACATTTGCATCGGCTGTGAATATTGAAAACGATGAGGCTATTGTTGCGCGCGAAGTGGACGCTGGTATACAGACAATTGCTGTCCGCCTCCCAGCGGTCATAACTGCTGATTTGCGGTTGAATGAGCCACGTTATATCTCACTGCCTAATATCATGAAAGCCCGCAAAAAGACAATTGAAAAAAAGACGCTTTCCGAACTAGGCCTTACTCGTAAATCGCACCTCAAGGTTCTGAAGGTTGAAGAACCGACAGTCCGTAAACCCGGTATTCGGGTGAATGGTGTTGCTGAACTTGTTGAGAAACTGCGTCATGAAAAGAAGCTGCTTTAAATCGTCTTGATTTAAGTATGGCATAGTTTTTGAAAATTTAATAGGAGATGTAAGAATGACTATTCTTCTTCTTGCAGCGCATGATAACCGGTATTTATCTGTTGAAACGTCAAAAGCACTGACAGCAGCACAGGGCATTGGTGGTGATATTGATATTTTGGTAGCAGGTGAAGGTGTGCATCAGGTTGTCGCCGCTGCCGCAAAATTGGCCGGTGTGCGTAAAGTGCTTGTTGCCGAGGCTTTGTATCTGCAGCATCAACTTGCCGAACCGCTGGCCTGTGTGATCTTTTCACTTGCAGATCGCTATGATGTTTTCATGGCGGCAGCCACGGCTGTGGGCAAGGATGTCATGCCCCGGCTGGCGGGCCAACTTGGTGTCATGCAGATATCGGAGGTTATCGCTGTTCTTGCTCCTGATACTTTTCAACGGCCGATATATGCGGGCAATGCCATTGAAACCGTGCAAGTCTTTGATGCCAAAAAGGTTATTACTGTGCGCACCACGTGCTTCACAGCAGCTGGTGAAGGAGGTAATGTGTGGGTAGAGAAGATTACGGTACCGGAAGATCTTGGTTTGTCACGCTTTGTTTCTCAGGTAGATTCCGATGAGGGACAGCCTGAGCTTGGTTCTGCCCGGGTTGTTGTATCTGGTGGGCGGGGTTTGGGTTCATCAGAAAATTTTAAAGCACTGCTTGAGCCGCTTGCCGAACGGTTAAGGGCGGCTATTGGCGCAAGCCGTGCAGCAGTTGATGCCGGTTATGCGCCTAATGATCGGCAGATAGGCCAGACCGGGAAAGCTGTATCGCCAGAGCTTTATATTGCTATCGGCATATCTGGTGCAATTCAGCACTTGGCGGGCATGATGGATTCGCGAGTGATTGTTGCTATCAACAAGGACTCGGAGGCGCCAATTTTTCAGGTAGCTGATTATGGCCTTGTTGGTGATCTTTTTGAAATTGTGCCGGAGCTGACAAAGGCAGTCTGAAGTATGCAGCCATTCGTAATGCGTGAAAGCATGGAATTTGATGTGGTAATTGTTGGAACGGGGCCGGCGGGGTTGTCAGCGGCGATCCGACTCAAGCAGATCAACCCTGCTCTTTCCGTTGTTGTATTGGAGAAAGGCGTTGAAGTCGGTGCCCATATTCTTTCAGGTGCTGTTGTTGATCCGATTGGCATTGATGCTCTTTTGCCGGGTTGGCGCCGGGAAGAAGGACATCCTTTTAAAACAGTCGTGACGCAGGAACGTTTCTTGATGTTAGGAGAAAAGGGGGCATGGAATATTCCCAATGCACTGATGCCGGGGATATTGTCAAACCGCGGTAATTTTGTTGTGTCACTGGGGAATGTCTGCCGTTGGCTTGCACGAAAAGCCGAAGCGCTTGGGGTTGAAATTTATCCTGGGTTTACCGGCGTGGAAGTGCTTTATAACAAGGCAGGTGCAGTTATCGGTGTTGTCACCGGCGATATGGGGGTCAAAAAAAATGGTAGCCACGGGCTCAATTACATGCCAGGCATGGAGCTTTTGGGCAAATATGTACTGATAGGCGAAGGGGCTCGCGGATCGTTGGCTAAAGAGGTTATCGCCCGTTATGCCCTTGATAGGGAATGCAGCCCTCAGAGATATGGTATTGGTCTAAAAGAACTCTGGGAGATTGACCCTATCTATCATCAGTCTGGTTTAGTTTTGCATTCTTTTGGTTGGCCGCTTGATGAGTGTACTGGCGGGGGTTCTTTTCTGTATCATATGGAGGGTAACAAGGTTTCTGTCGGTTTTGTTGTTCATCTGGATTACAAAAATCCCTATCTTTCACCATTTGAGGAATTTCAGCGCTTTAAAACCCATTCCGCCATACGCGGTATTTTTACAGGCGCGAGACGTGTTGCTTATGGTGCACGTGCTCTTACTGAAGGGGGCTGGCAATCTGTGCCGAAGCTTATTTTTCCTGGCGGGGTACTTATTGGTTGTGCAGCTGGGTTTATGAATGTTCCCCGCATCAAGGGGTCGCATAATGCGGTATTATCCGGCATGGTTGCAGCAGAGCATGTAGCTGTTGCTATTGCAAAAGGCCGTGCACATGATGAAGTTGCGGGTATTGAAGATAGCTGGCGGGTGGGCGTTATCGGCCGAGATCTTTTGCCTGTACGTAATGTAAAGCCGCTTTGGGCAAAATATGGTACAAAGCTTGGGATGATGCTGGGTGGTTTTGATATGTGGTGTCAGCAATTATTCGGTTTTTCCTTTTTTGGGACCATGCATTATAAAAAGACAGATAGTGCTATGTTGGAGCCAGCGTTCCTGCATGACCCGATTAGATATCCAGCTCCAGATAATGTCCTGACCTTTGATCGTCTGTCTTCTATTTATCTGTCCAATATCCGTCATGAGGACGATGAGCCCTGCCATCTTCTGATAAAAGATAAAAAACTTCAGGAAATGTCAGAGCTTACTGTTTATGGCGGTCCGTCAATACGTTACTGTCCGGCGGCAGTTTATGAGTGGATTTCTGAAGGCAATAACAAGCGTTATGTGATCAATGCGCAGAACTGTATCCACTGCAAAACCTGTGATATTAAAGATCCTAACCAGAATATTGAATGGACATCTCCTGAAGGAGGGGAGGGGCCAGTTTACTCTGATATGTAAAGATAAGATGCTAGAGAAAGTTTTTTAAAGCCTAACTTGTGCAATTATCATATTTGTTTAGCACATTGCAGGATTTGCAGATTTTATTTATGAGAGTACAACTGATTCACTTCTATATAATGATTGATCTCAAATGGGCTTCAGATTGAAAAGTCTATACAGTTATGTTCCGCATGGAGTTGTAAAATTATGACCGCTAAAAGAGCTACATTATTCATCATTGTAATGCTTTTTATTATTATTGTTGCTGCGATAAGCATTAATTCAAGTGGAGCTGGAAACAACGATGCAGTTATAGATGGATATGGGGTTTCTTCTCTTCAATAAATTATAGCATGTGAATCAGTCTTTCAGCTTTGAAGGGCCGTAAATCTCTGTTTTATAATAGCTCTTATCCCATAGTTTCGGATAAGAGGTGTTATTTTGTTTTCTGTTGAGCTATGAACTGTTCATAGCTCGATTATTGAATGTGTACAATTTGGTATTGAATCCGAAGGTTTTCTGAGTATTTGGCTGGACAAGAGAGATGCAGTGATACTCGTTGTCGAGTGGTGA
The DNA here is from genome assembly GCA_003331045.1 of Candidatus Tokpelaia sp. JSC189. GTDB lineage: Bacteria > Pseudomonadota > Alphaproteobacteria > Rhizobiales > Rhizobiaceae > JSC188. Next base: position 71,309 of record QENA01000023.1, read on the forward strand.
TTCGGAGATGATTAGCGGATTTTCTCGAATGCTGTATCCAGTTCTGTCTGAGGTTTAGCACTGCGTCAGAACCTTTGTTGGTAGAGAGCTTTCTAGTTTGGCTGGAGGCGTGCTAGCGGCCAAGGAGCTGAGCACTTCACTTTCTTGTTAAACATGGAAATGCAAAGGTGAGGGATGAAGACGATCTACTGCCTCATAGAGAACACTTTGGGAGAACACTTTGTATGTGGTGAATACACAAAGCAGTTGCGTGCACATAGTGTGGTTATCGCATCTTGTTAGTGCTTTGTGCGTGCGATCTGGATGAGCTTTAGTGGAAACAAAGATACATCAGTATTAAACGCCTGGGCGACATGTGCATATTGCTCTTTGTCAATCAATTCACACAACTTGGACGGATAACAAACGTCTCCTTAGAAAGTGTAAAGGTATTTTGATTTTGAAAAGAATATTGAATTGTATTCATATGCCAACTTTAATTCTAATAAAATTAAAAGCCATTATATAAATAACAATACACACACATACTATCATTGGCAGATGAATGCACCTGCGAAGTTTTGATGATCTGTCTTGCAGCATGTGTCTGAGTTATGATACGGCAAGAAGAATTGAATGCTAGATAAAGGATAGCGCAATGAGAGACAAAAAAAAATCTGAAGCGCAAAACGAAGAAAGTATGAAGGCATCATCCACACGGATGGAAGAAAATCTCTTTCGTTCACGGTTTGTTTTTATCATTGGACAAATTGAAGATAAAATGGCCAAAAATGTTGTGACTCAACTTGTTGCCCTTTCACAAGAATCCAACGAACCTATTTATATGGTCGTCTCTTCACCGGGCGGGCATGTTGAATCTGGCGATCTTATTCATGATATGATAAAATTTATTGTGGCTCCTGTTGTTATGATTGGCTCTGGCTGGGTTGCTAGTGCTGGCACGCACATCTTCCTTGCTGTTCCTAAAGATCGTCGACTTTGCTTAGAAAACACCCGCTTTCTGATTCATGAACCTTCGGGTGGGATTGGCGGCAGTGCTACCGATATTGAAATTCAAGCCCGTGAAATCCTCAAGATGCGTGAACGATTAGCACAGATTATTTCCCGCGAAACCGGCCAAAATATTGAAAAAGTCTATAGGGATATTGATCGCGATTATTGGATGTCTGCAAACGAAGCAGCCGATTATGGACTAATTTCTCGTATTATCTCTCATATATCAGAAATCAAGGCCTACACTTGAAAAAAACATCTCTTACTTATTTTTTTATGAATAAAAGTGTAGGAATTACATTCGAGTTATTTTTTTCTTTAATATTAAGCCTATCTTCTCCATCCAACTGGAATAAATTCTGTATAATCCCAGAGCCTGAGAACAAATTAGCAACCTGAACTGATATTATCAGTTCAGAGAAGCTCTTATCTCATTTAGCGAAGCTTGAAAAAGGTGGTTATTAGTCTCTTCTTTATTAATTCCTTCACTAAGAATTTTTTCCGCTACAACAATGGCCAAATTAATAGCAGTAGAGCGAACAGTGTTGACAGCTTCTATCTCTGCTTGGGCAATTTTCTGTTCAGCTACTCTGTCATGGTGCTCGATATATTCCAGGATTTTTTTATGGGTTTCGACCATAAGAATATTAGCCTCACGCTCAGCTACCTCAATAATGGCCTTTGCTTCTTTTTCTGCTTCAAAACGTTTGCGCTGGTATTCCGCAAGAAGCTGTTGGGCTTCTTCGCGCAAACAACGTGCCTCTTCAAGCTCATTGTAAATGCGCTGCGCACGATGATCAAGGGTACGTACGACCCATGAGGGAATCTTCAGTATGCCAAGCAAGATAAAAAAAAGAACAAGAGCAATTAGTTCCCAGAAAGTATCAGTCATTAATTACATCCCGTTTATCAATTCCATGCGGCTTTAATTGCCTTTGCTATGGAAGATTCATTAACATGCCTATCAATAAGTTTGTGCACAATGCTTTCTGCTGCGATCTTGGCAATCGCTCCCACATTCTGCATTGCTTTATCTCGGATATCTGAAATACGCTTTTCCGCTTCGGCAAGCTTGCTATCCAGATCTGTCTGGGCATGATTGTGCTCTGCTTTAGCTTGGGCTCTTGCCTTATCACTTGCCGTGCGGGTAATAATACCGGCTCGTTTGCGGGCCTCAACCAGCTCTTTTTCATAAGCAATAATAGTTGCATCAGCTTCCTGTTTCATGCGGGCTGCATGATCAAGATCGGCTGCGATTCTATCACGGCGTGCCTCAATGACATTACCAATCCGCGGCAATACAATCCGGGACATGAAGAAATAAAAAAGCCCAAAACAAAGAAGCAGCCAGAAAACATGCGATTCAAAAAATGAAAAATCAAAGGGCGGAAATACACGATCAATGTGATTATTCTCAGCGGATTTTACTTGTGTTGCAGCATATTCACTAACCTGTGCATAAGCTGTAGATATAAACATCCGTTTTATCCTCCAATTATCAGAATTTGTAATTTTAACAATAGAATTGCCATCCGATTTTTCTATCCAAGGCCATATTATTCTGCGTCGTCAATCAAAACCTGGTAATGCTATATAGGGGAAGCCACGCATATAGCCCCTAGCTGAGATTAAACGGCAAACAGCAAAAGAAGGGCGATAAGAAGCGAGAAAATACCCAAAGCCTCAGTCACAGCGAAGCCAAATACCAAACGGCCGAACTGACTATCAGCGGCAGATGGGTTGCGCAAAGCACCCGACAGATAACTGCTAAAAATATTACCCAGACCAAGGGCAGTTCCTGCCATGCCAAAACAAGCAAGACCGGCACCAATGTATTTTGCAGCTTCTACTTCCATATTACTCTCCTTTGAATAAAACGCAAATTTAGTCTGGCGGATATCCGCCGTTTTCTTAGTGGCCCGGATGTACCGCGTCATTAAGATACATACAGGTCAGAACAGTAAAAACATAAGCCTGTAGAAATGCGACTAAGAACTCAAGTGCTGTGATGGCAACAGTCATGAATAGTGACAGGATAGATCCGCCAACTCCGATCGGCCCCAATGCCACCATTGAAATAATAAAACCTGCAAAAACCTTGAGGGTAATATGTCCTGCTAGCATATTAGCAAAAAGACGCAGTGACAAACTGATAGGACGCGACAGGAATGAAATTACTTCAATTATTGTTACAAGGGGCAGAATCAAAATAGGCACGCCGCTTGGGACAAAAAGCCTAAAGAAACGAAAGCCGTGCTTATAAAAACCAGAGAGAATCACTGTCAAAATTACCAGCATTGCTAGGGAAAAAGTGATCATAATCTGCGATGTGACCGTATAGAAATACGGGAAAAGCCCAATAAAATTAGCAACAAGCACAAAAACAAATAGGGAAAAGACAAGCGGAAAAAACCTTATGCCCTGCGAACCGGCAGATTCCCGTAATGTTGACGCAACAAATTCATAAGCTATTTCTGATAGAGATTGCATACGAGTTGGCACAATTCCCCGGCTTGAAGATGTCAGCAACAAAAACATTGAAGAGATGATAACCGTCACCACCATGAAAAGAGATACATTGGTGAATGATAAATCCCAAGAACCAACCGGTAGATCTATCAGACGTAAAACCTCAAATTGATGAATCGGATCCGGACCGTTTGTCAATTTTAACCTCACTTCAGAACGGCTTATTTCAAGCCTTTTCTTTAAATTTGCGCGATGGGCTTTTTTCCCATGGCACTATTAACAATCAAGGCCTACAGACCGCAACACATTCAATACACCGGTGGTAAATCCCAGAAAAAGAAAAATAATGAGCCCCCAAGGGGATCCGCCAACAACCTGCTCAAATCCAAGCCCCAAAACAATGCCCATAATGACTGCTGCCAGAAATTCGCTCGAAAGTTTGATTGCCTGCCCAGTGCTCAATAGCATATCCTGTTTTTCTTCCTCTGAATGGCCCAAGACGCCTTTGCGTTTAAGTTCTTCTTCAAGTGCAGATCGCTGCTCATCCAATTGACGAGACTGGAGTCGCCCCTTCCGGAATATGGACTTATAACCCAGCGTACCGGGTTTTTTCCCACAAGCCATCTACGTTCTCCAAACCTAGAAACTACAATCCAAAAGCCTGATCTTATCAAGTCGCGCGCAACATATTGTTATCGAAGGCATTCGTCAAGCTGGGAAAATGCCGTACTCATATCGATTATGGTATGATTGGCATGTTGATTGAGTTTTGATGTGTTGTTTTGGTATTTTTTGGAGTTTTGTGATAGCGAGCGGGCGAGTGGTTAGAGAATTGGCATAATTTTAAGATTGTGTGTGGTTTATGCCTATTGTGTTGAGTTTTTATGAAAGATGGGGCAAGGACACCGATGTCATAGTTTGCCCCGGATAACCGGCAATATCTGTGCGGGCTGCAGCAATCAGACCGCCAGTATTAGGATCTAGCTATCGCAAAATCGCAATTTGCATTTGCTGCAGAGATTAAGATTTGCAATCAGATATTTGCTCATCTTGGTAACCCGACATTAATAAATTACGGTTGCTGTGGCGATTGCGACAATACCCTCTTCCCGTCCGATAAAACCTAACATTTCATTGGTAGTTGCTTTGACAGAAATGCGTTCAGGTGTGATACAGAGCATATCCTGCAATGCCCGGCTCATCGCCTGCCTGTAGGGGCTAATTTTGGGCATCTCGGTAATTATCGTTATATCAACATTAGCAACGCGGCCTTTTCTTTCATGGATAAGACAGACTGCATGGCGGACAAATATTTCCGAAGCAATCCCTTTCCATTGTGGATTAGACGGAGGAAAGTGAGTGCCGATATCGCCTGCCCCATGGGTTGCGAGCAGGGCATCTGTCAGTGCATGCAGCGCCACATCGGCATCGGAATGGCCGGAAAGTTTTTTGTGCCAAGGAATTTTGACCCCACAGAGTATAACACCATCCCCTTTTTCAAGCTTGTGCACATCATAACCGGTTCCTGTTCGCACATCGGGAAACATGGTTTCATCCTTTTTCAGCCGCTTATCAGCTATTTCGATATCCACAGCCCAAGTGATTTTGATATTATCTACTGCGCCTTCAATAATCTGCATCGGAATAGTATGCCACTCTGCAATTGCAGAATCATCTGTAAAATCATTCCGTCCCTCTGCGTATGCTGCTTCATGAGCTGCCAGAATAAGTGAATAGGGAAAGGATTGCGGTGTTTGTGCGGCAAAAAGCCGCTCACGGGGAATGGTAGCGGTCACATGATTTTTATCATCTACCCGTTTAAATGTATCAGAAACTGGCAGGGCAGGCAGAACGCCACTTGAGGGTGTCAGGGCGTCGTAGATAGCATCCAACTGCGCATGGCTAATAAACGGGCGTGCCCCATCATGAATATGGACATAATGGGGGGATAGCTGTTGCAGATATTGTAATCCGGCTCTCGTCGAATCTTGGCGAGTGACCCCACCTTCTACAAGGATAACCTTAGTTGTAAGTTCTCCCAAAGCTTCTTGGCATAAGGCACGGTCATCCGGATGTATAACTAGCACAACGGGAGAAATACTACTATGAGATAGAAATGTGTCGACCGTGTGGCGGATCACCGGCATGCCGCCAATGGATGTATACTGCTTTGGCCCCTTGCCCTTTGTCCGCTCACCCCGGCCGGCTGCTAATATAATTGCTGCAATAGAAATAGGGATACCTCATAAGATCTGAAAAATATCAACGTGCTATCTGACAGGCTTCTTGTGGCTGATCAATGCCCAAGTGGGCACGGTTAGTTGGCCGCTGCAGATCTGCAATAGTAGTTGCTGACAATATGTCAAAGAAAGCGTTGAGTGCCTTGCTTAAGGTTACATTGAGACCACAGGCATTAACCAAAGGGCATTCGGTTGTGTCATTTTCGAAACAAGCAGCCATGGCAAAATTGTCTTCTGTTACTCGCACCACATCGGCAACCGTGATTTCTGCTGGCGGTTTTGCGAGTTTTACGCCGCCATTGCGTCCACGAACGGTCTGCATCAATCCTGCCTCAACAAGAGGATGCAGTATCTTGAATAGAAACAATTCCGAAACAGAATAGGCTTTGGCAATTTCAGGCACGCGGCTCAACTCACCTTCGTTGGCTACGCAGTACATCAACATTCGCATAGCGTAATTGGTCTGTTTGGTGAGTCGCATAATTCTGTTCCTTTACATAATCCTTGCTTTAATTTCTGGTCCAAACCTCTCCTAAGTTATATAAAATATTTTGAGAAATATGAACCTTATCTCCCGACTTTTAAATATTTACGTCTAGCATAATAATACGCCTGTAATAATAAAATTGGCCTTTCCAAGATTTTTATAGCGGATATAATCTACTTGGCATGGAATTTTTATTATATACCCTATTATCTGTAGGTTTTTTTCTTTATTGACTGGGATTATACAGTTTTGCAACATTAATATTGTATACTTTGAGATGAATTAAGGAAATCTGGGCATGATTTGGAAAATACAACATGCTTTTTTCGGTTGTTATGACCTTAGATACCCATGCCGGTGGTTGGTGGGGTTGCAGCTGTGATACTTAGAAGATTATGGAACTTGACCGTTGATTTGATACCAAATATTAGAATAAGTATTATGGACTCTTGTTAGTCTTGTAAATATTTATACAGGGACTGGGCTTGCAAATAGCTTTTTAAGCTAACATGGTTTTATAGTTTGATAACCTGCAGTTTTTGCTTTTTAATTTCTACTAAAATACTAGCGTCAGCTTACACTTCAGGCAATCGAGTGCGATTTACGCCATATATTTTGCTGCGTCATGCGATGAGTTAATTATCATCTCAAGCGATTCCGGAAGGGAGGAAGATCTATGTAATTCTGCCTAGGTCTCCAAATTTAGGAGCTAATTTTTGTCAACTCGGTAAAATTTCAACCCGGTGCACATGATTTTTTGGCGTTATCCTCAAGATGATAGTATTGAGAATGCTTGGCATTATACATTGCAGTTGACAGAGATTGATATCAACTATTATCGTCTCAAGTTGAGGTCAGTCGTGTTTTGGCCCAGATTGCCCTTTTTGTCCTTAATATTTCCGCCTATTTTCTTGTCATGTTGGTTTCGGCTATCTGGGCAGAAATTGTCGTTTCTGATAGGCTGGTACGGTCAATCCGGCTTCCGATCGGTGCCGCTGCCGATTCTGACTCTATCAATATGCGAGATTATTGTTCCTGTTCGCTCAAAGGATAGTGATGTTGGTCAAGTTGTTCCTGCGTAACGAGTTGATAACTGCCAACGAGCGATTGATGAACGTCGCCGTTTTCTAAAGCTACGCTTTCCTGTATAACAGTGACTGTGATTAGTGTGGATGATGAAGGGTATATCATATAATATTATTAACCGGTCTGCCGAAACCATGTTTGGTTTTGATCCGCAAGCCTGATCGGTGTCAGACAGGTTTTGAAGGTGACACGTTCATCTGCAGGAAAAATCAATCGTGACCAGATTACTGTTACCTAAGAAGGGTCGCGCGCGTTTATAGTATTGAGATTATCATTGAGGATTTATGAATACGGAAAACCATTCTTGGGTTATGACAATCGATGACATTAATAGATTCTGATTAAAGGGCAACGTTCTTCACGCTTGGGCGAAGATTATTCATAGTGTATAGCATTATGAGATCAAAATCTACTGACTTCTATTATCATCTCAGCTGTCGGCTGAGCGTATCCGCCGACATTAGGGCAAGATTATTGCCAGAGGATAGAGGAGGAGGGTAACGATTATGCGGCAAGTTGAAGACATCGGGCAGATGTTGGATGAATTTCATCCTCTAAAGCGCTTACGCCTAAGCCGAAACTATTATAGATGAATCTATATGATTCGTTGTGAAAAGTAATGTTTTTAGTTAAGATTTCATGACAGGATATTGTTTTTGAATAGGGTATCAAAGGAGAAGCCACTTGTTGGTGCATTCGACAGCCGCCTGATCAGGCAAAATTCCAACTAATGTCATAAAAAATGCTAGCAAAGCATGTGGACGGAGAATAGAGGCATATTGAATGGCCGTATAATCTGGTGCAAGTAGTGTAAAAAGGGATAAACTATAACTATCGATATTATCGATAGTGGCAAGGATTTTCTAAAGGAACATCGGGAAAAGCTGTTTAAAATTTATATAACTATGCGAGAATAATGTATGGCTCTTGGGCTGATGTTTATTGTGCGTAAAATTATCGAGGAACACATTGAGGAACACAGTGGGTATCTGGAATTGCTTAATGCTTCTAAAACAGATTATGAGAGGCGTGAATCCATGATTCACATGGTTTTTCGAGTTGCAAACAAAGATAAAAAGCAGGTGTTGCCTGTTAAAAAACAAGTGAATGATTATGGCCGCTGATATTCTGATTGTTGAGGATGAAGCGGATATTCGTGAATTTGTAGCAGGGATTTTAAGCGATAAGGGCTATGAAATACGTGTGGCTGCCGATGCCGATGAAGCATCGCTTGCAATTAATGAGCGTCTGCCACAACTGATTTTCTTGGATATCTGGCTATACGGCAGCCGACTCAGCGGGCTTGCATTACTTGATGAAATCAAGAGTCATTTCAATTTGCCAGTTGTGATGATTTCCTGCCATGGCAATATTGAAACAGCAGTTTCGGCAATCAAGCGTGGGGCTTACGATTTTATTGAGAAGCCGTTCAAAGCTGATCATCTGCTGCTTGTGGCAGAGCGTGCCCTTGAGACATCAAAGCTCAAGCGTGAAGTGGAGGAACTACGCAGGAATGTAGTTGATAAACCAGAATTTATTGGAAATTCCTCAATTATGAATCAGTTGCGGCAGACAATTGAAAAAGTTGCCTCGAGCAACAGCCGTGTCATGATTACTGGGCCATCGGGTTCAGGCAAGGAAATGACAGCGCGGATGATTCATGCTATGTCATCCCGTGCTAACGGGCCGTTTGTGGTGTTTAATGCAGCGATAGTTACAGATGAGCGTTTGGAGATAGAGCTTTTCGGTACGGAAATGACTAGAGAGGAATGTAAAATCGGTGCACTTGAAGAGGCGCACGGTGGTGTTCTATATCTTAATGAAGTTGCCGATATACCGCGTAAGACACAGAACAAGATTTTACGGGTTCTGACTGAACAGAAGTTTGAGCGGGTTGGAGAAACTAACCCGGTGACGGTTGATGTGCGTATCATTTCATCAACAGCCCAGAATCTTGAAGAATTAATTGCTGAAGGTTATTTCCGTGAAGATCTGTTTCATCGTCTTTCGGTTGTGTCGATTTCTGTACCGCCGTTGGCAAGGCATCCTGAGGATATTCCCATTCTGGTGGATCATTTCATGCGTCAGATTGCCCGGAAGGCAGGCATAAAGTTGCGTCCCGTGGGTGATGATGTAATGGCGGTGCTGCAGGCCCATAGCTGGCCGGGCAATGTTAGGCAGTTGCGCAATAATGTGGAACGGCTGCTTATTCTTACTCGTGATGATAACTGTGAGGAGCCGATCACAGCTGATTTATTGCCCGCAGAAATCAGTGATATACTTCCCTGCATCTCTTCTGATACAGATCAACATATTATGACTTTGCCTTTGCGCAAGGCAAGGGAGATATTTGAAAGGGGATATCTGCTTGCACAAATTAACCGGTTTAGTGGCAATATTTCCCGCACGGCCGAATTTATCGGCATGGAACGTTCAGCCTTGCATCGCAAGCTCAAGTCACTTGGGTTATCATAACAATGCGGGTTATTATTTGCGGTGCCGGCCAAGTTGGTTACGGCATAGCTGAAAGGCTGGTTGCTGAGCAGGTTGATGTTACAGTTATTGATCAGAATCCAGAGTTGATTGATATCATCCATGATACGCTTGATGTACGAGGGCTGGTCGGGCATGGCTCGCATCCTGATATGCTTACTGCTGCCGGAGCAGCGGAAGCCGATATGATTATTGCTGTGACATTATATGATGAGATCAATATGATTGCTTGCCAAGTGGCGCATTCTCTCTTCAATGTTCCGACTAAAATTGCCCGAGTACGTTCTCAGTCATATCTTGATCTAAGGTACCAGCCTCTTTTTTCACGCGATAACCTGCCTATTGATATGGTCATTTCACCAGAAATCGAAGTTGGTGAGATGGTTTTGCGCCGGATTGCAAAGCCTGGAGCTCTTGATATTTTGGTTGCTGCAGACGGTAATATTACGGTTTTTGCCATTGAATGTCTCGATAATTGTCCGGTACTCAATACACCATTGCGACAGCTGACAAGTCTCTTTCCCGACCTACTTGTAACGGTTGTTGGTATCAAGCGCGGACAGCAACTGTTTATCCCCAATGCAAACGATGCGCTTCAAGCGGGAGATATTGCCTATATTACGGCTGCGACCAGCCAAGTTCATCGCACATTCATACTTTTTGGCTATGAAGAGCCGGATACAAAGCGTATTATTATTGCCGGTGGCGGTAATATAGGTCTTTATGTGGCCCGTGCCATTGAGAAGCGGGACTACCGGGTCAATGTCAAGATTATAGAATCTAACCGCAAACGTGCGCTTTTCATCACTGATTATCTGGAGCAGACCCCGGTTCTGCATGGTAGTGCGCTTGATCAGGCTATATTGCAGGAAGCGTTGGCTGAGGATACGGATCTCATGATTGCGCTTACCAATCAGGAACAGGTTAATGTTCTTAGTGCGATGATGGCAAAGCGCCTAGGTTGTAAGGCCAATATGATTTTGGTCAATAACCCTTTGTATGAAGAATTTACCAAGACTAACGGTGTTGATGCCCATATCAATCCGCGCAATGTTGTGGTATCGAAAATATTGCAGCAGGTGCGGCGTGGGCGTATCCGTGTTGTTCATTCCATTGCGCATGGCCAAGCGGAAATCATCGAGGGCCAAGCCCTTGAAACGTCACTTCTTGTCGGCAAACCGGTTTCTGAACTTCGCCTACATGAAAAATTGCGGCTTGGTTCTATTTATCGTAATGGCGAAATTATCCGACCTGTAGGTGCAACTTGTATCCAACCCGGTGATTCTGTTGTAATTTTCGCCTTAATTGAGGCCGTACATGATGTTGAACAGATGTTTCGGGTCAGCTTGGATTTTTTTTGAAACGGAGGTATAGGAGTTATGGACATTTGTACTTTCTGGTTTGGTGATAAATTGCGTACAGTTGACCGGATCTGCCTTTCCTCGATGGTTAGGGCTGGACAGTGTGTTAAGCTGTTTGTTTATGGGCCAGTTAAAAATGTTCCCGAGGGGGTGGAGCTGCATGATGCTGAGGCTATCGTGCCGCAATCTCTGCTTTATTGGGTAGATCCTGATTATCCATCATTTAAGCCATGGCTATCCATTGTACAGTTTAGCGATATTTTCCGCATTATGTTAATGAAACATAGCCAAGGGACTTGGCTTGATACGGATGTCTATCTGGTTAAACCATTTGAACCTGATCCTAGACAGATATGGTTTGCGCGTGAGAATCGGACCCGGGTCGGTGTTTCTGCCCTTTATCTGCCGCCTGATAACCCGATTATCAGAGAATTTGAGGATTATCTTCAGGGCAATAACCTTATCCCCAACTGGTTGGGCTTTAAACGCCGGGTCTGGAAGCCGACTGTTTTGCGATATAAAGGTCTGCCTGTCCGACCTAACCGGCTGGGAATTACAATTTTTGGTAATGATGGCATTTCGCGTCTTGCAAAGCGTTTTGGCTTTTTTGATCAGGCAAAATCCAGAGAGACGTTTTATTATTGGACAGGCCGTAAGTCCGAGCGTATTTTTGATCCTGTCTATGGACTAGAGCCGCTTCATCACCCAGATTTTATAGGTTTTCATATTCATAAAAAGGCATTGACCAATGAGCCGCCGAAAACAGGAAGTTTTTATGACTTGGCTTTCAGGGGAGTAATCCGGCCGGATGTGTGAGAAGAAAGCTAGGCGTATGCATGTTTTCCATTGCAGGCGAAGACCATGCAATTTATTCAGACAAACTGTTTTGATATCTTGCAAAATGCATGAATATTACTCTATCCACTAGGATCGGGCTGCCATAGATGCCCTCAATCTGTTAAAGTAGCGGTAGGGCGTTGCCATTTTATTTTTATACATTATCTGAACGCAAAAGTGGTTTCATATTTTTTCTGGAAATGCTTTATGGAATGCAGAAAAACCAAAGGCTGGAAGAATGAGTGATCCAATCAAGACTGCAATGAACCTTGTTCCTATGGTGGTTGAGCAGACCAATCGGGGGGAACGTGCTTATGATATTTTTTCTCGATTGCTAAAGGAACGCATCATTTTTATCAATGGTCTGATTGAGGATGGGATGGCCATGCTGGTTTGTGCGCAGCTTCTGTTTTTAGAGGGCGAAAATCCGAAGAAGGAAATCAGCCTTTATATTAACTCCCCTGGTGGATATGTGACATCGGGTATGGCCATTTATGATACGATGCGGTTTATTCAACCAATGGTATCTACGCTGTGTATTGGTCAGACGGCTTCCATGGGCTCTCTACTTCTGACTGCCGGCGCTAGGGGACACCGTTTTGCATTACCCAATGCGCGTGTCATGCTGCATCAGCCTTCGGGTGGTTTTCAAGGGGCTGCTTCAGATATACAGCGTCACGCCCAAGATATTCTGAAGCTGAAGCGACGCCTAAACGAGATTTACGTTACCCATACCGGGCAGGATTACAAGACAATTGAGCAGACACTGGATCGTGATTATTTTATGTCCGCTGCTGAGGCCAATGATTTTGGTTTGATTGATGCGGTTCTGGAAAAGCGGACGATGCTGCAGGAGAATACTTAAAGCCATGTAATTATTGTGTAGAAAATTGAAATCTAGAGAGGTTGTTTGATTTTACTCTGTGGATAGTTTTTTGCTGCAGCTTTTTAGTAGACATCTTATTAGCTTTACGTTTACGTATCTTCGTTTACACGAGAAACGCTTTAAGATTTCAAATCATTAGATGTGAATAACCGGAAAATGTTGCTGTAAAGCGTATTTACTATGTGTTTTTTTGTAAAAATAGGGCCGTATGAAACTGGGTTAATGAATAGTAAATTTATCTTTATGCGGGAATTGGGAAGGGTATAGGCTGATGAGCAAAATCGGAAATAATAAAGGCGATTCTAAAAACACACTTTATTGCTCATTTTGCGGAAAAAGCCAGCATGAAGTGCGCAAGCTGATTGCTGGGCCTACAGTTTTTATCTGTGATGAGTGTGTAGAGCTCTGCATGGATATTATCAGGGAAGAGAACAAGTCCTCTTTTGTCCGGGCGCGGGAAGATGTTTCCACCCCGCAGGAAATCCTGTCCGTTCTGGATGATTATGTAATTGGGCAGTCTTATGCTAAGCGAGTTCTATCTGTGGCCGTGCATAACCATTATAAACGGCTGGCACATCAAGCAAAGAATTTAGATATCGAGCTGACAAAATCAAACATTCTTCTGGTTGGCCCGACGGGTTGCGGGAAGACCTATCTGGCTCAGACACTGGCGCGTATTATTGATGTGCCCTTTACCATGGCGGATGCAACTGCGCTGACTGAGGCAGGATATGTCGGTGAAGATGTGGAAAATATAATTCTTAAACTTTTGCAGGCGGCTGATTACAATGTCGAACGAGCACAGCGCGGTATTGTTTATATTGATGAAGTTGATAAAATCAGCCGCAAGGCAGATAATCCATCTATAACCCGTGATGTTTCAGGTGAAGGAGTGCAGCAGGCTCTTTTGAAGATTATGGAAGGGACAATAGCCTCTGTCCCTCCCCAGGGTGGACGCAAGCATCCTCAGCAAGAGTTTCTACAGGTTGATACGACTAATATCCTTTTTATTTGTGGCGGTGCTTTTGCCGGGCTTGATAAGATCATTTCAGCCCGAGGTGAGAAGACATCTATTGGTTTTTCGGCAAAGATTCCAGCTTCCGATAATGGTAAGATCAGCAAGATTTTTTATGATCTTGAACCTGAGGATCTGTTAAAATTTGGTCTCATTCCAGAATTTGTTGGCCGTCTTCCGGTTGTTGCAACGCTTGAGGATTTGGATGTTGAAACGCTGATGCAAATTTTATCTGAACCCAAGAATGCTCTTATCAAGCAATACAAGCGGCTTTTTGAAATGGAGGATGTAAAGCTAACGTTTCATGATGATGCGCTGCGTGCAATTGCTAATAAGGCCATTGACCGTAAAACCGGTGCGCGTGGATTACGCTCTATAATGGAAAAGATATTGCTGGATACGATGTTTGAATTGCCGAGACTGGAAGGGGTAAGAGAGGTTGTTATCTCTGGCGATGTTGTGGAAGGGGCAGCTTATCCGCTTTATATTTATGCTGAGTGGCCTGATGAAAAAGGCAATGCATCTGCGTGAATGTTTTTAAAAGATATTTGAAATGTTAATGACTAGTCTTATATGTTTTTTCTATTCGTGTTTGGTTATTTAGAATATGCTGAAAAGCTTCTAAGCGCTGGCAGAATAAGATAATACTACTTTAATAATATTATCTTACTATAATAATCAGGAAAGAAGCTGCATTCTTGCTTTATATTCCCCAGGACCCTTGAGCTTGTATATTGTTGTTCCTAACTATAATAATTCAAGTAATTGTGTATTTTTTATTTCTACGGATGCGATTATTTGGTTATTTAGTGATCTTCAAATGGGCTGATGGCAGAACCATTTAGTGGGGTTTAATGCGTGCGCCTTATCGGCTTTTTGGGAAAAAAGCTTACGGCAAGGGGGCTTATCAGGATTCTGGAAAGGATAAAAAATGCAGGAAAGTGCTGAGAAGATTTTTGTAATGGAGAATGGGCTTTATGCCGTTTTGCCGCTACGTGATATTGTCGTTTTCCCGCATATGATTGTGCCGCTGTTCGTTGGCCGTGACAAGTCCATTCGCGCGCTGGAAGAAGCAATGCAGGAAAACAAGCAGATACTGCTTGTCACACAGAAAAATGCGACGGATGATGATCCCGAGCCTGAAGATATTTACAATGTTGGCACATTTGCTGGTATCTTGCAGCTTTTAAAGCTGCCAGATGGTACGGTTAAAGTGCTGGTTGAAGGTATCGCTAGGGCCGGGCTTGTGCAGTTTATTGACAGGGATGTTTTTCTTCAGGCTGATGCCAAGGTTTTACATGAAATTATTGACGATCCGCTGGAAATGAAGGCACTTGCTCGTTCTGTGATTGCCGATTTTGAAAAATATGTAAAACTTAACAAAAAGATTTCACCGGAGATTATCAGCGCTGTCAGCCAGATTGAAAACCCATCCAAGCTTGCCGATACGATTGCATCACATCTAACAATCAAGCTATCGGAAAAACAAGAAATGCTAGCTTTGCTTTCCATCCATGCACGATTGGAAAAAGCCCTGACCTTCATGGAATCAGAAATTTCTGTCCTGCAGCTTGAAAAGCGTATCCGCTCACGCGTAAAACGACAGATGGAAAAGACGCAGCGCGAATATTATTTGAATGAGCAGATGAAGGCGATCCAGAGAGAGCTTGGGGAAGGTGAGGATGGCCGTGATGAAGTTTCTGAACTGGAGGAAATCGTTAAGACAACCAAGCTGACCAAAGAGGCACGTGAGAAAGCGTTGTCCGAGATCAAGAAATTGCGTTCCATGTCACCAATGTCTGCGGAAGCGACCGTTGTGCGCAATTACCTTGACTGGTTGCTGAGTATTCCGTGGAATAAAAAATCCAAGATCAAAAAAGATCTTGGATTTGCGGAGAAAGTTCTGAATGAAGAACACTTCGGTTTGGATAAGCTCAAGGAGCGTATCATTGAATACCTGGCTGTGCAGAGTCGTACTGCGAAGATCAAGGGACCGATTCTATGCCTTGTCGGACCTCCTGGTGTTGGCAAGACCTCATTGGCGCGCTCCATTGCCAAAGCGACGGGCCGTGAATATGTCCGTATATCACTGGGTGGTGTGCGTGATGAATCTGAGATTCGTGGCCACCGGCGTACTTACATTGGCTCCATGCCGGGCAAAATTGTGCAGTCAATGAAAAAAGCTAAGAAATCAAATCCGCTTTTCCTTCTTGATGAGATTGATAAGATGGGACAGGATTTCCGTGGCGATCCTTCTTCAGCATTGCTTGAAGTGCTTGATCCAGAACAGAACTCAACTTTCATGGATCATTATTTAGAGATTGAATATAATCTATCCGATGTCATGTTCGTGACAACGGCCAATACGCTGAATATTCCAGGTCCTTTGCTAGACCGTATGGAGATCATCCGCATTGCCGGTTATACGGAAGATGAAAAACTTGAGATTCTCATACAGCATCTTTTGCCTAAGGCAATCAGCGAACATGCTTTGCAGCCTGAGGAGTTTTCAGTTGATAGGGAAGCGATTCGCGCGATTATACAGGATTATACGCGTGAAGCAGGTGTTCGTAACCTTGAGCGTGAATTGATGAAACTTGCACGTAAAGCTGTTACGGCGATTATCAAGAAAGGTAAGCAGCATCTGGTTCATATCACACGTAAGAATATTACCGATTATCTGGGTGTTAAACGTTACCGTTTCGGTCAGATTGAAGGAGAAGACCAGATCGGTATTGTGACCGGGCTTGCATGGACAGAGGTTGGCGGCGAGCTTCTTACCATTGAAGGTGTCATGATGATTGGAAAAGGTCGAATGACCGTGACGGGAAACCTGCGTGATGTTATGAAAGAATCCATTTCAGCAGCAGCTTCTTACGTGCGTTCGCGTGCTGTAGATTTTGGTATTGAACCGCCGTTTTTCGACAGGCGCGATATCCACGTGCACGTACCGGAAGGTGCAACGCCAAAGGATGGGCCTTCGGCAGGGATTGCGATGATGACGGCGATTGTATCAGTCATGACTGGTATCCCAGTTTGCAGGGAGATTGCTATGACAGGTGAGATCACCTTGCGTGGCCGGGTTTTACCAATTGGTGGCTTGAAGGAAAAGCTTCTGGCAGCTCTTCGGGGTGGTATCAAAAAAGTTCTTATTCCTGAAGAAAATGCCAAGGATTTACTGGAAATTCCAGATAATGTAAAAAACAATCTGGAAATTGTTCCTGTTTCCCACGCTATAGAAGTTCTGCAAAATGCACTCATCCGTAAGCCAGAAGCAATTAACTGGAAAGAATCCTCTTTTTTGGAACCAGTTTTGACAAATGAGGATGATGTATCAAACCAGTCCATAGCCCACTGATTTTCAATATAATTTCAATAAAAACAGAGAATGAAAGCATCGGTTTCCTGTTTTTTAGGTGCTAATAAATTATAATTATATCGAAATTATCGTGCAAAATTGTATTAAACACTGCAAAATGAATATTTTCCGGCTTTTTTAGGTTTTTGTTTGTTTAATTTTTGAATAAATTTAAAACCTGATCACTATAAGTTAAGTGTTGGGTCAAGACAAAGAAAGGAAATACCTAATGAATAAAAATGAACTGATTAGCTCGGTTGCTGAGAGGGCTGGCCTTTCTAAAGTCCAGGCAGCGGAAGCTGTAGATGCCTTCATCTCTTCTATTATAAGCACTCTTACTAAAGGTGATGATGTGCGTATTCCAGGTTTTGGATCTTTTGAGGTTTCACACCGTAAAGCAACAAAGGGTCGCAATCCTTCAACAGGTGCAGAGATTCAGATTCCTTCCCGTAATGTGCCAAAATTCAGTGCTGGAAAGTCACTGAAAGAAGCTATTAACGGGAAGTGAATATATTTTCCGGGATAAAAATAACCGCTGCTGAGACGGCGGTTATTCCATGTTAAAAGGCTATGCTTTACGTTTTTTCATGTATTCAGACATATTAAGACGCAGGGGGGGTATCTATCCAGCAAGGATCCGATTTTTGCTTGGAAGCTCTATCTTGCCAGCCTCTATGCCGGAAAAAGATAATTACTAATCGGGTTTTCAATTCACAAAAATCGGTGCTTATAGGTTTTATTGTAGTTGTGAATGTATCATTGCCTTGTCCTATCCGTAAATAATTCACTTCGTATACAGGTTAGCCAAAGCCTATCTGATTGTCGTATGATATGGATGATCATGGAAAAATAGTCGCTTTAATCTCTTTTAGAGCAATTACATTAATAGTTTTATGAGGTAATTTTCAATATACTATATAGCAGGCGGAAAAACTTAATAGAAATTTTCTTTGCCTCATTGGTATAAAATTTATATAGAAGGCTTTAATATAGGGGTTCAGGCCTTTAATAATTTCAATTACATCGATAATTTTGGTTTATTGACATTGTTTTTCTGAAAACGGCGGACATAGAAATTTTAGTCTTTTTTAAAAATCTGTCGGTATTTATACGCGGCCTGTATGAATAATGGCTCGATGCAATATTGCCTGCGCGATAAGACTGTTTGCATCTTCCTTAGTATCAAGGCAAGAAGAAGATGTTGGAGCACGGTGACCTTTGTATGAACGCGACTATTATAGTTTATATTTTCTAAGGTTACCCCACCTTGTTGATTGCGCATCGTAACATTTTGATTAAGCTTTCACTGATTTGTACGCTGGATACAGTAATTATGGTTAAGTTTGGCTTTTTTATTTGAATAAAATAAATTGGTAATCTAATTATCTTAGTCTGTGCATCTGATATTAGTTGGCAACGCGGTTAAATCAGAGTCGCACATGGTTTTATGAATTCGCCTTTAATATCAGAGGATAATGTGCATACTTGATATCTAGTAGGTTATAATGTTTTTTAGAAAAATTCTTTATGCCCTCACAATTATAATCTATTCGGTTTCTGTTGCGTATCCAATGTCTAAAGGCGATTCTATTGATAAATATGCCGCCATTGTCATGGATGCCAATACCGGTAGAACGCTTTATCAGAAGAACTCTAATGCCAAACGTTATCCTGCATCGCTGACAAAAATGATGACTCTTTACATGTTTTTTGAGGCCTTGCAGACGGGGCGTATATTCCGTAATACGCTAATTCCTATTTCAGCTTATGCTGCTTCACGTCCTCCTACAAGGCTTGGTTTTAATCCCGGACAAACAATTGCTGCCGAAACGGCAGCTAAGGCGCTAATTGCTAAATCAGCCAATGATGTTGCTGCTGCAATCGGCGAATATCTTGGGGGTTCGGAAAAAAATTTTGCCCGCATGATGACAAAAAAAGCCCGCAGGCTCGGCATGATGAATACTAATTTCATAAATGCCTCAGGGCTGCCTGATCCGCAAAATTATTCTACTGCACGGGATATAGCCATTCTTTCCTTGGCGTTGCGGAAGCATTTCCCCCATCAGTATCGGTTATTTAATACGACACAGTTCAAATTTCATAATAAGATTATTGCCGGTCATAACAAATTGATAAAATCCATGGATGGTGTTGATGGGATTAAAACCGGCTATACTCGTATGTCCGGTTTTAATTTGGCCAGTTCTAGGCGCCAAGGGGAAAAAAGCATTGTCGCGGTTGTAATGGGCGGTAAGAGCGCTTTTTCGCGTGATGCGCATATGGCAGCTCTTCTTGAGCATTATATGGT
This sequence comes from Candidatus Tokpelaia sp. JSC189, assembly GCA_003331045.1. Taxonomy (GTDB): domain Bacteria; phylum Pseudomonadota; class Alphaproteobacteria; order Rhizobiales; family Rhizobiaceae; genus JSC188. The sequence goes on from QENA01000023.1 coordinate 90,842, forward strand.
GCAGGCCAGTGATGTAAAAACACTTGTTGCCAGCCGTATGCCTGCATTTGGTAAAGTCGAGCATATGCCAATACCGATACCGGTGGCCAAAGCCCCTCTCCTTCTTACTGAAGAAATTGTTGCTATTCCTCTCGCAAAAAATATGATTAGTGACCATGAGCATGATTCAGCACTCCTGACAGCGCTTACAAGCGAAAGGGCTGTGCCTTCTGCAGCGGCTGATGCGATAAATGAAATTATCATAAAAAATCCGCCGATTCCTACCTATAAGGCAAAAAATAGTGTTCATTCAGCCATTATGCCCTCTATTGAGATGGTGCCAATCTTTGTCGAGAATGAAAAAAAAAGGTGGGTTATTCAAATTGCTTCTCTACCGACACAAAGCGAGGCTGATCGAATCCTTGACAAGGCTTCAGGCAGCGTGCGGGCTGTACTGGCAAATGCAGAGTCCTATACGCAGTATTTTAAACAAGGAGAGGCTCATTATTATCGAGCGCGTTTCAGCGGATTTCCATCAAAGCAGGCAGCTTGGAATGCTTGTTCTCAACTCAAAAAAGTACGTTTTAGTTGTTATGCCCTGAAAGAGTAGAAGTAGTAAGAATCCTTAATTATCTGTAATTTAAGACAAAATGTTCGTGCAGCAGCCTATTCTGCATGAGTATTTTTTATGGCTTGAAGAGTGTATGTAATTTTCCGAATGGATATCGAGTTAGAAAACTTCATTATTTAAAAATGATGGTTGAATAAATAAATTAAGTTATCGTAGCCTTGGTTTGTAAATATCAAAAGTCAACTTCATTATTTCATATAAATTTATATAAAAATTTTATTAAGTTCTATAATTAAGTTTGATCCTTTTAGAAAATAGCTATGGCATAGCGATGGTATGCGATTGGAAGAATCTGGTGAAATGCTGAAAGGATCCAGAAATAGCTTTACTGTTTTTTGTTTCAATGATGGCGATCCCCTCTGGTAATCCAATAAATGGACTGGATTAACAGCGAAATAATTGACTAGAGTATGATTTCTTTAGTTATTGATAGGTAGGGTGGGACTAATATTGTTGTGCGTATTTTATTGGAAAATGATAGTTGTCGGGTCCAGATATGTCAGTCTTGGATTTATTTCGGGGGGTATTAATAATAATTCCAGTTCAGCAAGCTGCTGCAGGAACATGGGCAAACTATTCTTTCCTTTGCCACCTTCATAATGATAGAATCTAAATCTTGAAAACGATTTTAAACCTAATATTTCTGTGCGGCAAAATCTTCTATGAAACACCATAGACGCAAAATTTCTTTGTTATGAAGTATCACGATATTTGCCTTTTAATCTAAAGATTACGTGAAGGCTATTTTAGCACTCCCGTATTTGGATGCAAAAAATAAAAATCAATTGCAGTAACGATAGACAATCCGTTCCTTTCGTCAAAGGATAAGATCCTAAAAGCTTGATATCTGCTCAGTAAAGCCGACTTATCTGGCATTTAAGCGCTGAAAAAAAGATATGCCAAAAAGATTATACTCAAAAACAAGCAGGTTGCACGAACTGCTACTGCCCAACAAGAAACTCGTGTTAAATTATTCATATCATGTATTCATTGACCTCAAATTTTAGGGCTGCGTAGAGCAAACAAAAATACAAAATAACATGCCTAATATATAGGAAAAATATTATATATACAAGGTCAATAATACTCCTATTTTTTAACTAAGTAAAACAATTTAAGAGGTATATTTTTTAATTTTTAGGATCAATAAATGAAAATTATCCTATAATTCAATATACTACTATCTGATTCTGTCATTAACTTTATTCATAAAAAATATTTTTTAAATTATTTTGAGGGCAGTACGTATTTTCTCTGCTGACTTCTCAAGTTCTGCCTTATCTGCTATTTTGTCTGCATGATGCTGCAGAGGTATGCCGTCAAAGCGTGGAATGATATGGAAATGCAGGTGGTAAACAGTCTGTCCGCTTGCAGCTTCATTGAATTGCATTACGGTTATACCGTCAGCGGCAAATGCCTTTTGGGTTGCCTTGGCAATCTTTTGTACAACCTTGGTGATCGTAACCAATATTTCAGGGGTAGCATCCAAAAGATTACGTGATGGCTTACGCGGAATAACTAATGTATGGCCTATTCCTTGAGGCATAGTATCCATGAACACTACCGTGTTTTCATCTTCATAAACGCGGATAGATGGAATTTCATTGCGTAATAGTTTCGCAAAAATATTATTCTCATCATAGGATAGGATCATGACTCAAGCTTTCTATTTCAATGCTGTCTTGACAATATCGTTTCAGATTTCCATTACAGTTTCAATTTCAACTGTAGCGTCCATTGGTAGTACAGATACACCAACAGCTGAGCGCGTGTGTTTTCCTGCTTCTCCCAAGACATTGACTAGAAGATCAGAGGCACCGTTCGCGATCTGTGGAATATCCGTAAAGGTTGGGTCTGCAGCTACAAATGCAGTGATCTTGATAACCTGCTTGATTTTTGCAAGGTTGCCAAGTTCAGCCTGTGCCTGTGCCAGTATGTTAATTGCGCAGATTTGAGCTGCTTTTTTTGCGTTTTCGATATCAACCGTTGCACCAACTTTGCCTGTTGTCAGAAGTTTGCCGCTGACAAGAGGCAGCTGACCGGAAATAAAAAGCTGCTTTCCGCTTCTGATAGTCGTAACATAACTGCCAACCGGCATGGCTATTTGAGGAATGGAAATACCGAGATTCGCGAGACGGGACTGGATCACATCAAACATAGTGTCTCTTTTATACAATATTTATCTGAAATATAAAGTCTAAATTATCTATCTGGTTATATTTGTCAAGGTCGAGCAATTATGATAGTTAATGATCTATCACGATAGATAAAGAGTAGAGATGCATTTTACCACTGGTTTGGAATTATGCTCGGCTGGGTTTGCATTATTTGCTGGGTTCGCTGCTGCCGGTTCGGATAAACTGATATCGGAAAATCTAGTATAGCAGTTTGATAAGTTGAAATGATTTACGAAATCAGCAGTTTAAAGATGAATATCAAGCCTGAAGAGGCAGGGTATTGATTAAAACCACTATTCTTAATCGGTTTGGAAATTAAAGTTCCAGTTTGATCGTAAGACTAGAATTATGCGGACTATATATGGTGATAAACCCTAAATATGGCCAGTAACCGTCTCCTACTTCGACTTGATGCCAATAAGCAGGGTATGGTTTGCCAAACTTAAAATACTGCATCAGCTTTCTGCTTTACAGAAATAGCATAATTCAGTCCGTTCATCAGTATACAAGGATTTTCCATTTATGACAAGTTGATATGCTCTAGGGTGTTAAGTGAATGTAGTATTTTCGCTATGTTGTTTGCAATTGCAATAGAAATGCTATAATGGCTGTTCATCTCACACACGGATTAAATTAGGCCTGAATTAACGATAAATTCTCTATAATCTGTCCACCGGTGGCAATTCTATTGCTTTTTCCGTGGAGGTTTAACCGGAAAGGAAAACAAAATGGCATTGCCTGATTTTTCTATGCGCCAACTTTTGGAGGCTGGTATGCATTTTGGTCACCAGACTCATCGTTGGAATCCTAAAATGGCTTCCTATATTTATGGCGAGCGGAATAATATTCATATTATTGATCTTTCACAGACCGTGCCGATGCTGTATCGTGCCCTGCAGGTGATTTCGGATACTGTTGCACGCGGCGGCCGTATTCTTTTTGTTGGTACCAAGCGCCAAGCGTCGGAAGTTATTGCTGATGCCGCTCAGCGTTCGGCCCAGTATTACGTCAATGCACGTTGGCTTGGCGGTATGTTGACCAACTGGAAAACCATTTCCAATTCTATTCAGCGTCTGCGCAAGCTTGATGATTTCCTCATAGGGGAGGTGCAGGGCTTGACAAAGAAAGAACGTCTGAATCTTGAACGTGAGCGCAATAGACTTGATCGTGCGCTTGGTGGAATCAAAGATATGGGATCGATTCCTGATATGATATTCCTTATTGATATCAACAAGGAAGCAATTACTATTCAGGAAGCAAGGAGGTTGAAAATTCCCATTGTTGCTGTTATTGATACTAATTGCAATCCGGATAAGATTGACTTTCCTATACCAGGAAATGATGATGCGGTTCGTGCTATTTCGCTTTATTGTGATCTGGCCGCAAAGGCGGCACTTGATGGTATTGCACGTCAGCAGACGGCTATGGGGGTGGATATTGGTGCACAGATTGAAGCGCCTGCTGAACCTGCTCTAAGCGAAGGCAAAGCTTTTTCAGCCTTCTGAATAATTTTTATTGATAGTGGTTATTCTAAGTTTCTACTGCAGAAGCTTATCGGATGGTAAGATAATATTGTGTTAGGCGTGCTTGGACTGGAAAGGTCCTGATATGCGTTTGATTTTTTGATAAATTTGATTTTTTGATAAAGAGGGAATTTAATGAGCATTTCTGCATATCAGGTAAAAGAACTACGTCAAATCACCGGCGCCGGCATAATGGATTGTAAGATTGCTCTTACAGAGACAAATAGCGATATGGAAGCAGCTGTTGATTGGCTGCGGAAGAGAGGGATTGCCAAAGCAGACAAAAAAGCAATTTGTATAGCTGCTGAAGGTTTGATCAGTGCTATATCGAATGGTAAAAAGGGCGTTTTGGTTGAGGTTAATTCGGAAACTGATTTTGTTGCCCGCAATGATACCTTTCAGAAAATTGTGCGCAACATTGCACAGGCTGCGCTTGAAACAGATGGTTCGCTTGAAGCTGTGGCAGCGGCGCTATATCCGGGTTCATCCAAAACTGTTGCTGATACAATCAAAGATGCGGTTGGCATTATCGGCGAAAATATAAGTTTGCGCCGTGTTGCAATGCTTGATGTCAAGTTTGGTGTAGTTTCTACTTATATTCATAATAGTGTTTCAGATGGCCTTGGTAAAATAGGTGTCCTGATTGCTGTTGAGACGGAAGGTGAGACGGAATCTGCTTCGGCGTTCGGACGTCAGGTCGCCATGCATGTAGCAGCAACGAATCCTTTGGCATTGACGAATTCAGAGGTTGATCCGGGTGCAGTCGAGCGTGAAAAAGCGATTTTTTTTGAACAGGCTCGTCAGTCCGGAAAACCGGAGAATATCATTGAAAAAATGGTCGAAGGTCGTTTGCGTAAATTCTACAAAGAAGTAGTGCTATTATCGCAGGCTTTTGTCATGAATCCTGATCATTCAGTTGAGTCCGCTTTGAGAGAAGCGGAGGAAAAGAGCATTGGTGCCCCTGCGAAGCTTGCTGGTTATGTCCGTTTTGCTTTGGGCGAAGGCATTGAAAAAAAAGAGACTGATTTTGCTGCCGAGGTGGCTACATCCGTCAAGGGATAAGCTGAGGGCAAGCTTGTTCTGATATTTTCAGGATATATAAAAATGCCAGCGGGATTTTTATATATCTTCTGTTTTACTAAGAATATTTTCTAGTTTGGTGGCCCTATTTGGTATTGGTGTAATACCATGAAGCAAAAAAACAGCTCTTTATTCTGCTATAATCAGGATTTAGATCAGTCCTGCAGACAAAAATATATGCTTACCAATAATAGGGCACTTTTCGTATATTCGCCTCTTATTTTATCGATATTATGGTTACGGAGACATTAAAATATGGAAGATCGCTCACTTTATAGACGGATTTTACTGAAAGTATCAGGGGAAGCGTTAATGGGGGGGCAGAGCTTTGGTATTGATGTATCTGTTGCGGATAGAATAGCAGCGGATATTGCAGAAGTTCACGCCCTTGGTATTGAAATTGGCATTGTTATTGGAGGAGGAAATATTTTCCGGGGTGTTTCTGTTGCATTCTGCGGTGGTGACCGGGTTACCGGCGACCATATGGGAATGCTGGCCACAACGATCAATTCTCTTGCATTGCGCACCTCATTAACCAAGATCGGTATTGATTCTGCTGTTTTATCAGCGATTGCTATGCCGCGCATTTGTGAAAGTTTTTCCCAACGCAAGGCTATAGCTTATCTCAATACGGGGAAAGTGGTTATTTTTGCAGGGGGTACGGGTAATCCATTCTTTACTACGGATTCTGCTGCTGCATTGCGTGCAGCTGAAATTGGGGCTGATCTGCTTCTTAAAGGTACGCAGGTTGATGGTATCTATTCAGTTGATCCTAAGATAGATTCTTCTGCGAAACACTTTAAACATCTATCATATGAGGAACTGTTCAAGCGTGGGCTGACAGTTATGGATACAACAGCTGTTACCTTGGCAAAGGAAAACGATATTCCGATTATTGTTTATACCATTCATGAAAAAGGCGGACTTGCAAAAGTACTGAAAGGCAAAAGTCGCTTCACGACTGTATCAGATAATCGTTCCTAAAAGTACTCATTGTTTTGCGAAGAGGTTGAAAATGAGTGATGCACTAAAACTGGATGATCTTAGACGGCGTATGGACGACATAATTACAGCTTTTAAACATGAACTGGGTAGTTTGCGAACCGGTCGTGCATCGGTCAATTTGCTTGAACCCGTTATGATTGAGGCTTACGGTTCTGTCGTACCGATTAGTCAGGTATCTAATATTTCAGTGCTGGAGCCGCGAATGCTCTCCATATCGGTATGGGACAGATCAATAGTTGTCGCTGTGGAACGCGCTATTAGAAACAGCGGGCTGGGTCTTAATCCAATTACGAATGGAACAAATCTACGTGTTCCCTTGCCAGAGCTCAACGAAGAACACCGTCGCAAACTAGTGAAAGTTGCCCATCAATATGCCGAACGGGCTCGCGTTGCTGTGCGTTATGTGCGTCGTGATGGTATGGATGATCTTAAAAAAGCCGAAAAGGATAGTAATATCAGCCAAGATGAAGGTCATAATCTTTCTGACAAGGTGCAGAAGCTCACGGATGATTACGTTGCCGAGGTTAATGAAATCCTTACTTCCAAGGAAGCTGAGATTATGGAAGTATAATAGGGTTCCAGAGCCCTTACAAAGGTTTTGATACAATGCTTCCTTGCCATATTGCCATTATTATGGACGGAAACGGGCGTTGGGCGTGTGCGCGGAAACTTCCGCGTGTGGCAGGGCACAGGGCGGGCATGGAAACACTACGAACAATTGTCCATCATGCAGCTAGTATTGGGCTTAAATGGCTTACACTTTATGCTTTTTCTTCCGAGAACTGGGCGCGTCCGGTTGATGAGGTGCAATGTCTTTTATCTCTTCTAAAATTGTTTATTCACGATGATTTGTTTGAGTTGCGTGAAAATAATGTGCGGGTTCATGTTATCGGAAAACGGAGTGACCTTGCCAAGGACATTGTGGTGCTATTGGAGAAAGCTGAAAAACTCACGACAGAAAATACGGGTCTCAATCTTGTCGTAGCCTTCAATTATGGCAGCCGTGATGAAATTGTGCGCGCTGTCAGGAAAATTGCAGCTGATATCACCGCCGGTAAGATTAGAGGCAATGATATAACCAATAACCTTCTAACATCGTATCTGGATACAGCCCATATACCTGATCCTGATCTTATCATCCGTACAAGCGGCGAAATGCGCCTTTCGAATTTTTTGCTATGGCAGGCAGCTTATTCGGAATTCAGCTTTGTGCCCTGCTGCTGGCCCGATTTTTCGGTTGTGGATTTTGAGGCTGCGATTGCAAATTTTTATGCACGGGAGCGGCGTTTTGGTAATCTGAAATATACTGATGATATCAGAGGATCACTCCTATGAGGATAACTGAAAGCAGGGTGCGAATGTCAAATTTGCAAGCGCGCATTCTGACAGGCGTACTGCTTGGCACTCTTGTGCTTGGCATGACATGGATCGGAAAATGGCCATTTGTGGTTTTTGCATTAATCATAGGGGGAGGGGTATTTTATGAATGGAATATTCTTACCGGTTCTCAGCAAACACCGCTGGCACGAGTTTGCGGCTGGATCTGTTATCTGGTTATTGGTTTAGTGATGCTTGCTGGTTTTCCTGCTGAGGTGATTTTTTCAGTATTGCTGGCAGGGTTTGTTCTTCTGAATTTTTTATCTGGGCATAATGCGGGTTGGGTTGCGTGTGGTTTTGCTTATTCATCGTTGCTTGCTGTTACATTGGCCCTTTTACGTGGGCATGAGATTTTTGGTTTCAGTTCCGTCTGTTTTTTATATGCTGTTGTCTGGGGAACGGATATTGGCGCTTATTTTTGTGGCCATGCGTTTCGTGGGCCAAAGCTTGCGCCCAGATTATCTCCTAACAAGACGTGGTCTGGAGCTATTGGCGGGACAGCAACCGGCATTTTGTGCGGAAAGTGCGTTGCCCTGTTTATGATGCATATCGATTTTACCGATTTTTTTATTCCTGTTCTTGCGTTATTGCTTTCTTTTATTTCGCAAATCGGCGACATTTGCGAATCTTCACTGAAGCGTTATTTTCAGGTCAAGGATTCGGGCAGGATCTTGCCCGGACATGGTGGTGTTATGGATCGGGTAGATAGTCTTGTGGCTGCTTCTGTTGCCCTATATGTAATAGGAGGGGCTTCTGTCGGTGATTTTGATTCGCCCTCAGGTCTCTTTAATTTTCTGCAAAATATGACATATGCAGCGTTGTGAATACCTGATCATGGGAAGCTTTATTTGTTGTAAATAAATTTAGGGATTGCTGGAGTCATCATTGGAAGTATTTAATTTTGCTTTAATGCTACAGGATATTATCATCCGGTTTTTTGGTGTGATCACCGCGTTGATGGTTATTATTTTTGTGCATGAAATGGGGCATTACCTTGTTGCCCGATGGTGCGGCATAACTGCTTCTATGTTTTCTATCGGTTTTGGACCGGAACTTTGTCACTATACAGATAAGCATGGTACTCGTTGGAGGATAGCTCTGATTCCGCTTGGCGGATACGTTAGGTTTTTTGGTGATCCGGCTGCTTCAAGTACTTCGCAGAAACTTGTCTCTGTTCATGAACGGAGACCTGATTGCTTTGCAGCGGCAAATGCATGGAAGCGCTTTGCGACGGTTTTTGCTGGCCCCTTTTCTAATGCCCTATTTACAGTAGTTGTTTTGGCTTTGCTTTTTTTTTCTTTTGGCCGGACCATCGTTCTACCAGTCGTAATGGATGTTATTTCTGATTCGCCAGCGGCACAGGCTGGTTTGCGGCCCGGCGATAAATTTTTGACTATGCAGGGAGCATCTGTTACAAGTTTTGATGAGATACCGCGTTATGTTATGACCCATGATGGTGAGCCAATTCATTTCACAATCGAACGGAGTGGGCAATTTTTTGAAGTTATAGTAGAATCACGGGTTGAGCGAGCAGATGATGGTTTTGGCAATCCGATCCGTATTGGGCGCATTGGCGTTATTGGTCCTAATAATGCTGAGAATATTCAAAAAATTGCTTATAATAGTGTTGAGGCTATCAGGCAGAGCGTAAAGGAAACCGCAGACATTGTTCAGCAGACTTGGAAATTCCTTGATAAATTTATACATGGAAAAGGAGATCGCTGCCAGTTAAACGGGCCGGTGCGTAGTGCGCAGATTGCTTGGAAGGTTAGTGATTTTGGGTTTTTGGCCCTACTGCAGCTCACAGCTTTTTTCTCAATCAGCGTCGGATTGTTCAATCTATTTCCGATACCGCCGCTTGATGGTGGTCATCTGATTTTTTATTTGGCGGAAGGCATAACAGGTCGCCCTGTTCCTTTACGTATCCAAGAGATTTTTTCCCGTATAGGACTCGTTCTTATTCTGTTCTTTATGGTTTTTGCAATACTAAATAATTATATTCCATGTTGAAGGTACGTCAGGCAATTAATGAATATTAATGTCTTTAAGTCTGTGGAAGGAACTCCAGTCTACAATGTTGCAGGTTGAGAACATGGCAAAATTCCTATAGAGTGAGTTAATTCATAATTTAAATATGCTAGTATTAAAAAATTAAGTGCTAGATTCCGCATGACAACATGTATTCCTCTGCAGGTAGCTATGTCCGCAATTTTAAGGAGCTTATGTGTGATTAGAAGACAGGTTATAGGGGACTGGTCTTTAAAAATGGATATATTTTGGTATATTATAAACTAGGGGTGAGAAGCGAATGATGGCTAAATCAAAACCTCTTATTGCAGCCTTTGGATTTGTTTTAGCGATAACGCTTGCTTTTCCTCTCATGATAGTCCTCTTGGTGGGAGTCGCGACGATCGCAGAAGCTGAGGTCATACGGGCCATCGAAGTCCGTGGCAACAAGCGTGTTGATGCCCAGAGCATCCATGATAATATAGACATCAGGCTTGGCAAGGATCTCACAAGTGTGGATATTGATAAAGCCACCAAGCGCCTTTTTGCCACGGGTCTTTTTTCTAATGTGGCCATCAACCTCGCAGGCAATGTACTGGTTGTTGATGTCGATGAATATAAAGTTGTCAACAAGGTTATTTTCCAGGGTAACAAAAAGATTAAAGATGTAGACCTTGAGCGCGTTATCTCACTCAAACCGCGTGAAAGTTTTGATCCGACCAAGCTGAAGGAGGATGAACATATTATTCGCGATGCCTATTCGTATATAGGGCGTAATGATGTCATGGTAAAAGCCAAAACGGCAAATATTAGCCAAGGCCGTGTCAATGTCATTTTCCAAATATCTGAGGGCAAACAGACTAAAGTTGGCAAGATTATTTTTGAAGGTAATAAGGTTTTTGGTAACCGACGCCTGCGCGATGTCATTGCTACCAAAGAGAGCAATGTTTTTTCATGGCTGACCCGCGGCGATATTTATAGTGAGGATCGTCTGGCTGCAGATGAAGAGGCGCTGCGCCGCTTCTATCATAATTGCGGTTATGCTGATTTTCGCGTTATCTCATCTAATGCGATTTTAAATCAGGACGACAACCAATACACTATAACTTTCGTTATTGATGAAGGGCAATATTACAAATTCGGTGATATTCAGATTGAAAGTACGGTGCCTGGAATTAATATTAAGACAATGAGCAGTGTGCTGAAGACGCGGATCGGTGATGTCTATAATGCCAAAAAGGTTGAAGATTCAGTTATTATTCTGAATGATCGCGTTGCCGATTTGGGATATGTCTTTGCAAAGGTTGAACCGCTGGGAAATCGTGATTTTAACACCCATACAATTTCGATTATCTATACAATTAACGAAGGGCCGCGTGCCTATGTTGAGCGAATTGAAGTTCGTGGCAACACCAAGACACGCGACTATGTGATTCGGCGTGAATTTGATCTGGGTGAAGGCGATGCCTTCAATCAGACAATGGTGAAACGCGCAAAACGCCGTCTCGAAGAACTGGGTTTTTTCCATAGTGTCACTGTCTCTACGTTACCGGGTTCTGAACCTGATAAGCTTCTGCTTATTGTTGATGTTATTGAGAAGGCAACAGGTGAGTTCTCTGTAGGTGGTGGTTATACAACAGGCGGTGAGACACCTGGTATTTCGGTGGAGACTTCCATTACCGAACGTAATCTTCTGGGTCGGGGCCAGTATTTGCGCATCGATGCCGGTGCAGGACAACAGGATTCACAAAATTATAATCTTTCCTTTAGCGAATCTTATTTTCTTGATTACCGGATATCAGCTGGTTTCGATATCTTCCATCGTAGTTATCGTATGAACGATGATTATGATGTAAAACAGACAGGCAGTACATTCCGCTTCGGTATTCCGATTATGGATCAGCTAACAGCAAGTTTTGGTTATAACTATGTCGAAGAGGAATATAATCTTGACCGTTTCCGTAGCAATCCAAGTGAGTCGAATGAGGAGTATTGGAGAAGACTTTATAGAGAATATTCCGGTGCTATTATCAAAGCATCTAAGCACAGGCCATGGAGGCGTTCATCAATAACCTATGGCTTTGTTTATAACTCGATTGATGATATACAAAGCCCACATGATGGTGTATTCGTTCATGTTAGTCAGGAATATGCTGGTATTGGCGGTGATGCGAATTTCCTAAAAACATCAGGCAAGTCCGTTTTCTATAGGACGCTTTCAGATCGGCATGATTTTGTTGGTCTTATTAGTGTTGGAGCCGGTTATATACATGAAATAGCCAGTGATGGCACACGTGTTTTTGATATGTTCAAAAACAGTTATGATATGATTCGCGGTTTCAGGTTCAATGGTATTGGCCCCATGCAGCGTTCAGGAAATAACAGTGACTATTTTCTTGGCGGTACGACTTATATGGCTACAACTGCCGAGCTTCAGTTTCCCATATCAATTGTGCCTGATAATTTTGGTATGCGCGGTGCGGTTTTTGCCGATGCGGCAACACTGTATGGTAATACATATGAACCTAGCTGTCCAAATCTGGAAACCCCGGTTGTCAATACCGCAAGTTCTTGGCGTACATCTGCAGGTGTTAGCCTGATGTGGGCTTCGCCTTTCGGGCCATTACGCTTTGATTATGCATGGCCGATCAAGAAGCAGAATGGTGATCGAGTTCAGAATTTTAACTTCGGTATTTCCACAAAATTCTAAGAATTTCTTTATTTCTGCTACAGGTTGGGAAAGAAAGTAATTGTGATGGCAAATACCATGTTTTTTATGCCGTCGTGCCGGATGACGGTTGCGGAAGTTGTCGCACTTACAGGGGCTAGGCTGCTTCAGTCTAATCTGGCTTCTGTTCCGGTGGAGCGATTGGCTGCCTTGGATGATTCGGGCCCTGGTGCTCTTACCTTTATAGAAGATAAAAAATATCAGGCCAGTCTGGATGATTTAGTTGCTGTGGCAATTTTTTGTCCTGAGGAACTGCTTTCTAAAGTGCCAGAAGGCATCGCTATTCTTGTCACACAACGTCCGCATCGGGATTTTGCAATGGTAGGACGTGTTCTTTATCCTTCCTCTACTCGGCCTGCATCGCTTTTGGGTGAGATAGGCATTTCGCCGCAGGCATATATTCATACTTCTGTCCAGTTGGAAAAAAACGTGACGATTGAAGCTGGGGCGATTATCGGTAAAGATGTTGAAATCGGTGCCAGAACAGTTGTTTCTGCAACGGCAGTGATTGCTGAAAATTGCAAAATAGGCCGTGACAGCTATATCGGTCCCGGTGTATCTATTCAGTGTGCTTTTATTGGCGATCATGTCAAACTTCATGCTGGTGTGCGTATCGGCCAGGATGGTTTTGGTTATGTTGATGGTGATGCCGGTGTGGAAAAGGTTCCGCAACTGGGTTATGTTGTTATCCAAGATCATGTTGAGATTGGTGCTAATACGACTGTGGATCGTGGTGCCCTGCGTGATACAATTATTGGTGAAGGAACTAAGATAGATAATCTTGTGCAAATAGCGCATAATGTGCGGATAGGGCGCTTTTGTTTGATTGCGGCTCATTGCGGTATTTCTGGAAGCTGTGTTATCGGCGACATGACCCAATTGGGTGGTCGTGTCGGTCTTGTCGATCATCTAAAAATTGGTTCAGGTGTTCAGGTTGCCGCAGCAAGCGGAGTTATGAATGATATTCCGAATGGAGAGAAATGGGGAGGGATTCCAGCACGTCCGTTCAAGCAATGGTTTAGGGAAGTGGCAGCGCTTCGCAGTATTGGCAGGTCGGGTCGGGAGAAATAATAAATGAATCATACAAGACAGCAGGCGCAGCTTGATACAGCAGATATCCAACGAATTCTGGCTACATTACCACACCGTTATCCATTTTTGCTTATTGATCGTATTGTTGATATTGATGGAGATAATTCCGCGACTGGGATCAAAAATGTGACTATTAACGAACCACATTTTATGGGCCATTTTCCGGAAAATCCTATTATGCCGGGTGTTCTGATTATCGAGGCAATGGCCCAGACAGCTGGTGCGATATGTCTGTTTCAATACGGTATTGAACAGCAGGGCACTGTCTATTTCATGACAATTGACAATGCAAAATTCCGTAAACCTGTTGTTCCAGGCGATTGCCTATTGCTTCATGTCAAAAAACTTAAAAGACGTGGCAATATTTCACGTTTCGGCTGTGTGGCTGAGGTTAATGGCAGCAAGGTTGCTGAGGCTGAAGTAACCGCTATGGTCAGCATTGATGAAACTAATATTGCGTAGAGGATAACATCCCCATGACCAAAACGCAGATTCATCCTACGGCTTGTGTCGAGGCGGGCGCGCAATTAGGCGAGAATGCCATTATAGGCCCTTTTTGCTATATTGGCAGGGATGTTGTGCTTGGTGATAATTGTGAAGTGATGAACCATGTGACAATTATCGGTACAACAACAATCGGTTCCGGTTCGAAAATCTATCCTCATGCCGTATTGGGTGCAGATCCACAGAACAACAAGCATAAAGGCGGTCGCACAACACTTAAAATCGGCAAAAACTGTATTATCCGTGAAGGAGTTACCATGCATCGCGGGTCAGACAACAGTCTCGGAAGAACTATAGTTGACGATAATTGCATGTTTCTGGCTTATGCCCATGTGGCTCATGATTGTATTCTGGGCCATCATGTCACTTTTTCCAATAATGTTATGATTGGTGGCCATGTTATGATTGGTAATCATGTCATTATTGGCGGCGGCGGTGCTGTACATCAGTTTGTCCGTGTTGGACACTATGCATTTGTTGGCGGTCTTGCGGCCCTAACTGCTGATCTTATTCCTTACGGGATGGCTATTGGTGTTCATGCATGGCTTGGTGGTCTCAATATCATTGGTATGAAACGCTCAGGGCTTCAGCGTAATGAAATTCATGCTTTGCGTCATGCTGTTTCCATGTTGTTTGACCGTACAAAACCCATCCGTGAACGTGCGGTTGATGTCCAAGCGGTTTATTCGCAATCAAAAGCGGTTGCGGATATGATTACCTTTATCAGTGCGGATAGCAAACGCTCGTTCTGTACGCCAAAAATCGATTTTGATGCTAAGGCGAAGGATTAAGATCATGCAATACAGTGATCCGCAACTGGCTGGTGAGGCATTGTCTGGCAGAACAGCTATTATTGCCGGTAATGGTGTTTTGCCGCTTACTATAGCCACTATTTTGCGGGATCAAGGAAAGGCTCCTTTCCTCATTATCTTGCGCGATGAAACAGATCCGGAGTTGTATGCATTTGAACATTGTGAAATTTCCATTGTTGAATTTTCTGTGCTTATTCGCTCATTGAAAGCTGCTGGGATAAGGAATGTCGTGCTGGCTGGAGGTGTTCGCAGCCGTCCGTATTGGCGTGATCTGCGCGTTGATGGTCCTACGCTTAGGGTATTACCCAAGATTTTTTTTGCTTTGAACAAAGGAGATGATGCCTTATTGCGTGCATTTATTAATCTTGTCGAGACTTATGGTTTTCGTGTTATCGGTGCACATGAGGTGGTGCCTATGCTGCTTGCTCCCAAAAAGGCCATTCTGACTAGAAAATGTCCTAACAAACAGGAAAAATATAATATTGCTCTTGCATTAGAAGCAGCCCGCCAGTTGGGCGCACTTGATATCGGGCAGGGGGCTATAGCTGTTGGGGGGCGAGTTGTGGCTTTGGAAGGGGCAGAAGGCACAGATAATATGCTTGAGCGTATCAGCCAGATGCGGCAGGCACGTTCCATACCACTGCAGGGCGGTGTGCTAGTTAAGATTATGAAACCAAATCAAGAAAAACGTGCGGATCTGCCAACAATTGGCCTTAAAACAGTAGAAAATGTATATCGGGCAAAGCTTTGCGGTATTGCAATTGAGGCAGGGCACACTTTTATTCTTGATCTTGAAAAAACTATAAAAGCCGCGGATCGATATGGCATATTTATTAAAACGCTATAATTATATCTGTTTGCAGGATAAATGTATCTTATTGATTTTGTAGAGATTTTATCGAAATTCTCCTTAAAATTTTTCTTATTATTTATAAAAGGCAATGTAATGAAATCTCGGCTAAAAATTGCGATTATTGCAGGAGAGGAATCTGGCGATCAGCTTGGGGCAGATCTTGTTGCCGCTTTACATCATAGAACAGGTCGTAATATTAATCTTATCGGAGTTGGTGGAATGCATCTGGTTGACAATAAGCTGAAAAGCTTTTTTGACCCAGATGAAATTGCATTGATGGGGCTTGGGGATGTTCTGAGAAAGTTGCCGCATCTTATCTGTTTAATCCGCAGGGTTTCTACTTTTATTGTACGGGAGAAGCCGGATTGTCTTATTATTGTTGATAGCCCCGATTTTACTCATCGTGTGGCCTGCAGGGTACGTCAGCTTGATCCAAGTATTCCGATTATTAAATATGTTGCTCCTTCTGTATGGGCTTGGCGGCCTAAGCGCGCAAAGGCCATGCGTGCTTTTATCGATCATGTATTGGTGATTTTACCATTTGAAGTTCTTGTGATGAAAAAGTTGCAGGGGCCGCCTGCAACTTATGTTGGCCATCGGCTTTTATCTTATCCACCTTTGCTGGATACTCGCCTCAAACGTAAGAAAAGGTCAGATAATGTAATTCGACAGCCAATTCTTGTTGTCTTGCCAGGGTCACGCTATTCTGAAATCAGAAAACTTATGCCGGTTTTTGGCGAGACTATTAAAGAACTGACAGAGAAACTTCCCGAGCTTTCTGTTATTTTGCCAACTCTGCCGAAAATTGAAGCTGAATTACGCAAGCTTATTGCACAATGGTCTGTGAAACCGCTGGTTGTTGTCGGTGAGAATGAGAAATGGTCTGCTTTTTCCAAAGCTGATGCTGCACTTTCTGCTTCGGGCACTGTTTCTCTTGAACTGGCTCTTTGCGGTATTCCGACAGTGTTGGCATATAAGGCGGATTGGTTTTCTAGAGCATTTATTATGCCAAAAATAACGATCTGGAGTGCTGCCTTGCCCAATATTATTGCTGATGAACCGATTGTGCCAGAATACTTTAATGAGTTTGTCCGCCCCAGTATTCTGGCCCGTCAGCTTGAGCGTCATATTACTCAAGGGGCAGCGCGTACCGCTCAACTAGAAGGCTTTAAAAAGATTGCAAACATTATGCATACCGATAAACCATCAGGTGAGCTTGCAGTTAAAGCTATTTTGCCGTTTTTAAAAAATTAAAACTAATAAAAATTGTTATCGACAACGATTTTTTTATTTTAAACTATTTTCTATTTTTGATTGGCACATAAGTGCGTTCAACTACGCCAGTATAGAGCTGGCGGGGACGTCCAATTTTCTGAGCTGGGTCTTCGATCATTTCTTTCCACTGGGCAACCCAACCGACAGAACGAGCAAGAGCAAAGAGCACTGTAAACATTGAAGTCGGAAACCCGAGCGCCCTCAATATGATTCCTGAGTAAAAATCAATATTCGGATAAAGTTTCTTTTCGATAAAGTATTTATCATTGAGTGCGATATGTTCAAGCTCAACCGCAATATCAAGCAGCGGATCATCTTTGATGCCTAGCTCCTTTAGTACTTCATGGCAAGTCTGCTGCATGATACGGGCACGCGGGTCATAGTTTTTATAAACGCGATGGCCAAAACCCATTAACCGAAATGGATCATTTTTGTCCTTGGCGCGGGCGATAAATTCGGGAATGCGTTTAACAGAGCCGATCTGTTCAAGCATTTTCAGAGAGGCCTCATTGGCACCGCCGTGGGCAGGACCCCACAGACAAGCAACACCAGCAGCAATACAGGCAAAAGGATTAGCACCCGAAGAACCGGCAAGCCGTACGGTTGAGGTTGAAGCATTTTGTTCATGATCGGCATGCAAAATAAAAATTTTATCCATAGCACGAGCAAAAATCGAGTTTACTTTATATTCCTCGCAAGGTACAGAAAAACACATGTGGAGGAAGTTTTCTGCATAACCAAGCGAATTTAGCGGATAAATAAACGGCTGGCCGATGCTATATTTATAAGCCATTGCAGCCAATGTTGGCACCTTGGCAATTAGGCGGATGGAGGCCACCATACGTTGGTGCGGGTCAGTGATATCGATCGAATCATGATAAAAAGCCGACATTGCTCCAAGACAGGCAACCATAACAGCCATAGGATGTGAATCGCGACGGAACCCATGAAAGAAACGGGAAAACTGCTCGTGCACCATATTATGATGCTGGACACGGTAATCAAAATCTTTTTTCTGTCTTTGGGTAGGTAGTTCACCATAAAGGAGGAGATAGCAGGTCTCAAGAAAGTCACCTTTTTCTGCCAACTGATCAATCGGATAACCGCGGTAGAGCAGAACTCCCCTATCCCCATCAATATAAGTAGTACGTGATTCACATGATGCAGTAGAGGTAAAACCTGGATCATAGGTAAAAATTCCGGTTTTTTTGTAAAGCGTGCCAATTTCTATAACATTGGGGCCGATTGTCCCTGAACGTATGGGAAGCTCTATTGTTTTGCCTTCAACCGTGATTCTAGCCTTGTTTTCAGACATAAACATTCCTCTCAGCTTTACCACCCTTTAATTATTATTTATAAAGGGAGCTCGTTTTTATTTTCGGGTATTAAGGATTATTTTTTAGTACGTTATTAGTGAGTTCAGTCAAAATCAACACGTTTGCAAGGCGAAAAACGTTTATTTCAACGTGTTTTATTACAGCGATACGATTTAGTTATGGTATTTTAAGCCTTCTCAACCTTAAGTTCATGTTGGTTTTCAAGTGAGCTGATCATGAATGCGCGCCAAAGATTCTTCACGGCCAAGAACTGTCAATATATCAAAAATACCAAGAGATGTTGAGCGACCGGTAAGGGCTGCCCGTAGAGGCTGAGCAATCTGGCCTAGTTTTGATTTTTTTGCTTTTGAATAGGCGCGAATCGCATCATTTAGTTCTGTTTCTGTCCAGTTGGGGCAGGCTTTTAGCATTGGCAGCACTTCACCAAGTATCTGGCATCCTTTTTCGTCAAGAATGGCTATCGCTTTCTCATCAAAGGAAAGCGGACGATTCGCGAAAATAAAATCCGCCCCTTCAAGCAGCTCAACAAGAGTTTTGACCCGTTTTTTCAAGGCGGGTATAGCATCGCGAAATTGCCGGCAGTGTTTTTCATTAAGCGGGGTCGCAATTTTCTTTCCGATTTCAATCTCAGGAAGAATGGCAATGGCATTTTCAAGCAAGATTTCATCATCGCTTGCGCGGATATACTGGCTATTTATCGCTTCAAGTTTCTTAAAATCAAAGCGTGCTGCCCCTTTGTTGATATCAACAATATCAAACCACTCAATCATTTTCTGCATCGATATGATTTCATCATCACCGTGACTCCAGCCTAAACGAACAAGATAATTGCGTAAAGCTATCGGCAGGTAACCCATATCGCGGTATGCTTGGATACTGAGTGCACCATGGCGCTTGGAAAGTTTGGCACCATCCGGCCCGTGAATGAGTGGGATATGTACCATTATTGGTATATCCCAACCCATGGCATTATAAATGATAGTCTGACGTGCCGCATTAGTTAGGTGATCATCTCCGCGGATAATGTGGGTAATCTCCATATCATGATCATCTACCACAACGGCAAGCATATAGGTTGGTGTGTTGTCAGAACGCAGAATAATAAAATCATCAAGATCCTTGTTTGGGAAACGAACCTCGCCCTGCACCTTATCGTAAACAACGCTTTCTCCGTTACGGGGTGACTTGATGCGAATGACCGGCGGTATACCCGTAGGTGCCTCAACAGGACTGCGGTCGCGCCAGCGTCCGTCATAGCGGGGCGGCCTTCCTTCATATCTCGCTTTTTCACGCATTTCAGCGAGTTCTTTCGATGAAGCATAGCAGTAATAGGCCTTGCCTAAAGTTACTAGTTCTTCAGCAATTTCACGGTGACGTTTCATTCTGTTCCGTTGCGAAATTGCATGGCCATCCCACTCAAGTCCAAGCCATACTAGGCCATCAAGGATTGTGTGCACTGATTCTTCTGTCGAGCGTTCCCTATCTGTATCTTCTATACGCAGTAGCATTTTGCCGCCGGTATGTTTGGCATAAAGCCAATTGAAAAGGGCAGTACGTGCTCCACCTATATGTAGAAAGCCAGTGGGTGAAGGGGAAAAACGGGTAACAACAGACCGTGACATAGATCCTCCAGCAGGATTTAAAATATCTGCACCTTTTACCTGAGATTCTGTAATTTCAAAGGGACACAGATTAGTATAATTTTATTATTTATACAACTGTACAACAAACTATGCTCGGCATTCAAATTTTTAGACAAACAATTTTTTCCTAGATTAGCAAATGATTCATAATTATCCGATTCGTGGACAATCTGGATTGTTTTTATATCTTATAGCGTATGCAAAAAAAATATTTCTGGGCGTGGAGGGCGAGAAACGATGTCGGGATAAGGGTAACAGAAGTGGAGAGAAGTGTCTTTTCCTCTAACTTGCCCAATCTTATTTATTAAGTAAGACGAGTGTCTTAGGACACAGAGTATGCCATGCTTTTCGGTCTGTAAGGAATAAGGGTTTCCTATTTTTTCTGGGGAGAAAGAGCATATGGTACCTTTAGTTATTTGTCATGGCTTTTTCGGACGCTCGCTTTATTGCTTAATTTTTCCTTAGAAGCTGAACGTTTATGGTTATGACTTGAATTTTGTTGGCTTTTTTTTGTCGGATTTCTTAAGGAATGCATTGTTGTAATGGAGGATGATGGAGCAAAGAAGTTTATCATCTTGCAATGGATAATATTAGGAAAAACAAGCCGTTTTTGAGGTATGGATCGGCGCGATTTGTCTCATAACCGTATGCTGCTAAAATTTCCGTCCCCTAGTGTTAGAATAAGGATATTTCCGGCCACGATTTTTGTATGAAGATAATTACTGCTATGGTTGATTGGTAGGTAAATAGTTTTCACTATTGCGATGAACTCACAGTATAAGGAAACTCTGTGATAGCAGGTAACTGATTGTTTTTCTTCATTTTATCCCTGGTAACCACATCCAGTGTAAAAAAATCAATTCGTTATAGGCAATGAAGAAAATTATGCCATTTCGCGTAGTTTTTTGGCAGCCTCAACCGCAAAATAGGTCAGGATACCGTCGCAACCGGCCCGTTTGAACGCTAGTAATGTTTCCATCATGGCTCTCTCGCCGTCAATCCAGCCTTTGGCACTGGCAGCTTTAAGCATGGCATATTCACCCGATACTTGATATGTAAAAACTGGTATGGAAAATATATTTTTCAGGCGCTGGATTATATCTAGACAGGGCAAACCTGGCTTGACCATCAGCATGTCAGAACCTTCTAGAATATCTTGTTCAGCTTCCCGCATAGCTTCATCTGCATTGGCTGGGTCAATATAATAGGTATTTTTGTCTCCCTGCAAAAGTCCGGTCGTACCGATAGCATTGCGATAAGGCCTGTAAAAAGAGGAAGAAAATTTTACCGCATAAGACATGATCGCTACATCTTGAAAGCCGTTAGCGTCAAGCCTGTCACGTATGGCACCTATGCGCCCGTCCATCATATCTGAGGGAGCAATGATATCAGCACCGGCTTTCGCCTGTGCTAGTGCGCCTTGCACTACCATTTCAACCGATTCATCATTAAGAATTATACCATTGTGCAAAATCCCATCATGGCCATGAGTGGTATAGGGGTCTAGAGCTGCATCTGTAATTAACCCGATATTAGGGGCGAACTTTTTAAATTCACGGATAAAACGGTTGATCAGGTTGTTAGGGCTGGTGATATAAGCGCCGTTTTCCATTTTAATGGAAGCAGGCTCACGGGAAAAGGGAGCAATTGCCGGAATACCAAGTTCAACAGCATGTAGGGCCTTTTCAATGGCCACATCTACCGAAAAACGTTCTACCCCAGGCATCATTTCTATCGGCTCACATATGTCTGTTCCTTCACATAAAAATATTGTCCAGACAAGATCGTTGACATCAAGATGGCTTTCTCGGATAAGTCGACGTGACCAGTCAAACCTACGCATCCGACGCATACGGCGCCCACCGGTAATCTCATCTACTGTCCTATTCTTAATTCCCTGTATCTTGCTTTTCATTATTATTTCGCTTTTTTGCCATGATTAACTATTGAACAAAAGCATAACTTATTTCATAAATAGCATATAAGCATTTCCGTTATGACAGAAATCAGGGAAATGCAAGTAGTACTCTGTTGCAGATGGCGGCATGTAATGCGTTTCATTTTTTTTAATAAGAGAAATTCATTGGTTTTGGCAAAAATCGCAACACATCTTTCTCATATGGGACTTATTAGAAATATCATTCTTAGAATGAGAGGGATGTTGATTAAAGGAAGTCTTCCAGAAGTTAAAATACGCCTTCTGAAGAGGATCTTTTCTGTTTTCATGCCTGTTCTTGCGATTTTCTGCCTACTTATGGGGGCATTTTATTGGGTCCGTTTGATCGGTGTATTTTCGGGTCCCTTATGGCGTTTTGATCTTATGCCATGGAATTGGCGTATTCTGTGTTCATCGCTCGCTGTGCTTTACCCTGTGGCTACCAGCGGTGTCTGGATGGGATCACGCTGGGGGATTATCTTGTGGCTTAGCGCTGCTGCGATAGAAACAGTGTGCATGACTCTTTACTCAAATTACTTCAGCTGGAATCTCTGGATTCCGCTTCTACATGTCATTTTTCTTGCTTTTTATGGCTTTTTCAGCATGATTCTGTTTTTCAATCAAACTAAGCGTGTGCAGGCTATCGTGGAATATTAAACGCTGTATTTCTGTGCCTTAAATTATTTTGCTTTTTCCTAGTTTATAGCTAAGGTCTGAGAAGATGGTGTGGGTGTGTTAAAAACACTCCATATTTTTGGACATGCTAAAATTATAGAGTTAAAGCTTAAGCTCAAATGCTGGTTAAGTATAGCGAGATTTTAGCAGATAATACTGCTCAAGCTTTAGTTAGTAAGGCCCATCTTTTTAGAAAGGTTTCTGGAATTTGGATGGATTTAATAAAGTAATGAAGAGAAAAATTATTTTCAACCGAAGAGTTTTTCTGAGAGCGCTTGCTGCTGCCGGTTTTATTGGTATAGCGGGCAGCTATGCTGTGGCTATACCAATTGACTTGGCTTCTGTTGGTGCACAGCTTGACAGTTGGAATGATCAATTTGATGTTCAGGCGTTAGGCGGTACTCAGACTGCTTCCATCAATCAACCCGTGCTTGACCAGGCTACTATTAGCTATACTAGAACGGCGATTGCACACTACAATGATATTGTCGCAAAAGGCGGTTGGCCTGTGGTGCCTACAACACAGGGTAGATTGAAGATCGGTATGAGGCATCCTGCAGTTTGTATTTTGCGTCAGCGTCTGTTCATCTCAGGTGACCTTGCCCGTGAGGCGGGTATGTCACAGACATTTGACACCTATGTGGATGCCGCTGTGCGGCGTTTTCAGTTGCGGCATGGTTTACCTTTAGATGGCATTTTGGACAAAATGACCTATCGTGCACTCAATATTAACGTGCAGATGCGATTAAAGCAGCTTTATGCCAATCTGGAACGGCTTAATAAAATAGCGTCCAAGACAGCAAAGGAACGGCGTTTTGTGATGGTGAATATTCCAGCAGCAGAGATTGAAGCCGTCGAAGGTGGTATGGTTGTGCAGCGTCACAGAGTCATTGTCGGTAAGATTGACCGTCAGACGCCGATTCTTGATTCAAAGATCCATGAAATTATTCTTAATCCGTTCTGGATTATACCGAAGTCCATTATTCAGAAAGATATTATCCCGTTGATGCAGAAAAAGCCAAATTATCTCACCGAGAATAATATTCATCTGTTTGATACGAAAGGACAGGAAATTCCTCCTCAATTGGTTGACTGGAATACGAATGAGGCAGTTAATCTCATATTTCGGCAGGAACCAGGCAAAATCAATGCCATGTCGTCAACAAAGATCAATTTTTATAATACGCATGCAGTTTATATGCATGATACACCATTGCAGGGTCTGTTCAACAATTTGATTCGTTTTGATTCGTCAGGCTGTATCCGTGTACAGAATATTCGTGATCTTAATCTGTGGATCTTAAAGAATACGCAAGGTTGGGATAGAATGAAGATGGAAGATATTATCCGCTCCCGTGAAAACAAGCCGATACGCGTTAAGGATCCTGTTCCTCTGCATTTTGTTTACATTTCTGCATGGTCAACCGGTGATGGAATTATCCAATTTCGTGATGATATCTATCATATAGATGGCTCTGCAGAACCAACCTTTGGTTTGGAACGCTGACTGGCAGTCGATTTATCACAGAAAACGGCATATGATATTCCTCTTTAACTGCTGATCCGGATGCTTTTGTCGAGAAAATATATTGGTTCAATTGTAGCATTAATGCTTGTTTTTCTTCATCATATTACAGCACATAGATTTTTGGATTTTTATGGATGTTGACAGGTGAAGGAGGGAGTTGGTAATGAGTACAAGATTTGCTAATGAAAGTATTGAAGAATTGACAATGAAGCAGACTGCAAATAGGCGGTTTGTGCGCAATTGGCTTTATATTATTTTTTTGTTGCTTGTTGCCATTGTACTAGTTGGAGGGGCAACCCGGATAACAGGTTCTGGCCTCTCCATTACAGAGTGGAAACCTGTCTATGGTATTCTTCCCCCCATAGGGGAGGTTCAATGGCAGAGAGAGTTTGAAAAATATCAACAGATCACACAATACCAGCGGACTAACCATGGGATGACACTCATTCAGTTCAAGCATATTTTCTGGTGGGAATGGGCGCATCGTCTGTTGGCTCGCACAGTTGGTTTTGCTGTTTTTTTACCTTTAATTTTTTTCTGGGCAACAGACCGACTTGAAAGTTATATCAAATGGCGGCTGTTAGGTATTCTAGCGCTCGGTGTTGCAGAGGGCATTGTAGGCTGGTGGATGGTTGCCTCCGGTCTTGGAGACAGCCAGTTAACCAATGTCAGCCAGTATCGGTTAGCAGTTCACCTTGTCATGGCATGTGTTATCATTATTGCAGTTTTAGCTTTAGCACGAAGATTGGTGGAATATACAGAAAAACCAGCGCAGCGCAGTGTTCAGCGGTTTGCTGGCTGGCTTGTTGTACTTGTCCTAATTCAAATTTATCTTGGTGCGTTGGTAGCTGGGCTTCATACGGTTTATAATATATGGCCGCTGATGGATGGCCCTTTGATTCCTGACGGGCTTTTATATATGCAGCCAGCATGGGTCAATTTTTTTGAAAATGCCATGACAGTACAGTTTGTTCACCGCTTTTTTGCCTATGTTCTCCTCGCTGCCACAATATTTCATACATTGAATGTTAGAAAAATCATGTCTAAAACCGCGCATTCGCGGCGTACCATATTGTTATTTTTTCTGATTCTAATTCAAGCCATTATCGGCATTATTACTCTTCTAATGAAAACACCGATTATCTGTGGCC
The DNA here is from genome assembly GCA_003331045.1 of Candidatus Tokpelaia sp. JSC189. GTDB lineage: Bacteria > Pseudomonadota > Alphaproteobacteria > Rhizobiales > Rhizobiaceae > JSC188. The sequence continues at coordinate 116,155 of QENA01000023.1, forward strand.
TTATCCACCAAGGGTTTGCGCTTATGGTTCTTTCATTTGCTGTTATTCACTGGGTCGGGACAAAAGGAGTTGTTTCCGATCGACGACCGTCTCTGTGCTAATCATCTTCCTGAATTATTTGCCTGAATGATGAAAAGTCTTTAGAATAAGTTTCTTATGCAGATTTTTATAAAGATTTTTTAAGCTTTAAGCATCAAGTCAAGATTTTGGATTGCAGCACCTGACGCCCCCTTGCCCAAGTTATCCAGTATGGCAACAAGATTTACAATTCCTGTGTTATCAGTGCCGGTAATATAAATTTTCATCCGGTCAGTTTGGGCAAGCTCTTCTGCATCAATACGTGTAGTAGCCAGAACATCTTTATATGAGGTGATTTCTACAATATCTTGATCTTGATAATGCATGCAGAAAATTTCATAAATTACCGATAAATCTACCTTCTTTTCCAGAAGGCGCAAATGGAGTGGGATACAGACTACCATTCCCTGTGTAAAACGTCCAATCCCTGGTGTAAAAATAGGTGTTTTGGATAACTGGCCATAAACCATGATTTCTGGCACATGTTTGTGTTTTAATGTTAGGCTGTAAAGAAAGTAATTGGCGTGGATTGCGTTGGAGTGGAATCGGTCTTCTATCTGGGCAATAAGCTGTTTTCCACCGCCTGTATAACCGGAAACTGCGTTGATGGATAGAGGATAATCTGCAGCCAGAAGTCCGGATTCGCGCAACGGACGGATAAGGGCAATTGCACCTGTCGGATAACAACCTGGATTGCTGACATACTGTGCAGCGCTGATCCGGTGTTTCTGCTTTTTTGTCATTTCTGCAAATCCATAAACCCACCCGGGAGCAGTGCGATGGGCTGTTGAGCTGTCGATAATCCGGGTCGCATATCCTTCCAACAATTGTACAGCTTCCTGTGCTACATCATCCGGTAGGCAAAGAATGGCAATATCAGCCATGCGTAGATAATCTGTCCGCAAGCTGGTATTTCGGCGTTCAGCCTCTGGAATGGATAAAATGTCAAGATCATTGCGTATTTTAAGACGGTTCCGGATCTGTAAACCCGTTGTTCCGTGTTCTCCGTCAATAAAAATTTTTATCATAAAGTTCTAATTCCCAAAAAATTTTTCTTGCTTCTCATATGTTGTTTAATAAACCAAAATAGGAGCTACTAACAGCCGTAATTGTACTTGAATAAAAGTATCTCTACAGAAACTTTTTCTATTTAGAATGCTTTAAAAGGCGGCTGATAAATTGATATGACAGAAAATTATGGATATATAAACCTATTACTGTGGAATATTCTTGATATATCATTTTGTGTCGGAAATTTTATATGTTATTAATATATCGTTATGTGTGCCAGAATGTTTTTTTCGGAAATTTTGAATAAGCTGGTACTACAGAAATATAAAAATAGAGGGTTTAAGGAATTATTCATGACACAGGGATCGGATGCATTCATTGAACATTTTTTTAACAGAAATCTGGAATATGTTGATTCTGATATCTTTAATGCTATTCGCAGCGAACTTGATCGACAGCGTCATGGAATAGAGTTGATTGCCTCTGAGAATATTGTTTCACGTGCTGTAATGGAAGCTCAGGGTTCTGTATTAACGAACAAATATGCTGAGGGCTATTTTGGAAAACGCTATTATGGTGGCTGCCAATTTGTTGATATGGTTGAAGAACTGGCAATTAAGCGCGCCATTAAGTTGTTTGGTTGTGCTTTTGCCAATGTTCAGCCTAATTCAGGCAGTCAGATGAATCAGGCTGTATTTCTGGCACTTTTAACGCCAGGTGATACTTTCATGGGTCTTTCTCTCAATTCGGGTGGCCATTTGACCCATGGTTCGTCGGTTAATATGTCTGGCAAATGGTTTAATATTGTCCCCTATGGGGTACGCCATGAGGATCAGTTTCTTGATATGGATGAAGTTGCAGCTCTGGCCTACCAGCATAGACCAAAGCTTATTTTGGCAGGAGGAACAGCGTATTCCCGTATTTGGGACTGGAGATGTTTCCGTGAAATTGCTGACGAGGTTGGTGCCTATCTGATGGTTGATATGGCGCATATTGCTGGTCTGGTAGCTGGTGGTGTTCATCCTTCGCCTTTGCCTTTTGCTCATGTTGTTACCACGACGACACATAAATCCTTGCGTGGCCCGCGTGGGGGGATGATTTTGACCAATGATGAGGCGATAGCCAACAGGATAAATTCTGCCGTATTTCCTGGTTTACAAGGCGGTCCACTGATGCATGTGATTGCCGCCAAGGCTGTTGCTTTTGGTGAAGCTTTGCAGCCTGAATTCAAAGCCTATGCAGCTAGGATGGTAGCCAATGCCCGTACTTTGGCTGATACCTTGCGGAAAAACGGCCTTGATATTGTATCTGGCGGTACAGATAACCACTTGATGCTGGTTGATCTGCGTTCCAAGAATGTGACAGGTAAGCGTGCTGAAGCTGCTCTTGGGCGTGCTAATATTATCTGTAATAAAAATAGTATTCCGTTTGATCCCGAAAAGCCATTTGTGACATCTGGCATAAGGCTTGGCACCCCTGCGGGAACGACACGAGGATTTGGTGAAACTGAATTTAGGGAAATCGGCCTGCTGATTGCTGAGATAGTGGATGGCTTGAAAAGTGCCAATTCGGATGAAGACAATGCGGCAGTTGAGGAAAGTGTTCGTAAAAAAATCATGTCCTTTACTGATAAATTCCCACTATATCCCTATCTTAGATAAAAAAATACTTCATATGATGCACTGTCGCTCTTGAGGATACAAAGGTTAACGGTTTCTTGTCTAACTGAAGGCAGTTCCTGTTATTAGATCGCACTGGATTTGCCATATCTGCGCCGGGCGTTTTACAATGTTCGAGTGGGTGCGGTTCCGAAAATTGATGGTTGTCAAAAAAACGGTAGGCGTATTCTTTTTGAATGTGATAAGCTTATGCCTTCAATGGAAATTGGATTACGTAAGTGAATCTTGGCAATAATCGTATTGAGCAGGCTGTATCGGGTATTGTTCATTAGCTTGAAAATGCGAGTGCTCTGTGGAGATAGCAACCAAAGAAGTTAGTCGCTTGATTATAGAATAACTGAAGGATAATAATTATAGTATTTAGATACTATTTATTATAATTTCCGTAATGCCGGTGGTTTTATGATTTTGTTGATGAAGTTTTTGAGCCTCCATATAAAAAAGATAGAACAGAATTGATGTCTATTTTACAAGATTGCCAGCATAATGATGATCGTTTTATGGCTGCTGCTATCCGATTCGCACGCTATAATCTTGGACGGACGGCAGAAAATCCTTCTGTTGGTGCCCTGATTATACGTGATGATGGTGCCGGGCCTTATATTGTCGGGCGTGGTATGACAGCGTTTGGTGGCAGGCCGCATGCTGAAACTGAGGCATTGGCTGAAGCTTGCTTACTTGCCCGGGATAGCACTATGTATGTCACACTTGAACCTTGTTCACACTTTGGCATGGTTCCACCATGTGTCGATGCGCTGGTTGCTGCTGGTGTCAAGCGTGTTGTCATTTCTGCTGGTGACCCGGATCCTCGTGTGAATGGTAGTGGCATAAAATGTCTTAGACAGGCTGGCATTGAGGTTACAGAGCATGTTCTGGCTGATGTAGCAAGGGAAGGGCTTAGTGCCTATTTTTGCCGCAAACGGTTGCAACGGCCTGAAATAACATTGAAGCTTGCTATTTCCGCGGATGGATACATAGGCCGGGAAAATGAAGGAGGTGTTGCAGTCAGCGGAGTCATTTCGCGGGCGCAGGTGCATATTCTGCGGGCAGAAAATGATGCTATCCTTGTCGGAATCGACACAGTCGTGATGGATGATCCAATGCTGGATTGTCGTCTATCGGGTATGGAGGTGCGTTCACCCATTCGTATTATTCTTGATAGCCAGCTTCGTCTGCCTCTTGATTGTAATCTGGTTAAGACGGCCAAACAGTATCCGGTATGGGTTGCTTGTAATGAAGCAGTTTGCTCCGGCTGTATGAAATCTCTAGAATCAGCAGGTTGCCGTATCATTCCTTGTAAAGGAGAAGAGAGAGGGATCGATCTGCAAGATCTGCTTATCCAATTAACACAGATGAAAATTAATTCTCTTCTGGTTGAAGGGGGGGCAAAAGTCGCTACTTCATTCTGGAAAAATAACCTTGTTGACCGGCTTATTCTATTTCAAAGTCCATTGCTTATTGGTACAGGGGGGTACAAAGCACCAGATTTCCGAGAGCATATAGCGAAATATAAAAAAACAGGTGTTCAGAAGTTCGGGGAAGACTGCTCTATACAATGGGAAAGGGTTGCTTGATGTTTACAGGTCTTGTTACATCTATTGGAACAATCGAAAATTGTAGAAAACTAAAAGAAAGTGTGCGGTTATGTATTTCTGCAGATTGTGGTCTCAAAACCATTGAAATTGGTGCTTCTATTTCCTGTTCGGGAATATGCCTGACCGTTGTGGATCTACCTACCAAGCGTGATGGTACTCGCTGGTTTACAGTTGAGGCTTGGGAAGAGGCTCTGCGGCTGACTACACTTTTATCTTGGGATGTGGGAACTCGTATCAACCTTGAGCGTTCTTTAAAATTAGGCGATGAGATGGGAGGGCATCTTGTTTCTGGGCACATTGATAATGTTGCGAAGATTTTGTCTGTTCAGGATGAAGGGTACGCCCGCCGTTTTAAGATCAGGGTGCCTATGCATCTGGCGCCGTTTATCGCTCCAAAGGGTTCAGTATGTCTCGATGGGACCTCACTGACGGTCAATTATGTTGATGGAAATACTTTTAATGTGTTGTTGATTCGTCATACGTTGGATGTGACAACTTGGGATGAGCGTAAACCCGGGGATGATGTCAATATTGAGATTGATCAGCTTGCTCGTTATGCCGGCCGGTTTACCGAATTTGCATAAAAAAATAATTAAGTACTGATAAAATAGAAATAGCATATATTTTGAATAGATAAGCTGCTGTTTATTAGTTGTTTTTATCCGGATTATAGAAATAGGTATGTCATAATGCTATTTTCTTTTTCTGCCGGAGTTTTTAATGAATAAGAAGCCATCAAAAAATTTACATTTGTTAATTGTTGAAGCCCGGTTTTATGAGGAGTTTTCCGAGGCTTTGCTTGAAGGGGCAAAGGTGGTATTGCAGCAAGCTGGAGCAAGTTATGAAGTTATAACTGTGCCTGGTGCGCTTGAAGTGCCGGCAGTGATTGCGTTTGCAGAAAAGAGTAAAATCTTTTTTGACGGCTATATCGCTCTTGGATGTGTTATTCGCGGTGAAACACATCATTTTGATATTGTTGCCAATGAATCATGCCGAGGCCTGAATGATTTGAGTATCCATTACAAACTTGCCATTGGTAACGGTATCCTAACTGTTGAGAATAAAGGGCAGGCTTGGGAACGGACTCATATGCAAAAAAGGGACAAGGGTGGCTTTGCAGCAAAGGCAGCCCTTGAAATGATTGCAATAAAGAAAAAACTTGGAGTAGGTTAGTGGCGGCAAGCAGAAATACAACACGAACGTTTCGGTGGCAGGCCAACAAGCGTGGCGCTGCGAGATTAGCTGCTGTACAGGCGCTGTACCAGATGGATGTTGTCGGAACGGGGGTTATGGAAACTGTCGCGGAATATGAGGTTTTCCGATTGGGTAAGGATCTTGACGGAAAACAGTATCTCGCAGCAGATCCTCAGTGGTTCCGTTCTATCATTACAGGTGTTGTTGCAGAGCAGAAGATTCTAGATCCTATGATTTGTCGGACATTACCTGAGACATGGCCTCTATCTCGTCTGGATTTAACATTGCGGGCCATTTTGCGGGCCGGAGTTTGGGAATTAAAAAAACGTAAAGATATTCCAACTGCAGTCATTGTGTCAGAATATATTGATATCGCCAAAGCCTTTTTTGAGACAGAAGAGCCGAAGCTTGTTAACGCATTGCTAGATCGATTGGCTAGAGAACTGAGACCGATATAATCTGGAAGTGTATATGCCGACACTTATTTAAATTCAGAAATTCCGGATAATCAGCGAGATATTATTGGCAGGCCTGTTGCGGGCACTGCTTTTACTCCTTTGATTAACTGGATCAGGAAGGATTGCTCCTTGCCCTGGATCGGTGTGGTTCTTGAGACAAAATCAAAAAGCTTGCTATCCTGTAAGCCATAATTAGCAATTTTTTTCACCTGTCCTTGATTATTAAAATATATAGCTAGAATAGAGCGGTCAATCACCTTGGGTTTCATAAACTGTGCCCTGCGATACCGTGTCTGTGAGATATAATAGAATACCTCACTATCAAATATTGCGGTTGTGGAAGGAAAACCAAGGGCTAGAAGAATTTGATCACGATTTGAGCCAACTGAGATTGTTTTAAGGGCAGCAGGATCAACTACATATCCTTCAGTATAAGTTTGGCTTGTACGCAAAAGGTCATTTGTTTTACAAGCAGGTACTGTTATTGCAATTGTTAACAGAAAACCAATTTTTATGCTATGTGCTATATATTTTGTGATGATAGTTTTATGGAACAAAGATATCTCCATCAATGGTTTGGCGTTGAAAAAACCCCTTTACTTATGGCAACTTCGGTAAAGTAACTTGACCTTTATTACAACAATATGCTGCAAAAGGAACCATTTATAATAAACAAGGTTTCGTAACTATGATGAAATCTATCTAATTAGATTTTAAAATCAGTAAATAAAAAAATTGTCAGCACCAAGGTATAGATCAATTAGATCTCTTAATATCTTCCTCAAAGGAGCCTATTATGGCATTTGCGCTTTCCTATCCAGTTAATGTGCGTTCTTTTCCTACCAAGGGTTTTGATCTTGTATTGGATATAGGTGCAAAAGAGCGGCGCAAACTTGCTGATAATCACGGCCTTCTTTCTGTGGATGAATTTTCAGTAGACTTCCATCTGCGTCTTTGGAAAAGGCAAGGTATAAAATTACAGGGGCATATAAAAGCATTCGTTACGCAAAAATGTATCATAACAGCAGAGTCTATAAAAAATTATATATGTCAGTCATTTGAGGTGATTTATGTACCACGGGATTCACGACTTGCAAAGTTTTTTAGGGATGAAGATGTGCGAGAGCTTTTTCTTAATATAGAAGGGCCAGATGCGCCGGAAATCTTTGAGGGAAAGGAAATTGATATTGGTGCAGTTGCCGAAGAGTTTTTTGAACTTTCAATTGATCCTTATCCTCGAAATCAAGGAGCATTGTTAAAAAATGAAATATCCGAAAATGGTGGGGGAGGAGAAGCTGCTCAGTCACCTTTTCCCGTTCTGGAGTGTTTAAAGCGCCCCTGAGTTGGCTGTGGCTTAGAATGGAAAAGGCATTTGTATACATGATGAGAAACAAAACTTTCCATGGTTATGAGAGCCGTTTATCAATGATCTAGGTAGATCCTAAAAGATTGAAATGTTATTAGCGTATATTTATAGGAAAAGTTTCGTGATTACAATTGCAGTTGATGCCATGGGTGGAGATATCGGACCTGAGGTTACGATCGCAGGTTCTGCCTTGGCCTTGAAACGCTATCCCGATATGCAGTTGATTTTTTATGGACTTGTCCAGAAAGTAGAGCCGGTTTTTAAAAAATATCCAGAACTTGCGGATTGCATCTTTTATGCAACGCAGACAGCAACCCAAATGGATGAAAAACCAAGCCAGGCATTGCGTAACGGGCGTGGTAAATCTTCCATGTGGTATGCAGTTGAAGCCGTGAAAAAAGGTGAAGCAAATGCCTGTGTATCTGCAGGAAACACCGGTGCGCTGATGGCAATGTCCTATTTCTGTCTGCGCATGATGGCAGAGGCGGAAAGGCCAGGTATTGCTGGTATTTGGCCTACATTGCGGGGTGAAAGTATTGTTCTTGATATTGGTGCAACAATCGGTGCCGATGCGGATCAGCTGGTGGATTTTGCAGTGATGGGAGCAGGTATGTTCCGTGCTCTTTATCATGTAAAAAAACCGACAGTTGGATTGCTTAATGTAGGAGTAGAGGAAGTCAAGGGACTGGAGGAAATCCGTAAAGCCAGCCATATTTTGAGGGCAGTGAAGTCTGAATCGCTTGAATACAAAGGCTTCGTCGAGGGCAATGATATTGGCAGTGGCACTGTGGATGTTGTGGTGACGGAAGGTTTTGTTGGCAATGTTGCTCTTAAAACAGCTGAAGGGACTGTCCGTCAAGCAGCCAGAATACTTGGTGACGCTATGCGCCAGTCATTTTTATCCCGCATGGGGTATTTTATTGCCTCAGGGGCGTTTCATCGTTTTCGGAAAAAGCTTGATCCGCGCAAGGTGAATGGCGGTGTACTTCTAGGGCTTAATGGAGTTGTGATAAAAAGTCATGGCGGAACAGATTCAGAAGGCTTTGCATCTGCTTTGCGTGTCGGCTATGAAATGGTAAAGAATGAACTTCTTGGCAAAATTTCTGCTGACCTATGCCATTTTCATGAAAACAGTCCTATTCTGCCCATTCTACAGGAAGATATAGAATAACTTATGATTAATCACACTAATAATGGTATATTATATGCAAAGTTATCTGAAAAAGCGCGGATCAGATACTGAAGGAATAGAAAAATGATACGATCTGCGATCTGTGGTATTGGGATAGCATTACCTGAACGTGTAGTAAAAAATGCTGAGCTTGAAAAAATTGTAAAGACATCTGATGAATGGATTGTACAGCGTACAGGTATCCGCCAGCGTTATGTTGCCGGAGAGGGAGAGACAACGGTCAGTCTAGGGGCGCAGGCTGCACGTAATGCGCTGGACAGTGCGGGACTGAGCATAAAGGATATTGATTGCATCATTTTGGCTACTTCAACAGCGGATCATACATTTCCCGCCTCAGCAACCGAGATCCAGAAAATTCTGGGAATGACGCTTGGCTTTGCCTTTGATATTCAAGCTGTATGCTCGGGATTTATTTTTGCCCTTGCGACAGCGGATCTTTATCTACGTGGTGAAATGGTAAAACGCGTGCTGGTTATCGGTTCCGAGACATTTTCACGTATTCTTAATTGGAAAGACCGCACAACCTGTGTTTTGTTTGGTGATGGAGCGGGTGCTGTTGTGCTTGAGGCAATTGAAGGTAGGGGAGCGATCCAAGATCAAGGCATTTTGGCATCCAAATTGCGTTCAGATGGCCGCCATATGGAAAAGCTTTATGTTGATGGCGGCCCTTCAATGACCCAGACAACGGGACATTTGCGCATGGAAGGACGGGAGGTTTTCAAATATGCTATCGGCATGATTACAGATGTGGTGGATGCCTGTTTTAATATTGCTGGTATTGGGCCTGAGAGCTTGGATTGGTTTGTACCTCATCAAGCCAATAAGCGGATTATTGATGCCTCTGCCCGTAAATTGGGCATTGCAGATGAAAAAGTTGTAGTTACTATCGGTGAACATGGTAATACATCAGCTGCTTCTGTTCCTTTGGCGCTTGCCGTTGCTGTAAACGACGGACGTATCAGGAAAGGTGATCTTATCATGCTTGAAGCAATGGGGGGAGGATTTACATGGGGTGCTATGCTTTTACGTTGGTAGAAGTGTTTTAAAGGTTACAATTTATAGTTGCTTACTTGACCGATTCAACGTGAAAAGTATAACAAATTCATTAACCAGTTACATTATAAAGGGTTGCTCCCAATGGCAGGTAAAACCGTTACGCGCGCAGATTTGGCGGATGCCGTCTGCAGAGAGGTAGGTTTATCCCGAACAGAATCTGCAGCTTTAGTCGAAATGATTATTGGTGAGGTTTGTGATGCAATCGTGAAAGGAGAGGCAGTGAAATTGTCTTCTTTTGCGACTTTTCAGGTGCGTGAAAAAAGTGAACGTGTTGGGCGTAATCCTAAAACGGGTGAGGAAGTTCCTATTTGCTCGCGCAGAGTTATGACATTTAAAGCTTCTAATGTGCTGAAAAAGCGTATCCTTGATGGCTATCGCAAACTCAACAAATGATTGTCTATGCTTATTCTGATATTTGTCTTTTGTTTTATTGAAAATGCATTTCTCTGTTATTAGTTACTCATTTGAGGCTAATTAAATTTTTGTTCATCTCTAGAAAAACTCTTATAAAGTAAGATTTATTAGTTATGAATAAAATATTTTATGAATGACCTTCTATATCAGAATATTTTTTGAGAAAATCTTTTACTGCAGTATTGGTTTTCTAGAGATTACGTGTAAACATATCGTGCTATAATATTTATTTTTCTTCAATAAGAATCTGTTATTTGAAATAAATTCCATATTTGCACAGATTTATGAAATCTAGCTTTTCTGATATATCAAAAGAAGAAAAACATAGTTTTTTGTAATATAATTTTTTTTATCAAGGTTGTTTTTCTTTTCAAGAAATACAGAACGCAAGGAATTAGGCGTATTTATGGATAAAAGTCCGGATGCTTTCCGTACAATCAGCGAAGTAGCTGATATGCTTAATATGCCGCAGCATGTGCTCAGGTTCTGGGAGACGCGTTTTTCCCAAATCAAACCTATGAAACGTGCTGGTGGGCGCAGATATTATCGTCCTGCTGATGTGGATTTTCTCAAAGGGATTAAACATTTGCTTTATGATAAGGGTTATACGATCAAGGGAGCGCAAAAACTTTTGAAAGAAAAAGGAAATTCTTTTGTTGTTGCGCTTGGCATCGGTGATGTAATGACGACAGAGGCGACTGTTAGTAAGAAGCAGCTTCAGCAACACGATGATCTGTTTCCGGAAGATATCTTGCCCAGCCAGAATCAAAATATGGATGGCCGTGAATTTTTTGGTCTGCTAAAGGTAGAAAAAAATAAAGCAGTTGAAGTCAAAAAACTTATCCTTTCCAAAGAAGGAGTAATACTTCTTCAAAAAATCCTTTTGGATCTTATGGAATGTAAAAGGCTATTGGACGATGTCCGTACTCGCTGAAGCCAAGGATTTGTCTGTTTTAAATTGTAGGTGAGCTTTAAACTATTAATAGTTCTAAGTATATAGTGTTAATCAGACACCTTTTTGGCTATTTGGCTGCAGTTATTGATATGATTTTTCTGTAAATAAGCCGTTTATTTTTTTAGATGACTAATGGCGATTGTATCATCGCCCAAGGAAAATTTTAACATACAATAGGACATGACAGGCCAAATCCTAAAAAACTAGCTATACAAATTTTATAAAAAAATTTCTACAATGGTAGGCATGACAGGGATTGAACCTGTGACCCCTACGATGTCAACGTAGTGCTCTCCCACTGAGCTACACGCCCTTAAAACTCTTGAGGAAAATATAGCATATAGTTTACTGAAGGTCAATTCCTAATTTGAAAAAGCGCATTCTACAAAAAATAGTGAAAGATAAAACTAATAAAACCATAAAGCTTTCAAGTTGCAATCAGCATTTTTTGAATTTCGCTTACCAGTTCACGTAAGTGAAAAGGCTTGGACAGGATGCGCGCATCATTTGGTGTTCTTTCATCTGCATTAAGAGCAACTGCAGCAAATCCAGTGATGAACATGATCTTTAGGTCAGGATCAATTTCAGCGGCTCGGCGTGCTAGCTCAATACCATCCATTTCAGGCATGACAATATCTGTTAGAAGCAGTGAAAACGGTTCCTCCTGCAAGCGTCTATAAGCGCTTATACCATTATCAAAATCCATAACTTCATAACCAGCCCGCTCAAGTGCCTTTACTAAAAAGCGACGCATATCATTATCATCTTCTGCAAGCAGAATTCGTTTCATTAAGATATCCAGTATTTGCAGTGTCTTAGAAATAAACGGATACGAATCTACCTCACTAGAGCATGTTCAAATTCATCATATCGTCTTTTTCTGAAAATAAAATAAAGCACTGGCGAGGGGATGATAAAATGGTTAATTTTTTGTGAGCATTTTTGCAACCCATTTGTGATAAGGAAACAGAGATAGCATTTCTTTATAGGAATTTAGGAGTTTTAAACGGTCTGGAATAAGCTATAACAAGGAAAAACGGAAAATGAGTGTATACTGAGATTTCTCTGATAAGGTACCATTTAAATTATATAGCTCTGCTGTATTGCGAGTGTCTTTATTTCTTTAATTCTCCTTATTCAGGCGGCAATTACACGCATGCATTCACAGTAATGTCTTAATGCTGAATAGATACGGTTGTCTGAGAAAAATTTTATAAATCTTATCGTAATTCTTTAAAAAATCAGATCGAAGTTATAAAAAACAGTTTGATTGTGAAGTTCTGATTAATTTCTACTCTATGCTAGGCCAACTGCGCTATTCTGAGACAGAAAATAGCCGGATATTATATTAGGAATATGCACAGGTGCTCTTATTGTCTAAGCCCACTGATGCAGTATACCACTGTTATCTTGAAAGAGATGAAATAATGGCTCATAGTCAACCTATGCTTAGTGGTTGCATTGCAGCCTATTAAGTACGTCACTTTAAGCTACCATGCCATGCAAGTTGAGATCAATCGTGATTTTATTATTTTAATCCCTGTTCATTTAGGCTGATGATCAGTTTTATAATGCTATATCGTGATATGATGAGCTTTGCTAAGCCTTGTTACCATGTTTAAAAATATAATTATGTCAGGCTTGGAAACAGAAGAATAGATAGAAAATAAATAAAGTAATATCAGTAGGATAAATAATGCCCGCAATTATCGATAAAGCTTTTTTTGATGAACTTGCTAGTATTGCACGATATGAAACATTATCGTTTTTCCGTCACCAACTTGTGGTTGATAACAAGAATGAACATGGATTTGATCCAGTTACGCAGGCAGATGTTAGGACTGAACAAGCTCTAAGGAAGTATATTGCCGAAAAATTTCCCGATCATGGCATTTACGGAGAGGAAGGGGGCACAGAAGGCATAGAACAAGACTTTATCTGGGTGATTGACCCGATTGATGGGACCCGTAATTTTATCTCCGGTATTCCTCTCTGGGGCACGTTGGTCGGGCTTTTGCACAAGGGGCGTGCTGTAGCAGGCATGATGGCTCAGCCATTTACACGTGAACTATTTTTTGCAACACCGGAAGGAAGTTTTTTTCAGCATGCTGATGATGTTCCCCAGAAATTGAAAGTGCGTAAGACGCTTAGCCTTGCTGAAGCTACACTTTTTTCAACAGCGCCTTCGCTTTTTGATGAAAAAACTGGCCGGGGATTTAGTCGGCTTGAACAGACTGTCCGATTTACGCGTTTTGGAACAGATTGCTATGCTTTTGCTATGCTGGCAGCCGGTTTGATAGATTTAGTCATAGAAACGAGACTAAAACCTTATGATGTTGTGGCACTTGTGCCAGTTATTGAAAAGGCAGGCGGCGTGATTACACAGTGGAATGGTGGACCAGCAGAACAGGGCGGTGATATCATTGCAGCAGCTACGCGTCAGCTTTATGAAAACGCAGTTCAGAAACTGCATAGAGGACAGATAAATCAGTTTTAAAGATATTTTTCATCTAGCCTTATCGATTTTTGATCGATGCGAAGATTGGTAAAAAAGCAAAATGGATTCCCAGTATATGTCGGGAATCTACCCAATAATAAAATAAAACATGAATAAAAATATACAAACATAAGAAT
>QENA01000024.1 GCA_003331045.1 Candidatus Tokpelaia sp. JSC189
TTTTCAATCCACCTTTGCTTACTACCTTTGCCACCGCCAAAGGGAACAGATAGGGCGTTATAGCCATATGCGGCCAATGATAAGGCATCTATCTCACCTTCGGTTATGACAATCTCACGGACGTTATTTGGTATTGCTTGCCATCCAAACAGGATAGGCTCACAGTTTGCGCTTGTTGGTTTTGGCTTTGCTCCATCTTCTGCAGTTCTGGATTTGACAAGGGCGAGATCACCATTTTGCTTGAAAAACGGAAATATGATCTGGTTTCCATTCTCTCCTATTCGGTATTTTTCAAGGATTTCAACCGGAACATTTCGCCCTTCACGCAAATAATCCATCACAACAGCTTGCGGTTTTTGACCCTTTGGTGCGGATGGTTTTGAATACTGTCTTATAGGTTCTAGGTAAGCTTTTTCACGTTGTATATCCAGATAGTGACGGGTTGCATCCAAAGCCTGAACAAGCGATAGACCTTTAACACCACACCACAGATCAATCAGATCACCTCCATCACCCGTGGCAAAGTCCTGCCAGACACCAGCCTTGGTACCCCTCAGGTGAACCGACAGGCTTTTGCCAGCTTCACCGTCAATGCTGCCAGCAGTCCATTCAGAACCTTGTCTGCGGCTATTGGGCAGAAGCATTTCAGCAACGTCTTGAGCTCGATCTGACAGCATGCGTTTGATGGTAACAATATCGCTCATTACGATACTCCCTGTGCTTGCCAGCGCGCCCATTCCTCCGGTGTCGGAGGAGAACAGTCAACGCCCGCATAAATGGCATCCATTTCATCATCAAATAGTCTATTGACATTAACCTTTTGTTTTTGTTGAGGAAGTCGTTCAATAGCACTGATCGCCCAGTTCTTGAATGTCAGATCCCAATTCAGCTTGCTGGCGTTCCGGCCAGTCGCTGCCGCCCAATAGTTCTTGAACTTCTCAACCTCTCAATCTACACGCTCTTCCGGCAAACTCTTTGCCTTGACCCATTCAATCAATTCAGGGTAAGGTCGCCAGTCATCCCCAAGGCGACAGCCACGAGCAGACAATCCCGATTTCTTACCTGTTTGCGCAGCTTGCTTGCCAGCAGAAGGTTGACTGCCAGCAAGATTGTCCTGCGTCGTTTCAATCCCCGGAATATTCCTGCCGCTATCCTCGCCAACAGTCTGAAAACCCACTTGGGAAGAAAAATCCAGATCATCTTCCCCAAAATCCCGATACCCGGTTTCACTCGCCTCAGCATCAAGGCAATTTGTTCCAACAGAACCCTTCTTTTTGGATATATCGTTTTTTGGTATTCCTCAACAAGTCGTTTTTGGGTAATTATCCCATCTCCAACGTCAAAAAACGCCATGACATCTTCTGCAATTAAATGCCAACGTCTAAGACTTACACGGGCTATACGTGCAATCTTTGTCGGGTCATTGGGAAGGCCTTCCCCCATATCTCCACATGGTCATCAATATCAAGAGATAGGCACCGTGCTGCTCTGTTGAGAGGTGTTGTGTATCACCTAAATAATCAGCAATATAAAGCTGCATGAAAGGTTGACTGCTCATTTTAAGCTCCTTCATCTTCAAAACCTGATCTGCTGGCAGCTAAATACCTCTCACATTCACCCGTGAATTCATCATAATATTCATCAAAATCCATCGCCTACCTCCCGTCACCAAAAATACAAACACAGCCAAATCTTACCTCAAAAACACACTCCCTTCCCGAGATCGCATAGGGCGTCCTCGTTTGATCATGTATTTTTTCAGGATTCTCCGCCATAATCTTTTGCAGACGATCTGGATAAAAAAAGTCATCCGGACGAAGATCAATTCTATGATCTTTGGCGTAATCGAGTAGTGTTCTTTGATACCTGTCGGGTATAGTGCCTCGACCGCCTTCATCGGGCGATTTTCGCCAGCGATAGACATAGGAAGTATTTAATCTTAGTATCCGCGCCACTTTTGGCGCTGATCCAAGATAATTTAAGATCGTATTCGCAACATTGTTCATGCTACGTTTTCCTTTTTATCGTTTAGTAAAATTTTGATCATCTTAAGAGCAGGCCCGCGAATAGGTGCTTCCTTTTCCCATCGAGAAATGGTTGCTTGATTTACCCCAAGGCAATCAGCGAATTGTTGCTGGGTTTTCTTAAGCGACTTGCGAATATTCGCGAGATTTATGTTTTCCATGTTGGATTTTATGCAAAAAGTATAATCATTGTCAATGAAAAATTATACATTATGTATAAAAAATTATGTAATATGTATAAATATGAGTGAAAATAAACAACATAAGATAAGTTCTCGGCTTAAATTTTCGCGAAAAAATGCAGGTTTTTCATCAGTTAGAGATGCTGCAGAAGCATTGGATGTTAAATATCCTACCTATGCAGGCCATGAAAATGGAACGCGAGGGATGAGCCGGAACGCATTGGAATTGTATGCAAGGCGTTTCAAAATATCCCTTGATTGGCTCTTGACAGGCAAAGGTGATATGAAACCTCGATTAATCGGTAAAGATTTAATTTCGACTGTATCTCTTATGGGGTATATTGGGGCAGGAGGCGAGATATTACCTGAATTTGGGCAGATATCAGAAAATGGCATTGAACAGATTGAAGTGCCATTCCCTTTACTCGGTGACATGATCGCTTTTGAAGTGCAGGGGGATTCAATGCTGCCTGTTTATGAAGAAGGAAATGTTCTTATTTGCTATAAAGAACAAATGAGGTCTATCGAATGTTTTTATGGGAAAAAGGCTGCGGTAAAAACTATTGATGGACAGCGATATGTTAAGCAAATTATGCGCAGTTACCAAGATGGGAAAGTAAACCTGATCTCATGGAATTCTACACCCATTGAAAATGTGGAACTAGAGTGGATTGGAGAGATCTTTGCAATTGTAACTAAAAGATAATTTAGCCGATTGTAAAGAATTTCAATGGCCTTAATAGGGATAGATGGTTGATTAAAAAGGAGGGGAAATGATGTTTATGAACTGTACCGAAGATAGAATTTATTACCATCTTGCAGGAAATAAATTCGATAAAGGCTCAACAATTCTAAAAGGCAATTATGCTCGCCATCTTAAATCAATAGGATGGGATTATCCTAGTGCAATGAGAGAAATATATATTTGAAAATGCCAGAATAAAATATAATGATCTGCATCTCTCAGACTTCCAAAGAAAAGCTGATGGCTTTCATTGCCATATCATTTATAAAGTTAAGACTTTAAATATAGATACTGGATGAGAAAAGGAACTGAAACTGAACAGAACTTCTCTTATCTTGAGCTCCTTGTTTCTGGAGATCTCCTGATTAGATTCTATCGTTGATCAGCCCATTTAAAGTGTATGAGTGATTATATATGACGGATCTTTCTTTAATTTTCTAAATATTTTAATCCTAATGATTATCATATCCGAGTCGGACTTGGGACAACTAGCCAAGGCACCTTCTCAAGCACCCGTCGTCTGTTTCCAGCATCACCGTAGAACTCTCAACCCTCGCAAATGCAGTTTCACCAGCAAGGGAATTTAACCCCGTGATGCTGATGCCGATTAAAATCACATATGAATTTGCTATCGTTAAAAAATATGCAAAAAGTATAATTTGTTATTGACAATATTTATGCAATTAGCATAATGATATCTATATCAACCATTCTGGATTTTCTGCGATATTGAGGAGGAATATTTAATGCTGAGAGCGAATGGATATAGGAGTTACATTGTAGGGAAGGAAAGCGATGATGATCGTGATTTTAGGAGATTGAGAGAATATGAAGCTGGGAAAGGATATGCTGGAAGGCATGGGGTTTATATTTTTGATAAAGATTTGAAGGGCAATTTTATAACGGGCGATGTCTGGAAAATGGATATCTGCCTGAAAACGATATCTACCCCGTCATGTTTTTATGAGAGGTATTATGATTGATGAATAAGGCTCCGTTTATGAAGAGAGATGAGTGTCTATTCGTATTTTATGAGAATGGAGAACATTTGGGGTATGGGTGGCCGATTTTGAGTCCTGAAGATGTAATTGAGAAGATTAGTGGGACGGATGGAGTGATGAGGATTGATCGTTATGACCTTATTTCGCATATGGGAGAGGATATTACG
>QENA01000025.1 GCA_003331045.1 Candidatus Tokpelaia sp. JSC189
TAAACGGCTGCTGCTGTTGGCGCGAAATCTAACGATGCGCCGCCTGATATATCAACACTGCCGCCAAGAACATCACGCCCAGCTATCGTCAGGGAACCACCCTCTACGTTTGTCCTACCGGTAAAGCCTGAAACGCTGCCCGTCAGTATGGTCGAGCCAGAGATATTCCGGATCTCGTGGATACCAGAACCAGTGCTCTTGAGATCGGAAGAAAGCAAATAATCAGAAGCGGTGTGATTAAAGACCAAATTTCCTTCTCCATTTCCGAAGAAAATGGATGGGGTCTCTAAATTCCCCGCATTCCTAGCAGATCCAGACGCTTCTCCACCAATGTTGATCGTTCCAATAGAACCTTCAGCATTGGCTAAATAAAGGCCATTTGCACTTGATACGGCCCCGCCATTTTCAACTTGCAGTATCCCTTTGCCCCCGTATCCAACGACAGCATCACCTTTATTATTCCAGGTTGATCCTTTTCCGGTAATGAGAGCCGAGCCATCAGAACCTTTATAATATCCTAGATAGCCATTGGTATTGTATACGGCCCCGCCATTGTCAACTTGAAGGTCCCCTTTGCCCTTGTGTCCAACGAAAGCATCACCCTTATTATTCCAGGTTGATCCTTCACCCGATACCAGAGCTGAGCCAGTAGCATTTTTTTCGGATCCCAGATAGCCATTGGTATTGTATACGGCTCCGCCATTGTCAATTTTCAGTGTTCCGTTGCCCTTGTGTCCAACGACAGCATCACCCTTATTATTCCAGGTTGATCCTTCACCCGATACCAGAGCTGAGCCAGTAGCATTTTTTTCGGATCCCAGATAGCCATTGGTATTGTATACAGCCCCGCCCTTGTCAATTTTCAGTGTTCCGTTGCCCTTGTGTCCAACGACAGCATCACCCTTATTATTCCAGGTTGATCCTTCACCCGATACCAGAGCTGAGCCAGTAGCATTTTTTTCGGATCCCAGATAGCCATTGGTATTGTATACGGCTCCGCCATTGTCAATTTTCAGTGTTCCGTTGCCCTTGTGTCCAACGACAGCATCACCTTTATTATTCCAGGTTGATCCTTTACCGGATACAACAGCCGAGCCATCAGAACCTTTATAATATCCTAGATAGCTGTAAAAATCTGATACGGTTCCGCCATCTGCAATTTGCAGCGTTCCTTTCTCCTGGACGCCAACGAACAGGTCTTTGGTATTATTCCAGGTTGATCCTTTTCCGGACACAACAGCCATACCAGAGGAATCTGGTCCGTATCCTAGATAGCCATTTTCACTAGATACGGCCCCGTCATTGTCAATTTTCAGCGTTGCGTTGCCATTGATACCAACAAGTAGATCCTTTCTATTATTCCAGGTTGATCCTTTACCGGATACAACAGCCGAGCCATCAGAACCTTTTTCGTGTGCTATATAGGCATTTTCACTAGATACGGCCCCGCCATTTTCAATTTTGAGGTCCCCTTTGCCCTTGTATCCAACGACAGCATTACCTTTATTATTCCAGGTTGACCCTTCACCGGACACAACAACCGAGCCAGTAGATCCTTCATGGTATCCTAGATAGCCGTCAAAATCTGATACGGTTCCGCCATTTTCAATTTTGAGGTCCCCTTTGCCCTTGTATCCAACGACAGCATTACCTTTATTATTCCAGGTTGATCCTTCACCGGACACAACAGCCGAGCCAGTACCAGTTTTACCGTATCCTAGATAGCCGTCAAAATCTGATACGGTTCCGCCATTTTCAATTTTGAGGTCCCCTTTGCCCTTGTATCCAACGAGCAGGTCTTTGGTATTATTCCAGGTTGACCCTTCACCGGACACAACAACCGAGCCAGTAGATCCTTCATGGTATCCTAGATAGCCGTCAAAATCTGATACGGTTCCGCCATTTTCAATTTTGAGGTCCCCTTTGCCCCCGTATCCAACGACAGCATCATCTTTATTATTCCAGATTGATCCTTCACCGGACACAACAGCCGAGCCAGTAGATCCTTTTTCGGATCCCAGATAGCCATTGGTATTGTATACGGTTCCGCCATTTTCAATTAGAAGCGTTCCGCTGCCCTTGTATCCAACGAGCAGGGTCTTGTTATTATTCCAGGTTGATCCTTTACCGGATACAACAGCCGAGCCAGTAGATCCTTTTTCGGATCCCAGATAGCCATTGGTATTGTATACGGCTCCACCATTTTCAATTTTGAGGTCCCCTTTGCCCTTGTATCCAATGTAGATACCATTTCTATTATTCCAGGTTGATCCTTTACCGGATACAACAGCCGAGCCAGTAGATCCTTCTTCAGCCGCTAGGTAACCAGCAAGATCTGATACGGTTCCGCCATTTTCAATTTTGAGATCCCCTTTACCCTTGTATCCAACGAGCAGGGTCTTGCTATTATTCCAGATTGACCCTTCACCGGACACAACAGCCGAGCCAATAGAATCTTCATGGTATCCTAGATAGGCAGTTTCACTTGATACGGCCCCGCCATTTTCAATTTTGAGGTCCCCTTTGCCCTTGTATCCAACGAGCAGGTCTTTGGTATTATTCCAGGTTGATCCTTTACCGGATACAACAGCCGAGCCAGTAGATCCTTTTTCGGATCCCAGATAGCCATCGGTATTGTATACGGCTCCACCATTTTTAATATGAAGTTCCCCCTGTCCTGAGAAGCCAACCTTAAAATCACCCGATGTTTTCCAGGTTGTACCAGCACCGTCAACCCACACATACCCCCTACTAGACGGTACATTATCCTCAGCCTTTCCATGATACCCTATGATCGTCTCGGTATCGCGTACGGATGCACCATTTTGAGCAGTGAAATACCCTTCGCCCTGTAACCCGATAATCATACCTGCTTTCAGGTCGCTTGAAGTCTGCGTATTTTCCCAAACAGATCCAGGACCGTCGAGTATAACCACTCCTTTTACGTCCTTATGTCTGCCTAGAATGCTTATTTCGGTATGAATAGAGCCGCCATCCTTAACAGTCACAGATCCCGGGCGATAGTTACCAACTATTATCTTGTCGCCTTTAAAGGATCCGTCCCCAAAACCTTTACCCTCAACATCTCCATTTTTTTCCAGGGAAGGTTTTGCATAACCATTCACGATCCCTATGTTCAAAGTGGACAACATACAAAGTATCGATACTTTTGAAACAGTATCAAAAAAAGACTTCTTCATAAAAATCCTCATTCAGTGAAATTTCCTTAAACGTTTAAATGCAACCATCTTCAATGGTATTGGTTTTGTGTGCGATGAATTTTTCTACGTTGATGAATATCCGAAAGCTTATGCAAAAGACAAGTATTATAATGATCGAATATTATGATGCTCAAACTCTATTTAGAGAGTTTCACGGTTGCAGCCACAGAAAATCTGTTTAGATGAATGGAACAGGTGATATTTCTACCTAAAGATTGGTTGGTTTCGATATTACAATAGGTGGGTAGATGGTTTTTCCGATACATACAGGACGTGCGAAGTAAACAAGCCATTAAGCGACTTAGAGTTATTGGGATAGATGTTGGCATTGCGCGTTTGCGATATACAAGGGTCTCTCTCTGTTTATGGTCACTATTGCTTTCGGCGCAATCGCCAATATGGTAATTCTGGATCCAGATCCTGAATGATCAATCACTCAAAAACAGACTCTAGCATAACAAAAACAGACTCTAGCATAAAGAGAAGTTGGTATGCTACAAATGCGGGGAGGATTCCGTAACATCATAATTCAAGATGTTTACTAGACGCAATCGTTATTCATTATGAACAAACACAATGAACGTAAATGGACCGCGATCATCAGGTGTAGGATTTACTCTATTCCTCTGGCTCAAAAATGAAGAATCTTTGTAGGCCATGATGTGATTTTGTTGATTTCGACTGTGAGCATCGTAGCTTCACGGGTCGGAGATGTATGTCGATGCAAACTCAAACAACAGGTGAATGCATATGAAGATCCGTCCGAATATTCTTATCCTTATGGTCGATCAGCTTTCTGGAACCTTATTTCCCGATGGTCCAGCTAACTTTTTGAAGACGCCGCATCTTGGGGTTTTGTCGGGACGCTCTCGGCGATTTGTAAATA
>QENA01000026.1 GCA_003331045.1 Candidatus Tokpelaia sp. JSC189
CGTAATATCCTCTCCCATATGCGAAATAAGGTCATAACGATCAATCCTCATCACTCCATCCGTCCCACTAATCTTCTCAATTACATCTTCAGGACTCAAAATCGGCCACCCATACCCCAAATGTTCTCCATTCTCATAAAATACGAATAGACACTCATCTCTCTTCATAAACGGAGCCTTATTCATCAATCATAATACCTCTCATAAAAACATGACGGGGTAGATATCGTTTTCAGGCAGATATCCATTTTCCAGACATCGCCCGTTATAAAATTGCCCTTCAAATCTTTATCAAAAATATAAACCCCATGCCTTCCAGCATATCCTTTCCCAGCTTCATATTCTCTCAATCTCCTAAAATCACGATCATCATCGCTTTCCTTCCCTACAATGTAACTCCTATATCCATTCGCTCTCAGCATTAAATATTCCTCCTCAATAATTCAGAATGAGCTCGATGTGCTCGTTGTTTAACGATACAAATTGTACCTTATAACGTCAAGCAAAAAAAGATATAAATTATACCTTTTGCAATTATTTTTTATATAATCACACTAACCCTCGAATCATCGGCTATTCGCGGCCTATCGCATGGGGGGAATGGAGTGATGTTCAAATGGAGGTAAAATTAGGAGAAAAATTTTAACAGTAGGGGAACAAATACACCTAAAAGGACTGCCCCAACTCCCGCAAGAAGAGCTCCAAGCATTCAATCATGTGTGGATATTTTTCCCTCTATTTTTGTTAATAGCTATTTCTATTCTCTGTATATCTTCCTTCGTATCACGGACATCTCTCTTGATGTACTCAACGTCTGATTCAAGTCTCGCTGTATGTTCTTGCATCCCTTCACATGCACCATTTCTACCACCATTTTTTAACAAACATCAGCAGCCAGAAGCGTTTTTCCAAAACCCGTAGGGGCCAGTAACATAGGTCTTCTTTTACCGGCCAAGAAAGAGATTTAGGTCACTGAGTGCTTTGATCTGGTAAGGCCGCAGCGGTCTCATGCTAAAAACTCACTCTTTTTGACCCATTCACCACGAATGTACGTGAAGAAGGTTTTACAAAAAGAATTATCTTTCTCTCTTTGGGTGGTCAAACAACCCTTAAGATAGCCTCTGCATGTATATATAATACTCCTACCGTGTTCAACGATTTCACGGTTTGTTTTTGGTATTGGAAGACGCTTATGCTCGCTGTTAATCTCAACAAGATCACCTTCATGACACGGTTGAAAACTTCACCCATTTTACCAATGGCCTGGCGCATGAAATCTAACAGGAGAAATATCGCAAAATTTCTCCAACTCATAAAACTTCAATGTTTTAAACTAACTCTTCATACATCCCTGTCCAAGTAACCAAGTGCTAAGATAAGTATTTTATCAGCCCCACCATGCTCATTATAGTCCCTGCAGACATTGCAGCCCTAGGTATAATCGTATAAAAAATGTGAATAATGGTGCCTGATAATCTCGACCATCCTTTCTAAAGCTTCGGATTCCCCACCCGGGGTAGTCAAACAAATCGCAATCGAATCTCTTTTGCCTTTCGCTCAGAAACCTTTTCAATTGCATCACGAAACCATGGTGTATAAGATGTTCTTGGCTTCCCATAATAGTACATAACGTCACTATTCAAGCTGTTTTCTACAAGCTCTTCTGCTTGTTCCACTGAATCAAAGATAACTTGATCCATTAGGGGTGTCGTTGTTGCCACCCTAGTTTTTCTCGCATTTACATATCGATAACAGAGCGCCGAACGCGGCCAATCACCTTTATCGTACCTTCAA
The DNA here is from genome assembly GCA_003331045.1 of Candidatus Tokpelaia sp. JSC189. Lineage (GTDB taxonomy): Bacteria > Pseudomonadota > Alphaproteobacteria > Rhizobiales > Rhizobiaceae > JSC188. The sequence continues at coordinate 1,795 of QENA01000026.1, forward strand.
GCTTTGGCGGTTCGATCTTTTCATATGATACTGATTGCCAAGGTGGTGTTTGTTTCGGTCTATACCGCTTGTATGTGGCTTTGCCTGTCCCATCGACAATGATATAGTAGCCGTTAGACACCAAAAGCCTATCCCTTATATTTACGAATATGATAGAATCTGGCGGACTAATTTTATTCATAGACGAAACATCAACGCGAAGAGCAATCCATTCGCCTTCTGGTAGGTTTATTGCGTCTATGGTGGGAAAATCAGATGTATCAGTAATAGGCTTTTGACCGGTCATCTCGCCGGCGCTAGCCCACGAGATTATTGGAACCGGTTGAACTGTAACAACCTTTTCTGAAAGATCATGTGATGGGCCTTCGCCAAGCATGAGCCATTTAAGGCTTACATTAAAAGCTTTAGCATAGCGTTTCCCGTCAACAGCTTCAAAACCGTTTCTTCCAGCTTCGTGAGCCTTGTAATTATTAACATTTATATCAAGCATATTGGCGACAGAAGTTGGACCAGTAAAGCCAGCTTCCTTTCGGGCCTGCACAAGACGTTTAGCACGAGCAATGCGTTCTAATTTTTTAAGATCAATATTCATGGTCTAAATTGTACCCCTAAATAAGGTACAAGTAATATCTTTATGTCTTGACAGATAAAAGGTATATGTTATACCTGATCGATCATGACCCATAGAGATATTATAGATTCTTGGCCTTCTTTAAAGGTTTTTTCTGATGACATAGGCGTCGCTTATGGAACAGCAAAAGCTATGCGTAGACGTGGTTCTGTTCCTGCTATTTATTGGGATACAATGATTGCCAAAGCAGCGTCACGGCACATTGTTGGTGTTTCCTATAAGTCATTAGCTGTTTCTATTCCCCGCCCCTTCAAACGAGGAAGCACAGCATGACTTTAACAGTTCGGCAATGTCTAACAAAAACAGTTTGCCCTATGCCTCCTTAGTACAAGCACGGGCGCAAGTGAGGAGCATTTAAAGATTTTGGTTTGTCTATGGGTACTGGCGGCCGTGTTTGGCCGGATACGGCTGAACGCATCAGAAGATTTAATGAATGATGAGCGCCAGAGAGAAGCGGAGAATTCTGGAAATACAGGATCAAACGAGGACGCCCTGTTGGCTCTGTGGAAGATGGGAGGTCATGATGGCTCAACATGCCCTTTGCAAACAGGGCGATCCCTTTTTCTGCGCTCTTGAGGTTTTGTCCGGAGGATATGCCATGAAGGTTAGAGGGTAGCAAGCTGGTTTTGACCTCATTTCGTTTACAAGCGAGGAGAGGGTCTGAACAAAGGAAAGATAGCCCCGTTATCTGGCCTGCATGATGATTTAGGGGCACAGATGAAGACGGTTTGTGTTCAGGCAAGAGTGATTGAGAGATCAGGCTAATTTATTTTTTTTGGTATTAAAGGGTCCTCGAAGGATGTGGAATATCTGGCGGCACGATTGGAGTTTGCCAGAGTGTTGGCTGGACTGTCGGCCACTTGGGAGATTGCATGTAATGCAGAAG
>QENA01000027.1 GCA_003331045.1 Candidatus Tokpelaia sp. JSC189
CGTAATATCCTCTCCCATATGCGAAATAAGGTCATAACGATCAATCCTCATCACTCCATCCGTCCCACTAATCTTCTCAATTACATCTTCAGGACTCAAAATCGGCCACCCATACCCCAAATGTTCTCCATTCTCATAAAATACGAATAGACACTCATCTCTCTTCATAAACGGAGCCTTATTCATCAATCATAATACCTCTCATAAAAACATGACGGGGTAGATATCGTTTTCAGGCAGATATCCATTTTCCAGACATCGCCCGTTATAAAATTGCCCTTCAAATCTTTATCAAAAATATAAACCCCATGCCTTCCAGCATATCCTTTCCCAGCTTCATATTCTCTCAATCTCCTAAAATCACGATCATCATCGCTTTCCTTCCCTACAATGTAACTCCTATATCCATTCGCTCTCAGCATTAAATATTCCTCCTCAATATCGCAGAAAATCCAGAATGGTTGATATAGATATCATTATGCTAATTGCATAAATATTGTCAATAACAAATTATACTTTTTGCATATTTTTTAACGATAGCAAATTCATATGTGATTTTAATCGGCATCAGCATCACGGGGTTAAATTCCCTTGCTGGTGAAACTGCATTTGCGAGGGTTGAGAGTTCTACGGTGATGCTGGAAACAGACGACGGGTGCTTGAGAAGGTGCCTTGGCTAGTTGTCCCAAGTCCGACTCGGATGTAATGACAAGGCCATTGATTCCCTAGTCTTACCACATGTTTTTGTATAGAGGCTGGCGGATCTTTCGCAAAACCCCAGTCCTCTCCAAGGTAATAAACTTTAAGATATATTTTTTTAAGATTAATTGATGTTTATATAATCTTACAGAGGATAAGAGATGACAGACACGGCCTCTTTATTCGAATTACCATTACCTACTCTTGTTACGCTGGTATCAGACTATATCGGATATTACATCGCTCACATTGGTATTCGTGATCATCATAAACAAATCGATACAATTTTATAACGCTTGTATATGGCTTTTTTGGTTTTCTAGCATTTAATGAAATATATGGGTGATAATACTATAATAGCTTGTATTACATCAATTTTAACAACAGGAATTATTTCTATATAATGGCGTAAATTTTAAAAATTCCATTTAAATAAAAAAATAAGCTGTGTTGATGATTCATCATCTACGTGGACAACATTATAAAGATAACGTAAAATATGCAGATACCCAGCTTTGATATATACCTGAAAAATGAGAATATACTTCTAAGCGAAAATGTACAGGAATTCAATAACATGCAATACGGCCCCTTTATGCTTGAAGGTAAGGGAGACGTTTCGATGTATGTTGCTCACAAAAAAATAAATAATAAATGGATGGGGAACAGAGGTAATCTATATACCTGCGCCTGAAATTATTCGTATAGATATACGTAGAAAAATATAAATTTTAATCGCTATTTTTTCTTTGCTAATTTAGCTTTTTGCCCCATATAATTAATCTCTTTTGTAATTGTTTTGGGTGCATGGCTATGATTTATTTTCGTTCTCGAAGATTGATCTTATCACTCACTATCTTCTAACCCCTCTCTTCGTTTAACAATCTGTGCCTGTTAAAACTCTTAACACTTTTGTTATCTGTTCGCGATTTTCATCCTTAATCAAGCGTAATAAATCAACAATTTCCCCATCTTTTGTCGGATCTACCGTTAATAGATCTGTAACAGAAACATTTAAAGATATAGCAATCGCTTCAAGAATTTCTTGGGAATATGGCTGCTGAAAAGTTTCAATCCGACCAATATTAGCATGAGAAGTCAGAGGAACTCCAGGCTCAATCTCCATTCTATCAGCGAGCTTACGAAGAGATAACCCTCGGTATTTTCGCCACTGTCTTATAAAATGTTTTCCAAGTGCTGCTTTCTTCATCATTCAATTATAGCAAATTAACAGAGCATTTTGGTCACCTATAACGTTACAATTTAATATTGACATAAGTCACGTTTAACGTTACAAATGTTTCTATGAACAAAAAACATCCATTGATTATTTATTCAAAAGAGAACGACATCCCTTTTGTCGAGATTGCGAAAAAAGCAGGCATCTCACGTCAATCGCTCTATCGCATAATCAGTGGTCAGCAGAATGCGAGACGTGAAACAATAATTGCAATCTCAAAAGCAACAGATGGGAAAGTGGCAATTGGCGCTTTTTTCGAGTGAACTCGAAAGAAGATATCGCATAAAAAGGAGTTTTATGCTGAGATTTGAAGTAATTATTTTTTTCTATCAGAGGTTTAACACCTGTTGAATGTGAACGGCTGGAAGGATTTCTTGATAATTATACTAACATCCCAAACGCTGCTGATGGCCGGCGTTATAGCGCATTATAGCAACAGCATGACGATTAACGTCATGCACTGGATTATGAAGCGGAGAATTCTGGAAATACAGGATCAAACGAGGACGCCCTGTTGGCTCTGTGGAAGATGGGAGGTCATGATGGCTCAACATGCCCTTTGCAAACAGGGCGATCCCTTTTTCTGCGCTCTTGAGGTTTTGTCCGGAGGATATGCCATGAAGGTTAGAGGGTAGCAAGCTGGTTTTGACCTCATTTCGTTTACAAGCGAGGAGAGGGTCTGAACAAAGGAAAGATAGCCCCGTTATCTGGCCTGCATGATGATTTAGGGGCACAGATGAAGACGGTTTGTGTTCAGGCAAGAGTGATTGAGAGATCAGGCTAATTTATTTTTTTTGGTATTAAAGGGTCCTCGAAGGATGTGGAATATCTGGCGGCACGATTGGAGTTTGCCAGAGTGTTGGCTGGACTGTCGGCCACTTGGGAGATTGCATGTAATGCAGAAG
>QENA01000028.1 GCA_003331045.1 Candidatus Tokpelaia sp. JSC189
CTTCTGCATTACATGCAATCTCCCAAGTGGCCGACAGTCCAGCCAACACTCTGGCAAACTCCAATCGTGCCGCCAGATATTCCACATCCTTCGAGGACCCTTTAATACCAAAAAAAATAAATTAGCCTGATCTCTCAATCACTCTTGCCTGAACACAAACCGTCTTCATCTGTGCCCCTAAATCATCATGCAGGCCAGATAACGGGGCTATCTTTCCTTTGTTCAGACCCTCTCCTCGCTTGTAAACGAAATGAGGTCAAAACCAGCTTGCTACCCTCTAACCTTCATGGCATATCCTCCGGACAAAACCTCAAGAGCGCAGAAAAAGGGATCGCCCTGTTTGCAAAGGGCATGTTGAGCCATCATGACCTCCCGCCCACGCCCGCACCACCGCAAAGAGACTGCGGGCAAGCCCTTGAGGTATTAAGATTGCGCCGTAATGGCTCCTGTGTGATTGGAGTGTTCATGTCGCCCTGCCTTGTTTGCACGGGCGGGGATACAAGTCAGCATACCAGTCGGCAGGCCCGATAATACCATCGGTTGCTTGCTCGATTTTTATAACAATCTCGGGTTCTGGGAATCTCAATCCGCGTAGATAACGGTTTATTGCTACCTGCGACACGCCAATCTGCATACCAAACTCAGCTTGCGACAGTTTATTATTGATAAGATATGACTTTAATTTTCTCATAATCAAAACAAATACCATAATGGACTATTTTAATCAATAGGAATAATCCATTTTGGTTTTTGATATAAAAAACCATATTGGTATATATTGGCTTTTATGAATATCATTCGGAAATTGCGAAAAGAAATAGGCCTGACACAAGTTCAACTGGCAGAAAAAGCTGGCACTACACAGCCACAAATAAAACGCCTTGAATTATCAGAACGAAAATTGACAAAAGAATGGGCTGAAAAACTTGCCCCTCATTTGGGTGTTGAGCCTTATCAATTACTTTTTTCTGATGGTGAAGGTCTAAAACCATCCAATTTTTCAGTTGGAATGATCCCCGTTATAGGCAAGGTTGCAGCAAATGCATGGATGGCTGTTGGTGATATGGACTTTGGCTTTGATGATATTGAGCTTGTTCCAAGTGCTGGAGGGTATCCTACCAATTTGCAGTTTGCTCTTAAAGTTGATGGTAATTGCTTAAATAAAATAGCAAATAATGGCGACCAATTGATTTGCTTGGACATAATAAAAGCTGGAATTGATGTAGCTCCAAACGATCTTGTTATTGTTGAACGCAGTCGGTTCAACGGACAGATGGTTGAGCGTACTGCAAAGCGCATTAGGCAGACGGCTGAAGGATTTGAACTTTGGCCAGAAAGCAACGATCCTAATCACCAAGAGCCAATTAAGGTTAATGGCGCAACAGATGGTGAAGAAGTGCGAATTGTTGGTAAAGTCTTATGGATTCTTCGGAAGCCTTAGCCCGCGTCCGGTGCTTTTTTATTGATATGTGAGGGGAAGAATTTGTCTATAAAATATAATCCGGGGATAGGGTGTATTGTATTGTGCAATTTTGATAGAGGTTTTAGCCCTCCGGAAATGGTAAAGAGGCGTCCGGTGATAATTATAACGCCACCTATAGCAATGAGGCCGCATTTATGCACTGTAGTTCCGCTAAGCACGTCAGCACCTGATCCTGTTATGCCCTATAACAAGGAGATTGAGCTTCCCTTTGTTATGCCTGCACCGTTTAGCTCTTAAAAGGTATGGGTTAAAGGTGATATGCTAAACGCCGTTGGCTTTCATAGACTTGATTTGATTCGTGGCGAAAAAGATCGCTATGGTAAAAGACAGTATTACACAAAGCCAGTTGGCAGAGAGATCATGTCTGTAATTCATAAGTGTGTTTTACATGGTCTCGGTTTATCACACTTGACAAAAATGATATCTTAGGATATGTATCTCTATGAGTGCTGCTCTCCCTTAATGGGATCAGCAATTAAGACCCTAACAAGGGCCACCATACGAGATTGTGATAGCAAACTTTTGTATGGTGTTGATAGATAACCCCGCTTCGGCGGGGTTTTTTTATTATCCGTACCGGCTCCGTTAGAGGTTGTAATTCTGTTTGCGAGGGCATCGCCTCGTATCCCCGCGTTACATAGACTTTTGCCTGCTTTACCCCCCCCATTTGCCCCACGCGACCGACTGCGGAGCGTGGTTGATTCGGTGCAGGTGGAATGCCTATATAAAAAAATACAAAAATAGTCCATTATGGTATTGACTATAATAATCCAAATTGGTATATATTACTCACATAAACAACCACCACGAAGACGCTTTTGGTGAGCTGATCTGGTATTATGGAGTAAGTCACATGAACACACCTTTTATTCAAGCTGATGAAACAGTTATTTTTGTAGACGCTGGATGCGATGAAAACGTTGCATATAATGGCCCTATTGCCACGATCAAAGATGTTGCCAAGAAACTTGAGGGTTTTGAAGGCGTCCAAAAGGTTGTGCGTATTAACTACAATGACCGCACGGTTGAAGATATTACGGAAGAAGTTGCGGAGGCCTATATAAGATATTTTGGTGATAAGATTGATGAAGATAGCGATGTTGATGAGTGGCTTTTGAACTCCCGGGCCTATGAGGATCATATTGAGGCATTAGAGGCGGAAGCGTTGGAAGA